>NZ_JAAQWU010000012.1:0-198157 GCF_012985695.1 Pseudomonas sp. WS 5027 | reverse complement strand
GAGCTGCGTAGCAGCCCCAAAACCTGCCCCCTAAGTCTCTCTGATACAACTCAGCGGTCTTGTTGGGGCTGCTACGCAGCCCAGCGCGGGGCAAGCCCGCTCGCCACAACAAGCCTGCTTGTCAAAGGATGCTTCAGGGGCGGCCTAGCAGGTGGCTCATGGCAGTCTTGAGTTTCATCGGCCGTACCGGCTTGTGCATCAAGGTGTGCCCCAGTTCGCGGATCTGCAGTTTCAGCTCATTGCTGTAGTTGGCGGTGATCATCATCGCCGGGATCGCGCTGGCTCGCCGCGCATTGATCCTCGCCACCGCGTCCACGCCATTTTGTTCATCATCCAGGTGATAGTCGGCAATCAGCAAATCCGCCGGGGCATGGTAGTTGTCTACCTGCCGCGCCAGGTCCTGCTCAGACAAGGCGGTAATCACCTGGCAGCCCCAGCCTTCAAGCAAGGTGCGCATGCCGGCGCAGATCGCTGCGTCGTTATCCAGCACCCACACCCGTGCGCCCTGCAAGCGCTCCAGCATCGGCTCGCTCATCACCGGCATCGGCAAGGCCTTGGGTGCGCTGCTGCTCAACGGCACCTCCACACTGAACATCGAGCCCTTGCCCGGCCACGAGCGCACGCTGATCCGGTGCCCGAGGATCCTGGCGATTTTCTCCACAATCGCCAGGCCCAGGCCCAACCCGCGATCCTGGTCCGGGCGTTGCACATCGCCGCGCTTGAATTCCTGGAAAATCTCCTCCAAGCGCTCCTCGGCGATGCCCATGCCGGTGTCCCAGACCTGGATCGACAAGCGCTGATGCTCACGCCGACAACCCAGCACCACACGCCCTTCGTAGGTGTAGCGAATGGCATTGCTCAACAGGTTGCGCAGGATCCGCGCCAGCAGTTGGATATCGCTGCGCACCAGGGCCGAGCAGCCAATGAAATGCAGCTGCAAGCCTTCGCTGCGCGCCACTTGCGTATATTCGGCGGCGAGGTTGTCCAGCAGTTCGCTCAAGGCAAACGGTGCGATATCGGCCTTGATCACCCCCGCATCGAGCTTGGAAATATCCACCAGGGTACCCAGCAGGTTTTCCACATCTTCCAGGGAGTTGCTGACGTTGCGCACCAGGGTCTCGTTGGCCACCGGGTCGCGCCGTTCCAGCAAGGCGCCAGTGAACAAGCGCGCCGCATTGAGCGGCTGCAACAGGTCATGGCTGACCGCCGCGAGAAACTTGGTTTTCGACAGGTTGGCCTGTTCGGCTTCCAGCTTGGCTTCACGCAGGCGCGACTCCACGCGGCGGCGCTCGTCGATTTCCTGCAGCAGTTGGTCGTTGAGCGCGGTCAGTTCCGCCGTACGCTCACGTACTCGCAGCTCCAGGTTCTGATAGGCCTGATGCAAGGCCTCGGCGGTGCGCCGGCGCTCGGTAATGTCGCGGATCAGCACAAAAATCCCCACCACCTCACCACTGGCCAGGCGGTTGGGCACATAGGAGCGCAGCATGTAACGCTCCTGGTGGTTGATGTTGGTTTCGGCGAACTCAAAGGTCACGCTCTCCCCCGCCAACGCCTGCGCCACGTAGGCCTCCAGGCGCTGGTAATGCTGTTCGCTGTGGGCCTGGCGCAGGCTTTTGCCGAGCATCGCGCCCTGGGCCCAGCAATACCATTGCTCGTAGACCTTATTGGTGAACTCGTAGACTAGGTCCGCATTGAGGTAGGCAATCAACGCTGGCACATGGTCGGTGATCAACCGGATCCAGCGTTCACTCTCCTGGGATTTCTGCGCGACGGCTTGTTCCCGGCGCAGGGTTTCGGCCAGTTTGACGTCGGTGATATCGGTAAACAGAATCACCCGCCCGCCGTCCTGGGTCGGCCGTTCGCTGACTTGCAGCCAACGCCCGTTATCCAGGCGGTAGAACAAGGTTTCCTCGGCGTGCCCGTGGGCTTCTTCGGTGAACAGGCCGTTGACCGTCATCAGCCGCTTGACCTCGCGCAAGCCCATGCCCGCGACAATCTGCACCGGGCTGTTGCTCCAGAATCCCTGAAAGCGACTGTTGAACAACACGATATGTTGGTGCTGATCGAACAGCACGAAGGCATCGGAAATACTCTCGATGGCATCGATCAAATGCTGGTGCGCGGTTTCTGCGCGCAGCCGTGCATCGCGCAGCAGATGGTTGCTGGCCTTGAGTTCGGCCATGGCCTGGTTGAGCGCATCGGTACGTTCGCGCACCTGCTCGGCCAGCACCACTGAATGCTGGAATGCCGCATAGGGGTCGTTGCCACGGGTCGCGCCCGATTCGACGCGCTCGATCAGCGCGGCGTTGATCCGCGCCAGCTTGTAATTGTCCTGCTGCAGGGCGCTGATTTGCGCGCGCAGTTCAGCGCTGTCCAGAGGGTCGACCACGGGCAATGGCGACCCCGGTAAAGGTCTGGTTGATGTGCATGCCATTGAACTGTTCTCCGTAGGTGTTGAACCCGATCACCCGCTGCTCGCGCAAAAAGGCGCCGATCGGCTCCAGGGTGCCGTGCTCTTCGAGCTCCAGTCGCCGCAAGAAACAGTCGCAGCCGATGGTCAGCAGCAGGTCGCCAAGACGCGCTTGCAGGCCGTCGAACAGGGTCTGCAGGTTGGGCAGGATTGGCCCCGGGGTCATGGCCGTGAGGACGATGCCGTTTTCCACCGCGCAGTAGAAACTCAAGCTCAGGTCATCGTGGACCTGCTGGATTGCGCGCACGTAGTACTGGTCGTTGATGCGCACCGCCAGCGGGTGAGCGGCGAAAATCCGGTGGTCCAGTTGCGCCACCGCCACGCCGATATGCCGCGCATATTCCTCGGCGGCAGGTTCGGCGTTCAGCTCAAACACCCGCCGCGAGGCGGCGTCCGCCCCTGTCACCACCAGTTTCTGCGCGCGAGGCAGGATGTGATGGGTGGTGAACACCTCGAAATCCAGCCAGGTATTGACCAGCACCACTACCGCAGCGCCACTATGAAAGACCCCGTCGAAATACACGTGGGTGTGGGTCAGGTGGTTGTCATCACCGGCCGAGCCGCCGAAATGCGGGATATCACCGAGCGCCGCGCTCAAGGCGGCAAGGACCATTTCTTCACGGCTGGAAAGGCCATCGAGCAGGGTCAAGGCAAAGCTGTTGCCCTTGATCGGCGCCAGGGTGTTGCTGCGACAGCCGCCCACCAGGCGCTCGACCATTTGTTGCGCGTCGATCAGGCTGAAGTGCTCGACCTGGTCGATCAGTTCGGTGGCGATGGAAAAGTGCGCATGGTCAAACCCTACCGCCGTCACGCAATTGCGCCCGTAACCCTGGGGCGTGATCTCGCCGGCGCTGGTGCAACCCACCACGCGGATGCCACCGAAACGCTGTTGCAGAGCCTGACCAAGGGCCTGCAGGTCGTAGGTGGCGGAGCAGAAGAACAACACAAAGCCCAGGTACGGGTGCAACAACTGGCTGGCCAGTTCGTCAGCCACCTGCCACGCCTCGCTGGCCTGGGACATGGCTGTGACGACGCCTTCGCTGTGCACCTGTTGCATGGTCACCTCCGCCTTTGAAGCTCAAGTGTACGAACGCAGGGGATGGCGACCTATGCTACTTGGGTACTGGGTCGGGGCCTTCGATGGGATGAGATCAAAAAATGTGGGAGCGGGCTTGCTCGCGAAAGCGGTGTGTCATTCAGTATTTATTTGACTGATCCACCGCATTCGCGAGCAAGCCCGCTCCCACATTTTGATCCCATTCCAGGTCATTACCAGGTGAGCACCGCACCTACGGCAAAGGTATCGGTGTCTTCATTCTGCGCACTGGTGTCGTGGCCGCGGATTTCGAACTGGTTGTACTCGGCCACCAGCTTCAGGTTGTCGTTGATGTCATGGAACAGGGCAATGCCACGGGTTTCATAATCCGCGCCGCTGCCGACCACGCCGTTACCGTCGTCCTTGGTCTTGCCGTAGGACAGCGCCAGGCGATTCTTGCCCAGCTTGTAGGAACCCTGCAGCAGGTAGCCGTTGCTGTCGACATTGCGCAAGGTGGCTTCCCCGGCGTTGTTGGTGAAGAACGGGTTGATACCCTTGGCCTGGAAGCCCGAACCGGTGAGCGACAAGCCGCCCATCTTCGCCTGCACGCCATAGCCCAGGCCTTTGGAGGTCACCGATTCGACGGTGGAGTCGGTGTTGTCCGAAGTCTGGTAGCTGCCGTTGAGCCAGCTGTAGATCTTCGCCCCGCCCACGTCGAACTGGTAGGTGATCTCGCTCTCGGTGCGCGGGTTCTTCTGATAGGCCTTGCCCAGCGTACTGCTGTCGTTGGTGTCGACCGGGTCCATGATGCCCACGGCCACCCGCAGGCCTTCCATCACCGGGGTGCGGTAGGTGATCTGCGAGGTGGGGAACGGGTACGGGTAGCCGCTGCCAATGTTGCCGAACGACACCCCGCCGCCGTCCACCAGGCCCAGGCTGTCGCTGACCTGGCCGTAACCGGCGAGGAGTTCGTCGAGCAGGATGTTGGAACGGGCGAAGAGGCCGAAGTCCTTGCCGATCAGCACTTCGCCCCACTCGGGGTTGGCCACGGTGCCGTAGAACTGACGGACGTCGATGGCGGTGTCGGTGCCGTTGGTTTCGCTGTCGTTGATGGTCACCCAGAACGAAGCGCGGGCGCCGAGCTTAAGGTCATCGACCTGCTTGCCCATGTTGAAGCCCAGGTAGTTGGGCAAAAAGCCCATCTTCACCCGCGACTGGCGCCGGTCGTACTGCTCGCCGGCCCGGTCCACATCGCTGTTGACGTAGAAGGCGTTGATATAGCCATCGGTGGAGAATGTGGTCTCGTCCTTGTCGTACAGCACGATTTCGGCCTGGGCCAGGGAGCTCAAGCCGAGGCTGGCGATAAAGGCTGGCAACAAACGACGGGGGAAGTTCTTATTGTTATGCATGGCGCGCTCCGCGACGGGGGTCTGGGTGTCGGAGGCGATTATCGAAAGGCAGGCTGCGCGGTTAAACGCTGCCTTGGAGGGGAATGCGCGGTGCTTTGGGCGGCAGCAAAGGCCCGCCACTTAAGGCTTACACCTGTAGGAGCGAGCTTGCTCGCGAAGGTCGTTAACGATGACGTTGGGTATCTGACACCCCGAGGTGTTCTTGCTGGCGTAATCGCAGGCAAGCCAGCTCCCACAGGGGAATGCAGCTGCGCGCTCTGGCATTGCTGTTGCTCTGCTTTTGATCTGGCTGTTGCTCTGCTGTTGCTCTGCTTTTGATCTGGCTTTTGATCTCAGGCGCCCCGTCAAACCACGATGGCCGCAGGCAGGTATTGCGCAGTGGGCACCCCGGCAGGATGCCGGGGTAGCCGCGACACGGCCATGGATGGCCGATCGCGGCGGGCCCACGGAGCAATGCCTGACTGCGGGCATGCCGAGCCTAGGCGAGGCACCGAGTGGTGGGGCAAGAGCCTTTTGGTTACTTTGGGGCTTTTCCAAAGTGACCCGCCGTCAGGGCGGAACCCTAAGCCGCCGTGACCGCAGCAACGGATATGTACCCAACCCCAAAAACCATCAAAGAGTTGTGTAGATACTCATGCACGCGAGGGCTTGAAAGAACGGGGAGTCCTTGGGTTTTTCGCGAGCAAGCTCGCTCCTACAGGTTAGGCGGTGCGCAGGTTAGAGGGCGTTGAACAGCATCCCGCCGGCTACCACCACACACAGGCTGGCAAAGCCGATTTGCAAGGCCCGCGCCGGCACCCGCGAGCCCAGGCGCCGGCCGATGAGCATGCCGACGATGCTGGCTGCAATAAACACCCAGCCTACGGTGTCGATCACCACTCCGGCATGGAACGCGCCGACCACGCCAATCAACGAGATCAGACTGATCACCATCAGCGACGTGGCGACAATCCCGCGCATCTGCACATCGGTCAGTTGCTTGAACGCCGGCACGATCAGAAAGCCGCCACCCACGCCCAGCAGGCCCGACACCGCACCGGTCACTGCGCCCAGGGCGGCCAGGGTCGCTGTGCACTTGGCGGTCCAGGAAAACCGCCCGGTCTGCTGATCGAGCATGCAGTTCTTTTGCCCCCAGGAGGCTGCGCCATGGTCGCTGGGGCCGGCCTCGACCTTCTCGCGCCGCAGCATGCGCCAGGCCACCAGCACCATCAGCGCGCTGAACAGGCCCATCAGGATCTTGTCCGGCAACTGATGGGCGAAGAACACCCCCAGCGGCGAAAACAGCGCGCCCAGCAATGCGATCAACAGCGCCGCACGGTAACGCACCAGGCCATGGCGCAAGCCATCAACCGCACCGACTGCCGCTGCCGCACCGACCGCGAACAGCGACACCGGCGCCGCTTCGGTCATGGTCAAGCCCAACCCCAGCACCAACGCCGGTACGCCGAGAATCCCGCCCCCGGCCCCGGTCAACCCCATGACCAGGCCCATCAACACACCAAAAAAACTTGCCAGCAACATAGGGTTCTCTCACTCCACCTTGGCCAGACGGGTCAGCCATTCGCGGCCCTTGAGCATGCCGTTCCAGTAGAACCACGGCAGCAGCGTGGCCTTCAAGAACCACGCCGAACGCCGCGCCACGGTAGGGTCGAGGGCAAAGGTCGGTAGCAATCGGCCGCCGTAACCGAACTCGGCCAGCACCACCTTGCCCTTCTCCACCGTCAGCGGGCAGGAGCCATAACCGTCGTACTTGAGCGGCAACGGCGCCTGTTTGCGCAAGGCCAGCAGGTTCTCGGCCACCACCACGATTTGCTTGCGTACGGCGGCGGCCGTCTTGGCATTGCTGGTGGAGCACACATCGCCCAGGGCGAAGATGTGCGGGTAACGCACCTGTTGCAGGCTGTGGGGGTCGACCTCGCACCAGCCGGCGGCGTCGGCCAGCGGGCTGTGGCGGATAAAGTCCGGCGCCACCTGTGGCGGCACGACGTGCAGCATGTCGAAGGATTTTTCCTCGATGCTGACATTGCCCTCGGCGTCCTTGACCTCGAACCAGGCCTTGCGCGCCGGGCCATCAACCTTGATCAGGTTGGAATTGAAGGCCAACCGCGCGCCATATTTCTCGACGTACTTCATCAACGGCGGGACAAAGGTCGCCACGCCAAACAGCGCGGCCCCTGCCAGGTTGAATTCGACGTCGATATTGTCCAGGTCACCCTGCTTGAGCCAATGATCGCAGGAAAGATACATGGCCTTTTGCGGCGCACCCGCGCATTTGATCGGCATGGCCGGCTGGGTAAAGATCGCCTTGCCACCCTTGAGCTGCTGCACCCGTTGCCAGGTGTAGGGCGCGTGCTGGTAGCTGTAGTTGGAGGTGACGCCATTGTGGCCCAGGGTCTGCTCCAGGCCTTCGATTTTCTCCCAGGCCAGACGCAGGCCGGGGCAGACAATCAGGTTATTCCAGGTCACGCGCTGGCCGCTGTCGAGCACCAGGGCCTGTTCGTCGGGCAGCACCTGGCTGACCGCCGCCTGCACCCAGGTCACGCCATCGGGCAATACCCGGGCCATGGGGCGCATGGTTTTGCGGATGTCATGGGCGCCGCCGCCCACCAGGGTCCAGGCGGGTTGGTAGTAGTGTTCGGCGCTGGGTTCGATCAGGATGATATTGAGCTGCGGGTCGCGCTTGAGCAGGCTGGCCGACAGGCCGATGCCCGCCGAGCCGCCGCCGATGACCACGATGTCGCCACTGATGGTCGGTCCCCAGTGTTGGTCGTTCATAGTCCTGGCCTTTCTTATTTCAACAATGCACACAAGGGTCGCTGCCGCATGGCGTCACGTCCCACTCACAATCGATCCTTTGCCTCGGATCGTTTGTTTCACTTAAGCTCGCAAGCCTATGTGGAAATCACCTTGAATGTAAGCTGCTATCAGCTACCCAGGACAACCGTCATGCCCGCGTTGATTCAATCCTTTCTGGACGAGGCGTCGTCGACCTACACCTACGTCGTCTATGAAACGCACGCCAGCCCCTGCGCCATCGTCGACTCAGTGCTCAACTACGACCCGGCCTCGGGGCGTACCGACACGGCCCAGGCCGACAAGGTGATTGCCTTCGTCCGTGAACAGGGCCTGCAGGTGCAATGGCTGCTGGAAACCCACGCCCACGCCGATCACCTGTCCGCCGCGCCCTACCTGCGCCGGCAATTGGGCGGCAAGATTGCTATTGGCCAGTCCATCAGCAAAGTCCAGGATGTGTTCAAGAACCTGTTCAACCTGGAGCCCGAGTTTCGGGCCGACGGTTCGCAGTTCGACCATCTGTTCGCCCCCGACGAGATCTTCCACATCGGCAACCTCAAGGCCCAGGCCCTGCACGTGCCCGGCCATACCCCGGCGGACATGGCCTACCTGATCGACGACCAGTTGATCCTGGTGGGCGACACCTTGTTCATGCCCGACGTCGGCACCGCCCGCTGCGACTTCCCCGGCGATGATGCGCGTCAGTTGTATGCCTCGATGCGCAAGTTGCTGGCCTTTCCCGGCGAAACACGCCTGTATGTATGCCACGACTATCCACCCGAAGGCCGCGAGGCCAAATGCCTGACCACCGTGGCCGAGCAGCGTGCGGGCAACATCCATGTGCATGACGGGGTGGACGAGGCGGCGTTTGTACAGATGCGCACCCAGCGCGATGCCGGGCTTGGGATGCCGACCCTGTTATTGCCGGCGATCCAGGTCAACGTGCGGGCAGGCAATATGCCGCCGGCGGAAGACAATGGCGTGGTGTACCTGAAAATCCCGCTCAACCAACTGTGACACGACCCGCCAGGTTCAACTGAAGTAGGAACCCTTGGACTGAGGCAAGCCCGACCACAGCTCGTCGATCTGCTTGAACCCCCAGTCCTCGATATTCTCGCGGCCGACAATCCTGTCGCGCTGTTCAGCCAGGTTCACCACAGCCTGGATGATCGGCAACCGGGAACGGGCCGAAAAGAACACTTTGACCATCGGTGTGAGCAACGACTTCGGGCTTTGCTCGATCACCACGCCGATACGCCCGCTCTCCAGGCGCACCAGGGCGCCAACCGGGTAAATCCCCACGCAGCGCACAAACGCCTGGAACACCCGCTCATCAAAATGCCCTTTCCATTCGGACATTTTCTGGATGGCGTCGGCCGGCCCCCAACCCTGCTTGTAGGGACGCTCTGAGGTCACGGCATCGTACACATCACACACCGCGCCCATTTGTGCGAACAGGCTGATCTGATCGTGACTCAGCCCATGGGGGTAACCCTCGCCGTTGCACTTTTCGTGGTGATGCAGGCACACATCCAGCACCAAGGCGCTGATATGCGGGCTGTTGCGCAACATGTCCGCCCCGGCCTGCGGATGGTTGCGCACAATCTCGAATTCCGCGTCAGTAAGCTTGCCGGCTTTACTTAGAATGCCCTCAGGGATCGCCATTTTCCCGACATCGTGGAACAACCCTGCCAGCCCTGCCTCCTGGACCAGTTCCGGCGCCAGCTCCAACTGGCGGGCCAACGCAATCATCAAGCCACTGACCGCCACCGAGTGCATATAGGTGTACTCATCGGCCCGCTTCAAGCGGGCCAGGCTGATCAGGGCATGGGGGTGGCGCAAAATCGACTGGGAAATTTCCTTCACCAGGCTCGTCACACGAGCCGGTTCGATTGCCCCGCCCATGCGCAAGTCATTGAACATTTCGACGACAGCACTCTTGGCCAAGGCGCACACCTTGGCGGCACGCACCACCTCGGCCTTCATGTCGACACGCGGGGCAACCCCAGGCCGAGCTGGAGCAGAGACTTTAGGCACACCTTCAGACGAACTCTGCAGTTCGCCCGGGAGCACGTCGTCGCCCTTTTGCGTATCAATCCAGAGGCTCTGGACCTGTGACTGCTGCAAACGCTGGAGGTCTTGCAGATGGATCAGTAAAAAGCTGCTTTTCCAAAAACCATGGCCGGTCCAGGCGCCATTGAGCTTGTGGATGTACATGCCCAACCTGGCTTGCGAAGCAGGAATGCACTTCAACATAGGCATTACCTCTCTGAATCAACGTCAAACAACCTGCCAGCCTCGACTCAGCTTACCGAAAACTTCGAGACAATCTGTTTGAGATCAATCGCCAGCTTCGACAGTTCATTACTGGCGATAGAGGTTTGGCCTGCGGCTGACGAGCTCTGGATGGAAAGGTCTCGGATGCTGATGAGGTTCTGGTCAACAGAGCGTGCAACATGGGCCTGTTCTTCCGATGCCGTGGCGATCAGCAGGTTGCGTTCATTGATATCCTCGATAGCCCGAGTGATTTGGGTAATCGCCGTCCCTGCCTCATGGGCAATCTTCAACGAGTCCACGGCTTCAGTGCGGTTCATCCCCATCGACAGCACCGCCTCGCTGGAGCAGACCTGGATCTTCGCAATCATCTGCTCGATTTCCTGGGTGGAGGTCTGCGTTCTGTGGGCCAACGCCCGGACCTCGTCGGCCACCACCGCAAAACCGCGCCCCTGCTCGCCGGCCCGGGCCGCTTCGATGGCCGCATTCAGGGCCAGCAGGTTGGTTTGTTCGGCAATGGAGCGGATAACTTCCACCACCCGGGCAATGTCCTGGGCCTGCTTGGCCAGCCCCTCCACTTCGATTCCGGTTTGCTGGACCGTAGCGCTCAACTTCTCAATCGAGGCAATAGTCTGGGTCACCCGCTCCTGGCCGACTTTTGCCGAACGCTGGGAGTCCTGGGTCGATTGGGAGGCTGACACCGCATTGCGCGCCACTTCCTCCACCGCCGCCGTCATTTGATTGACCGCGGTGGCGGCCTGATCGGTCTCCATGCTCTGGCGCTCAATACCGGCACTGGACTCCTTGGTGATCGAACTCATCTCTTCAGCAGCCGATGCCAATTGGCCGGACGCTTCGGATATATGCTGCAGCGTACTTTTCAAACTCATCTGCATCGCTGCGGTGGACTGTTGCAGGTCTGTCAGTTCGTCTTTGCCGCTGATCTGAATGGCGACACGCAAGTCTCCCTGGGCAATCTTCGCCGTCGCTTCCAGCAGTTCGCTAACCGGCGCGATGATACTTTTGGTGAACAGTCGCGCGACTACGATGGTCAACAGCACCGAAGCCACCATCAATGCCAATGTGAACAATCGGGCAGCATCATATTCACTGGAGGCAGTGGCCAATGTTGCCTGCGCCCCACTTTCGTTGATTGCCAGTAATTCCCCCATCATCGACTGCAGCTTAAGTGCCAGAGGGCTTGTGTAGTCTCTAAAAAACGCACTCAAGTCAGCAGCCGAACGTGAACTGTCCATGGCCAGCAACTCATCAACTTTGAGGTTATAGTCCTGTATACCCCGTACTATTTGCTCATATTTATTTTTTTCTTCAGAACTGGATATTAACGAAGCATAATCATTGGTTACTTTAACCAGTGTATTGCTGACCTCCTTTACAGCACCGATCGAAGTCGAACTTGTCCGATTATCATCCAGTGCAAACCTGCGCAACTCCAAACGAAGCTTTAGTAACGTATTTTCCATTTTTCCAGCCTGACGGATGCTGGGTAGCCAGTTAGACTCTAACTCGACAGTGGAAGAATAGACCTTGTCAACTTTTACCAGGGTCACTGCTCCTTGTATTAAAAGCAGCAGGCATACCACGCCAAAACACAGGGTGGTACGGGCGTTCAACCTTATGGATCTCATTGACATGGCAATTCCCCTAGACTTATTGGCTCAAGGACCTTTATAGCCCTGGTGGCACCAGTGTGTGGACCGTTCTGTGAAAAAAATGTAGGCCCATCGATCTTTTATGGAGTCGAAAAATAGAACCCCCCACGAAAAACACTACTTAGCTAACTACTTATATAAGTCAAGTAGACCAAGGAATACGCCGCAGCGACAACAGACAAGTGGGCACGGCGAGAGTCATAGATAGCTAGATGGACTAATTTCTCATTCTCTATGACTCTTTCCAGCCAAAACATGAGCTTAGCAGGTACATTGCCGCCCGCAGGGATAAGCAGATTTATAATGAATGCTCGTTCGCCTGGCACCTCCATTCGATGGTTAGCGCGACTGTTTGCCCTGCGAACGAATAAAAGTAGCTATGTGTTGGAAATCCCGTGGTTTACCCCAGGCTCAAGCCATTGGCGGGCAATGGCAGCGCGGTCTTGTAACGCACCTGCTTAAGCGCAAAGCTGGAGCGGATGTTCGCCACCCCCGGCACCTTGGTCAGGAAATCCATCATAAAGCGCTCCAGGGACTGGATGGTCGGCACCAGTACCCGGATCAGATAGTCCGGGTCGCCAGCCATCAAGTAGCACTCCATCACCTCCGGCCGGTCGGAAATCGCCCCCTCGAATTGTTGCAAAGCCAGTTCGTTCTGTTTTTCCAGGCTGACGTGGATAAACACGTTGACGTGCAGCCCCAGCAGATCGGCGTCCAGCAGCGTGACCTGGTCACGGATCAGGCCCAGTTCCTCCATCGCCTTGACCCGGTTGAAACACGGCGTGGGCGACAGATTGACCGAGCGTGCGAGGTCGGCGTTGGTGATGCGGGCGTTCTCCTGGAGGCTGTTGAGAATCCCGATATCGATACGGTCCAGCTTGCGCATGAGACAAAACCACCTGTTTATTATGTTTATGCAGATTTTTTATCCTCAAATGATCTCAGGCGCAACCAAACAGAGATAAATATTCTCCCCGGCCCGGCCTATGATTGTTGTAGGACAAGATTTCTCCTACCCGGGGAATGACTGTCAGCTAAGCGCGCCCACTATAAGAAATCCACAAGATCGAGCGTAGAAAGCCATGACCCAGCAATACGAACCGCTGCGCCTGCACGTTCCCGAGCCTTCTGGCCGTCCAGGTTGCAAGACCGACTTTACCTACCTGCGTCTGACCGACGCCGGTACGGTGCGCAAACCCGCCGTTGACGTAGAACCCGCCGACACCGCCGACCTGGCCAAGGGCCTGATCCGCGTGCTCGACGATCAGGGCCAAGCCTTGGGCCCATGGGCTGAAGGTGTACCGGTGGAGATCCTGCGTAAAGGCATGCGTGCCATGCTCAAGACGCGGATCTTCGATAACCGCATGGTGGTCGCCCAGCGCCAGAAAAAAATGTCGTTCTACATGCAAAGCCTTGGCGAAGAAGCCATCGGCAGCGCCCAGGCCCTGGCCTTGAACATCGACGACATGTGCTTCCCCACCTACCGTCAGCAAAGCATCCTGATGGCCCGTGAAGTGCCGCTGGTAGACCTGATCTGCCAACTGCTGTCCAACGAGCGCGACCCGCTCAAGGGCCGCCAGTTGCCGATCATGTACTCGGTCAAGGACTATGGCTTTTTCACCATTTCCGGCAACCTCGCCACCCAATTCGTACAGGGCGTGGGCTGGGGCATGGCCTCGGCGATCAAGGGCGATACCAAGATCGCCTCGGCGTGGATCGGCGATGGCGCCACCGCAGAATCGGACTTCCACACCGCCCTGACCTTCGCCCACGTGTATCGCGCGCCGGTGATTCTCAACGTGGTCAACAACCAGTGGGCGATCTCCACCTTCCAGGCGATTGCCGGTGGTGAAGCCACGACCTTCGCCGGACGCGGCGTAGGTTGCGGCATCGCCTCCCTGCGGGTGGATGGCAACGACTTCATTGCCGTGTACGCCGCCTCTGCCTGGGCCGCCGAACGTGCGCGGCGCAACCTCGGCCCGACCCTGATCGAATGGGTCACTTACCGCGCCGGCCCGCACTCCACCTCCGATGACCCGTCCAAATACCGGCCTGCCGACGACTGGAGCCACTTCCCGTTGGGCGACCCGATTGCCCGCCTCAAGCAGCACCTGATCAAGATTGGCCAGTGGTCCGAAGAGGAACACGCCACGGTCACTGCCGAACTTGAAGCCGAAATACTCAGCGCGCAGAAAGAGGCCGAACAGTACGGCACCCTGGCCGGTGGCCAGATTCCAAGCGCCGCGAGCATGTTCGAGGACGTCTATAAAGAGATGCCGGAGCACTTGAAGCGCCAGCGTCAAGAGTTGGGGATCTGACATGAACGATCACAACAACAAAATCGAGCTGGAAACCGCCATGACCACGACCACCATGACCATGATCCAGGCCCTGCGCTCGGCCATGGATGTGATGCTTGAGCGCGACGACAATGTGGTGGTGTTCGGCCAGGACGTCGGCTACTTCGGCGGCGTGTTCCGTTGCACCGAAGGCTTGCAGAGCAAGTACGGCACCTCGCGGGTGTTTGACGCACCGATCTCCGAAAGCGGCATCGTCGGTGTGGCCGTGGGCATGGGTGCCTATGGCCTGCGCCCGGTGGCCGAAATCCAGTTCGCCGACTACGTTTACCCGGCCACCGACCAGATCATCTCGGAAGCGGCGCGCCTGCGTTACCGCTCGGCCGGCCAGTTCACCGCGCCGTTGACCATGCGCATGCCCTGCGGCGGCGGCATCTACGGCGGCCAGACCCACAGCCAGAGTATCGAAGCGGTGTTCACCCAGGTCTGCGGCCTGCGCACGGTGATGCCGTCCAACCCCTATGACGCCAAGGGCCTGCTGATCGCCTCCATCGAAAACGATGACCCGGTGATCTTCCTCGAGCCCAAGCGCCTGTACAACGGCCCGTTCGACGGCCACCACGACCGTCCGGTAACGCCATGGTCCAAACACCCGCAAGCGCAGGTGCCGGACGGTTACTACACCGTGCCGCTGGATGTGGCCGCCATCGTGCGCCCAGGTTCGGCCGTCACCGTGCTGACTTACGGCACCACCGTGTATGTGTCGCAAGTGGCCGCCGAAGAAACCGGGATCGACGCGGAGGTCATCGACCTGCGCAGCCTGTGGCCGCTGGACCTGGAAACCATCGTCAAGTCGGTGAAAAAGACTGGCCGTTGCGTGGTGGTGCATGAAGCCACGCGTACCTGCGGTTTTGGTGCCGAGCTGGTGTCTTTGGTGCAAGAACATTGCTTCCACCACCTGGAAGCGCCGATCGAACGTGTGACCGGTTGGGACACCCCCTACCCGCACGCGCAAGAGTGGGCGTATTTCCCTGGCCCGTCCCGTGTGGGCGCGGCTTTGCAACGGGTCATGGAGGTCTGAATGGGCACGCACGTTATCAAGATGCCGGACATTGGCGAAGGCATCGCAGAGGTTGAGCTGTCGGTATGGCACGTCAAGGTCGGCGATATGGTCGTGGAAGACCAGGTGCTGGCGGATGTCATGACCGACAAGGCGATGGTGGATATTCCCTCGCCAGTCCACGGCAAGGTGATATCACTGGGCGGTGAGCCGGGTGAGGTCATGGCCGTGGGCAGTATCCTGATCAGCATTGAAGTCGAAGGCGCGGGCAATACCAAGGAATCGGCGCTGTCGGCAGTGGTTGAGCAAGCCGCGCCGGCGCCCAAGGCTGAAATCAAGGCACCGGTGGTTGAAAGCAAACCGGCCGCCAAGCCGCTGGTGGCTGCTGCCCAGGCCCCGGTGGCCCGCGACGCCGATGAGCGTCCGCTGGCTTCCCCCGCCGTGCGCAAGCATGCGCTGGATGCCGGGATCCAGTTACGCCTGGTCCAGGGCTCGGGCCCGGCCGGGCGCATCCTGCATGAAGACCTCGAGGCCTATCTGCAACAGGGCACCACGCGTGCCTCGGCGGGCGCCAACCCGTACGCCGAACGCAACGACGAAGAGCAGATTCCGGTGATCGGCATGCGCCGCAAGATCGCCCAGCGCATGCAGGATGCCACGCGCCGCGCTGCGCATTTCAGCTACGTCGAAGAGATCGACGTGACGGCCCTCGACGACTTGCGCGTACACCTCAATGAAAAACACGGCGCCAGCCGCGGCAAGCTGACGTTGTTGCCATTCCTGGTGCGGGCGATGGTCGTGGCGTTGCGTGACTTCCCGCAGATCAATGCGCGTTACGACGACGAAGCCCAGGTCATCACCCGCCTCGGCGCGGTACATGTGGGCGTCGCTACCCAGAGCGATGTCGGCCTGATGGTGCCGGTGGTGCGTCACGCCGAGGCGCGCAGCCTGTGGGGCACCGCCGAGGAAATCACCCGCCTGGCCACCGCCGCCCGCACTGGCAAGGCCAGCCGCGACGAGCTGTCGGGCTCGACCATCACCCTGACCAGCCTCGGCGCGCTGGGCGGGATTGTCAGCACTCCGGTGCTGAACCTGCCGGAAGTGGCGATTGTCGGGGTCAACCGCATCGTCGAGCGGCCAATGGTGATCAAGGGGCAGATCGTGATCCGCAAGATGATGAACCTCTCCAGCTCCTTCGATCACCGGGTGGTCGATGGCATGGACGCGGCGCAATTCATCCAGGCCATCCGTGGCCTGCTCGAACAACCCGCCAGCCTGTTCCTGGAGTAAGGGCATGACTCAGACATTGCAAACCACGCTGCTGATTATCGGCGGCGGCCCTGGCGGTTATGTGGCAGCCATTCGCGCCGGCCAACTGGGCATCCCGACCATCCTGGTAGAAGGCCAGGCGTTGGGCGGTACCTGCCTGAACATCGGCTGCATTCCGTCCAAGGCGTTGATTCACGTTGCCGAACAGTTCCAGCAAACCGTCCATCACAGCCAGGGTTCGGCCTTGGGCATCGACGTGGACGTGCCGACCCTGGATATCCGCAAGAGCGTGGAGTGGAAGGACGGCATCGTCGATCGCCTGACCACCGGGGTTGCCGCGCTGCTGAAAAAGCACAAGGTCCAGGTCATCCATGGCTGGGCCAAGATCGTCGACGGCAAGACCGTGGACGTAGGCGACCAACGCATCCAGTGCGAGCACCTGCTGCTGGCCACCGGTTCGAAAAGCGTCAACCTGCCGATGCTGCCGATTGGCGGGCCGATCATCTCCTCCACCGAAGCCCTGGCGCCGACCCGTGTGCCAAAACGCTTGATCGTGGTCGGTGGCGGTTATATCGGCCTGGAACTGGGGATTGCCTATCGCAAGCTCGGTGCCGAGGTCAGCGTGGTCGAAGCCCAGGACCGCATCCTGCCAGCGTACGACGCCGAACTGACACAACCGGTGGCCGAATCCCTCAAGCAACTGGGGGTCAAGCTGTACCTCAAGCACAGCGTCACTGGGTTTGAAGGCGGCAGCCTGCAAGTACGTGATCCGCAGGGCAGCACCCTGGCCCTGGACACCGATCAAGTGCTGGTCGCCGTGGGTCGCAAACCCAACACCCAGGGCTGGAACCTGGAAGCCCTGGACCTGGCGATGAACGGTGCGGCGATCAAGATCGACAACCGCTGCCAGACCAGCATGCGTAATGTATGGGCCATCGGCGACCTGAGCGGCGAACCGATGCTGGCGCACCGGGCCATGGCCCAGGGCGAAATGGTGGCCGAGCTGATCAGCGGTAAATCCCGGGAATTCAACCCGGCGGCGATCCCGGCGGTGTGCTTTACCGACCCGGAACTGGTGGTCGTCGGCAAGACCCCGGACGAAGCCAAGGCCGCGGGCCTGGACTGCATCGTCTCGAGCTTCCCGTTCGCCGCCAATGGCCGGGCCATGACTCTGGAGTCCAAAACGGGCTTCGTGCGGGTAGTGGCGCGGCGCGACAATCACCTGATTGTCGGCTGGCAGGCGGTGGGAGTTGGCGTGTCCGAGCTGTCCACAGCCTTTGGCCTGAGCCTGGAGATGGGCGCACGCCTGGAAGATGTGGCGGGCACCATTCATGCCCACCCGACCCTGGGTGAAGCGGTGCAGGAAGCCGCCCTGCGGGCGTTGGGGCATGCGTTGCATCTATAAAAAGCGACACACCACCCTGTAGGAGCGAGCTTGCTCGCGAAAAGCTCAAGGGCGCCGCGTTTATTCTGGTCATACGCGCCATCGTTGACGATTCTCGCGAGCAAGCTCGCTCCTACAGGAACCGCATGTAACTGGAAGACCAGCAGCGGAATGAAGTATTGTTGCGCCCATCCGGAAATAAACCGAAAGCCTGCCTTCGACCAGGCGGTTGCGAAGAGATAGAGGGTGTCATGAGTAACGAAAGCATCAATTGGGACAAATTGGGTTTTGACTACATCAAGACCGACAAGCGCTTCCTCCAGACCTGGAAAGACGGCGCCTGGCAAGAAGGCACCCTGACCGACGACAACGTGCTGCACATCAGCGAGGGCTCCACCGCCCTGCACTATGGCCAGCAATGCTTTGAAGGCCTGAAGGCCTATCGCTGCAAGGACGGCTCGATCAACCTGTTCCGCCCGGACCAGAACGCCGCCCGCATGCAACGCAGCTGCGCGCGCCTGCTGATGCCGCAAGTGCCGACCGAAGCCTTTATCGAAGCCTGTAAGGAAGTGGTCCGCGCCAACGAGCGTTTCATCCCGCCGTACGGCACCGGCGGCGCGCTGTACCTGCGCCCGTTCGTGATCGGCACCGGTGACAACATCGGCGTGCGCACCGCGCCCGAGTTCATCTTCTCGATCTTCTGCATCCCGGTCGGCGCCTACTTCAAGGGCGGCCTGACCCCACACAACTTCCTGATCTCCGGCTACGACCGCGCCGCGCCAAACGGCACCGGCGCCGCCAAGGTCGGTGGCAACTACGCGGCCAGCCTGATGCCCGGCTCCCTGGCGAAAAAAGCCAACTTCGCCGACTGCATCTACCTGGACCCGGCCACCCACTCGAAAATCGAGGAAGTCGGTTCGGCCAACTTCTTCGGGATCACCCACGACAACAAGTTCGTCACCCCGAACTCGCCGTCGGTACTGCCAGGCATCACCCGCCTGTCGCTGATCGAACTGGCCAAGACCCGCCTGGGCCTGGAAGTGGTCGAAGGCGACGTGCTGATTGACAAACTGGCAGACTTCAAGGAAGCCGGCGCCTGCGGTACGGCGGCCGTGATCACGCCTATCGGCGGGATCGAGTACAAAGACAAGCTGCACGTGTTCTACAGCGAAAAAGAAGTCGGCCCGGTCACCCAGAAGCTCTACAAAGAGCTGACCGGCGTGCAGTCCGGCGACGTTGAAGCTCCGGCTGGCTGGATCGTCAAGGTCTAAGCCGAGCGCAGAACAACATGTGGGAGCGGGCTTGCTCGCGAAAGCGGTGGGTCAGTCACTGATGACGTTGACTGATCCACCGCATTCGCGAGCAAGCCCGCTCCCACATTTGCTTACGGGTGGTTTCAGGATTTAGGCAGGTTCTGCGCAATCTTCTTGCCCATGCTGATCCTCGGTTCCACGCCATACCCCAGCGCCTCGTAGAACCCCACCACCTTCTCATTGCCCGGATTGACCTGCAGGTTGATCTTCAGACAGCCCAAGGCGATCAACGCCTGTTCCCCATGGCGCACCAACGACGCGCCCAGGCCTTGCCGGCGATAGTCAGGATGCACGGCCACCGAATACAACCAGCCACGATGCCCGTCGTAACCTGCCATCAAGGTGCCGATCACAGCCTTGCCGTGGGTGGCGACAAAAAACAGCCCATCAGCCACCGCCAGCTTTTTATCAATCGCCAACTCCGGCCGGTTATGGGCGGTGTCGTAGCCAAACGCCGCCTGCCATAACGCCGCGACCTGGGCACGATGCAGGCGATCGCGGTAAACCCCGATGGGGTGGCGCGACGACAATGCCTTCTCCATCACCAGGGTGCGCTCGTTGCCGTGGTACACATCCCGTACGGTGTGGAACCCCAGCTTGGTATAGAACGGCTCGGCGGTGAGGGACGACGGTACGCTCAATACCGTGACCCCGGCTTCACGGGCCCGCTGTTCGATATCGACCATCAGTTGGCGGCCAATGCCCTGCCCTTGCAGCGCCGGGTTGACGAACACCGAACGCACGACATTGGCGTCCAGGGCGGCCGTGGCGACGATCAGTTGCTCGCGGATTGCCACCAGCACGGTGCGGCGGGCAAGCAAGTTCAGCACCGCCTCGGGCGTGAAGTTGCTCGCCACCCGGGCAATCACGTCCGCCGGGTAGTCGCCGGCGTTACTGCTGTGCAGGGCGGCAAGGATGACCTGACTGATGCCTTCGGCATCCGAGGCTTGAGCAAGGCGAACGGCGGTAGACATGACTCCTCCTGACGGACAGCGTTATGACAGCCACCACGATAACAATGTGGGAGCGGGCTTGCTCGCGAATGCGGTGGGTCAGTGGTGGATATGTTGACTGATACACCGCATTCGCGAGCAAGCCCGCTCCCACATTTTGAGCTGCGCTTGACGCTACAGCCGATTCGGCTGCCATACCCCTCTTTTCAGCTTTCCCGGCTGGGCCGCTCCCCTGTTTCAGCCGGGATTCTGCCGCCAGAGCGCACAAAATAGCCTTCATGCCCAACCCCATGGACCCGTGCCCCCATGCAAACCACCAATACCGTCCTGATGATCCGCCCGGCGCACTTTGCCTTTAACCCGGACACCGCGATCAACAACCGCTTCCAGCGCGCGCCATTAGATCCAGTCGCCGCACAGCACAAAGCGCTGGAGGAGTTCGACGGTTACGTCGACACCCTGCGCGAGCATGGCGTGGAAGTGTTGGTGGTACAGGACACGCCAGCGCCCCATACCCCGGATTCGATCTTCCCCAATAACTGGTGGAGCAGCCATGCCGACGGCAGCCTGGTGCTGTACCCGATGGAAGGCCAGAACCGCCGTCTGGAGCGCAACAAAGGCGTGTTGCAAGTGCTGGAGCAACGCTTCGCGATCAAACACACCATCGATTTCAGCCACCTGGAACAACAGAACATGTTCCTCGAAGGCACCGGCAGCATGGTCCTCGACCGCCAGCACCGTATCAGCTACGCCTGTCACTCCGGGCGCACCCACCGCGATGCCCTGCGCCAGTTCGCCGAGCGCCTGGACTATCAGGTCTGCGCCTTCCATGCCGTCGACCGCCATCACGCACCGATCTACCACAGCAACGTGATGATGAGCGTGGGCCGCGACCTGTCCGTGGTGTGCCTGGACGCGCTGCCCGAGGCCCACGAACGCCAGGGCCTGGAACGTTCCCTGCGCGACACCGGCAAAGACATCCTGGCCCTGGACTTCGACCAGTTGGAAGCCTTCGCCGGCAACATGCTCGAGGTCCACGACCGTGACGGCCAGCCGCTGCTGGTGATGTCCGCCAGCGCCTGGCGCTCGCTCAAGCCTGCGCAGCGCCAGCATGTGGAGCGCCACACCCACCCGGTGGTGGTGAATATCGACAATATCGAACGCATCGGCGGCGGCAGTGCCCGCTGCATGTTGGCCGAAGTGCATCTTCCGGCCCGCGCCTCATTCCAATAAGGAGTTTTTCCATGACCCGTTATATCGACGTCAACGACCTCAGCTACCTGGTATCGCAAAAAGGCCTGCAAACCTGCATCACGGAGATGGCCGAGTACATCCGCGCCGACTACCTGCGCTGGAACGACTTCGAGAAATGTGCGCGCCTGGCCAACCACTCGCCCGAGGGCGTGATCGAGCTGATGCCGGTCTCGGATGCTTCGTTGTATGCCTTCAAATACGTCAACGGCCACCCGAAAAACACCCAGAGCGGCATGCTCACCGTCATGGCGTTCGGTGCCCTGGGGGATGTGGACACCGGCAAGCCGGTACTGCTCAGCGAGATGACCCTGACCACCGCGATCCGCACCGCCGCGACTTCGGCCCTCGTCGCCCGCTACCTGGCCCGCGACAACAGCCGCAGCATGGCGCTGATCGGCAACGGTTCGCAAAGTGAATTCCAGGCCGTGGCGTTCCATGCGTTGCTGGGCATCAATGAAGTCCGCCTGTTCGATATCGATACCAAGGCCATGCACAAGCTGGCGAACAACCTCAAGGCCTTCCCGGCGATCAAAGTGATCCTGGCCGCGAGCGTTGCCGAAGCGGTCAAAGGCGCCGATATCGTCACCACCGTCACCGCCGACAAAGCCTACGCCACCATCCTTACCGACGAGATGATCGAGCCCGGCATGCACCTCAATGCCGTCGGCGGCGACTGCCCTGGCAAGACTGAACTGGACCGCCGTATCGTCGAGCGCGCCCGGGTGATCGTCGAGTACGAACCACAAAGCCGTATCGAAGGTGAAATCCAGCATATGCCCGAGGATTCGCCGGTCACCGAGCTGTGGCAAGTGATCAACGGCCAGAAGCCGGGCCGGGAAAACCCACGCCAGGTCACCCTGTTCGACTCCGTGGGTTTTGCCCTCGAAGACTACTCGGCCCTGCGTTATGTGCTGGATGTGGCCAAGGCCCTGGACGTGGGCAGCGAGCTGGAGCTGGTACCGGACCTGGCCGACCCCAAGGACCTGTTCGCCCGCCTGGCCCAACAACCGGTCGCACAGCACAAAAAGCGCGCCTGAAACCGCTCTGGCCTGCTGCTTTGCGCGAGCGGCGGGCCGTAAATCCTGGTTTTAAAAGCCGATATACAGGGTATTGCAGCCGATTCTGCTGCAGCTCACGTTTTAACAGCGTATTCCGCGTGCCAAGGCCTAGGTAAACGACACAAAAAACGCACCATCATGAAGCATTCTGAGCGCGACCAAAGAGTCAGCATATGAATGCATGCCGCACCCTTTCTACTGCCCTGACATCAATTACAAAATATAGGGAAAACACCATGACTCCGCTCCGATCACTCGTCGCCGCGCTGCTCCTGCCTTTGTGCGCCACCGCCGTCCAGGCTCAGGAATGGAAAGAAATCCGTTTCGGCGTGTTCCCCGAGTACCCACCCTTTGAATCCGTGGCCGCCGATGGCAGCCTGCAAGGTTTTGACATTGAGTTGGGCAACGCCATTTGCGCCAAGCTCGAAGTCAAATGCACCTGGGTCCACAACGAATTCGACGGCATGATCCCGGCGCTGCGTGCGCGCAAGTTCGACGCCATTATGTCCTCCATGGCCGTGACCCCGGCCCGGCAAAAACAGATCGACTTCAGCGACCGCCTGTTCCTCAGCCCCACCTCGGTGATCACCCGCAAAGGCGCCGGTTTCGGCGACACCCCGGAATCGCTCAAAGGCAAACAAGTCGGCGTGCTCCAGGGCTCGCTGCAGGAAGCCTATGCCCGCGCGCACCTGGCCAAGCTCGGCGCCCAGGTCAAGGCGTATCAGTCCCAGGACCAAAACTACGCCGACCTGCAAAACGGCCGCCTCGACGCGACGCTGACCGACAAGCTCGAAGCCCAGCTCAACTTCCTGTCCAAGCCTGAAGGCGCCGACTACCAGTCCGGCCCGGCCTTCAAGGACCCGACCTTGCCCCTGGACATTGCCATGGGCCTGCGCAAGAACGACCAAGAGTTGCTGGCGCTGATCAACAAGGGTATTGCGGCCATCCAGGCCGATGGCACCTACGCGCTGATCCAGAAGAAGTACTTCGGTGACGAAGATATCTATCACGAATAACGTCAGCAGATAGCCTCTCCCCCTGTAGGAGCGAGCTTGCTCGCGAGAAACGTCAACGATAACGCGTAAAACCAGGTTAAACGCGCTGCCCTTGAGTTCTTCGCGAGCAAGCTCGCTCCTACAAAAGGGAAACCGTGCCCATCGAGATCTCCCCCCATGAATGAACTCCTCAACCTGCAAGGCTTCGGCCCGCTGTTGGCCCAGGGTGCCTGGATGACCATCAAGCTGGCGTTCCTCGCGCTGGTCCTGAGCCTGACCCTCGGCCTGGTCGCCGCCGGTGCCAAGCTGTCCAGCCATAAGCTGTTGCGCATCCCGGCCACGCTCTACACCACCTTGATCCGCAGTGTGCCGGACCTGGTGCTGATCCTACTGATCTTCTACAGCCTGCAACTGTGGCTCAACGACCTGACCGAGATGCTCGGCTGGAATTACTTCGAAATCGATCCATTCACCGCAGGCGTGATCACCCTGGGCTTTATCTACGGCGCGTATTTCACCGAAAACTTTCGCGGCGCGATGCTCAGTGTGCCCGTAGGCCAACTGGAAGCGGCGACCGCCTACGGCTTGAGTCGCTGGCAGCGCTTTGTGCTGGTGATGTTTCCGCAGTTGATGCGCTTTGCGCTGCCGGGGCTGGGCAATAACTGGCTGGTGCTGCTCAAGTCCACGGCGCTGGTGTCGATCATCGGCCTGGCGGACCTGGTCAAGGCCGCGCAGAACGCCGGCAAGACCACCAACGACCCGCTGTACTTCCTGATCCTCGCGGGCCTGGTGTACCTGTTGATCACCACCCTCTCCAACCGCATCTTCAAACGCCTGGAGCGGCGCTACAACGTCGGCATCAAGGGGGTCGCGCGATGATTGAACTGATCCAGCAATATGGCCTGGCGTACCTGTGGACCGATGGCTCGGGCTTTTCCGGGGTGGCCATGACTTTGTGGCTGTTTATCGTGTCGGTGATCCTCGGTTTTTTCCTGTCGATCCCGCTGGCAATTGCCCGCGTCAGTGAGCACTTCTGGCTACGCTGGCCGGTGGAGGTGTACACCTACCTGTTTCGTGGCACGCCGCTGTATATCCAGTTGCTGATTTGCTACACCGGCCTTTACAGCCTGGAAGTGGTGCAAGACAACGCCCTGCTCAATCAGTTTTTCCGCAATGCGTTGAACTGCACCCTGCTGGCCTTTGTGCTCAACACCTGCGCCTACACCGTGGAAATCTTCGCCGGGGCCATTCGCAATATTCCCCACGGGGAGATTGAAGCAGCGCGGGCCTATGGCTTGCACGGCTGGCGGATGAACCTGTTTGTGGTGATCCCCGCCGCGCTGCGCCGCGCGTTGCCGGCCTACAGCAACGAAATGATCCTGATGCTGCACGCCACGTCCCTGGCGTTTACCGCAACCATCGCCGACATCCTCAAGGTAGCCCGCGACGCCAACGCCGAAACGTTCCTCACGTTCCAGGCCTTCGGCATTGCCGCGCTGCTGTACATGCTGCTGTCCTTTGCATTGGTGGGCCTGTTCCGACTGGCCGAACGACGCTGGATGCGCTTTCTTGTCCCGACCCGAGGCTAACCCATGAACCAGTCCGCACAGGCCCTGGCCGCCCATCCTGCTGATCTTGCTGTCTCCCGCCCGACTGCTGTTGCTGCCAGTGCCAGCGTCAAGCTCAAGGTCGAAGACCTGCACAAAAGCTACGGCGAGCATGAGGTGCTCAAGGGTGTTTCGCTCAACGCCAGCAAGGGCGATGTGATCAGCCTGATCGGCGCCAGCGGCTCCGGCAAGAGCACCATGCTGCGCTGCATCAACTTCCTCGAACAGCCCGACGCTGGGGTGATCACCCTGGACGGCATCAGCATTGAAATGCGCCCGGGCCGCGCAGGCGCGCAGGCGCCGCACCAGGCACAACTACAGAACCTGCGCACACGCCTGGCCATGGTGTTCCAGCACTTCAACCTGTGGAGCCATATGACGGTGCTGGAAAACATCTGCATGGCACCGCGCCGGGTGTTGGGCGTAAGTGCCGCCGAGGCGGAAAAACGCGCGCGGATGTACCTGGATAAAGTTGGCCTGCCAGGCCGGGTCGCCGATCAATACCCGGCGTTTCTCTCCGGTGGCCAGCAACAACGGGTGGCCATCGCCCGGGCCCTGGCCATGGAGCCAGAGATTATCCTGTTCGATGAACCGACCTCGGCACTGGATCCAGAGCTTGTAGGAGAAGTCCTCAAAGTCATACAGACGTTGGCCGAGGAAGGTCGTACCATGCTCATGGTCACCCACGAAATGGGCTTTGCCCGGCAAGTGTCCAGCCAGGTGCTGTTCCTGCACCAGGGCCGTGTCGAAGAACAAGGCAGCGCCGAGATCCTCGACCATCCCAACAGCGGACGCCTGCAGCAATTTCTCTCCAACCGCTTGAAGTGAACACAGAATCGACCATGGATACCAAGGCCAACGGACCCCATTCCTCCCCTGCGCTGGATCGCATTGATGAAGCCATCATCGATGTCTTGCGCCATCAGGGGCGCATCACCTACGAGAAGCTGTCTTCGCTGGTACACCTGACGCCCAGGCCCTGCCTGGAGCGGGTGCGCAAGCTGGAACGGCGTGGGGTGATACGCGGCTACGGCGCGATCATCGATGTGCAGATGGTCTCGCCGGGGTTGTCGTTGCTGGTGCTGGTGGCCCTGTCCAACCAGAGCGGGCGCTCGGCGCAAAAGGCCTTCGAAGCCTGCGTCAAGGCTTGCCCGCAGGTGTTCGAATGCCAACTGATCAGCGGCCCCTTCGACTACAGCTTGCGCATGCGCTGCCGGGACATGGAGCACTACCGCGTACTGACGGAAACCTGGTTGAACAATGATGAGCTGCACATCGACAAACTGGTGGCCCATCCGGAGTTGGCGGTGGTGAAAAACACTGCGACTGAGTTGGTCTGAAACGCACTGCCAGAAGCACAGAAGATCAAATGTGGGAGCGGGCTTGCTCGCGAATGCGGTGGGTCAGTGATGGATAGGTTGACTGATACGCCGCATTCGCGAGCAAGCCCGCTCCCACATTTAACCGTGCCCGCTTGATATTCTCTTACCTCGCCGAGCCGCCACGAGGCTCGCCTGCCCATCCCGCTGCTTCCCCGTCCGCGCCTCACTGATCAACCCCGGTATCAACTTGCCCTCCGGCAAATTCTTCCAGAACCGGCTCGGCAGGTGCCCTTCCATGACCCTGGGATTCAACCGCGCCGGGTTGAAGATATGGCTGTAATAGGTCAGCCACATGGCACTGTGGGGATCCTCGACATTCTGCGCCAACTGCTGCCATTGCTCAGGGCACTGGCGTTGATGGATCAACTGCTCACCGTCGTAATACACCCCATCCAGGGGCGTGGCGATCATCCAGCGATGGCGGCCCATGCGCCCGACAAAGTGCTGGCTGGCACTGTGCAAAATATCGTGGGCCGGCTCGTGCCACGCCACGTACTCCGGCATCTGCGGGCCCGCCGCTGCCGGCAGGGCAATAAAACGCACAAACGCGTGCAGATGATGGGCTTCGCGCCGTACCTGCTTGATCCGTCGCTGCAGTTCGCTGCCCAATTGATCCCCCGCCATCATTGCCGTGCGGTCACCATGGCTGACACGCCACAGCACTTCATACAGCAGGCTCCAGCGTTGCTCGCCGTGGTAACAGGCGGCACTTTCCAGCAACTCCAGCAGGGCCTTGGGAATACGCGCCTGGAACGGGCCGTTGTGCGCGGGGTAATGCTCATCGGTGGCGAACAGATCCGCCACTTCCACTTCGCCCCAACTGACATGGCTGGGGTCGATCTGATGGCTGAGCAGCCAACGCGCCTGCTCGCGCCAGGTACTGAACAGGTTGTCGCATTCCAGGCTGATCATCCCCACAACCCCATCTGTTGCGGTTGCGGTCGGTCGCGCAGTTGCTCGCGCAGCAGGACGCTGGTGCTTTCCGCCTGCTGGGGATGGTAGTCGCTGGTGATGAAAAATGGCTTGGCCTTGCTCAACACGCAGCGCATGCGCGCCAGGTCTTCAAAGCGGATCTTGCGTTGCCGACGCAGTTCCACCAGGCGCTCGGTGGTGCGCAGGCCAATCCCCGGGATCCGTGCGATCAACGTCGCCTCGGCACGGTTCAGGTCCAGCGGGAACACCTCACGATGCTCCAAGGCCCAGGCCAGTTTGGGATCGATATCCAGTGCCAGATCCCCTGGCCCCGCGAACAGTTCATTGGCGCGAAAACCATAACTGCGCAGCAGGAAATCGGCCTGGTACAAACGGTGCTCGCGCATCAATGGCGGCGCCGCCAGGGGTACGCTTTTCGGGCTATTGGGAATCGGGCTGAACGCCGAGTAATAGACCCGGCGCAACTTGAAATTGCCATACAACGCCTCGGCTCCGTGCAGGATAGTGCTGTCGTCCGTGTCATCGGCACCGACGATCATCTGCGTGCTTTGCCCCGCCGGGGCAAAACGCGGCGCACGGGGCTCGTTGAGCACGGTTTGCTCGCCGGTGAAAATCGTCTGCATCGCCTGCTTGATCGAGCCGATCTGCTTCTCTGGCGCGAGGATCTGCAGGCTCTTATCGGTGGGCAACTCAATGTTCACACTCAAGCGATCGGCATAACGCCCGGCCTCGGCGATCAATGCGGGGTCGGCTTCGGGAATGGTCTTGAGGTGGATGTAACCGCGAAAGTCATGCTCCTCGCGCAACAGCTTGGCGACCCGTACCAGTTGCTCCATGGTGTAGTCCGCCGAACGGATGATCCCCGAACTGAGAAACAAGCCACTGACGCAATTGCGCCGGTAAAAATCCAGGGTCAGGCTCACCACCTCCTCCGGATTGAACCGCGCACGGGGCACATCGCTGGAGCGGCGGTTGACGCAGTATTGGCAGTCGTAGAGGCAGAAATTGGTCAGCAACACCTTGAGCAACGACACACAGCGCCCATCGGGTGTGTAGCTGTGGCAAATCCCCATGCCGTCGCTCGACCCCAGCCCGGCCTTGCCCTCGGAGCTGCGCTTGGGCGCCCCGCTGCTGGCGCAGGACGCGTCGTACTTGGCCGCATCGGCAAGGATGCTGAGTTTTTCGATCAACTGCATGGAGGGCTACCGGATACTGTATTTTTGTACAGTATCAGCAGCATTGCCTGCTATTCAAGAAGATACAGGCCAACGGTCAAACAAATAATTGTGGGAGCTTGCCAGTCAGGTCCTCATCCGCCTGGCGACATTTTTTTTAAATATATCGAGGACAGTTGACCGACCCTGAACCTTCAATCGTCGCGTGTCAGCACTTCCAACAGTTCAATCTCGAAATGCAGAGGGCTATGGGGCTTTATATGCGCGCCCATCGTCCGCTCGCCATAGGCCAGATGCGCCGGCACATACAGCTTGCGCACCCCACCGACCTTCATCCCCATCAAGCCCTGGTCCCACCCCTTGATCACCCGCCCGGTGCCAATCACACACTGGAACGGCTTGCCCCGCTCCCAGGAGGAATCAAACACCGTGCCGTCTTCCAGGGTGCCGGTGTACTGGGTGGTAATGAGTGCACCCTTGACCACGGTTTTGCCGTCGCCTTGGCGAATGTCGGTGATTTGCAGTTCTTCGTTGCTCATGGGGGCCTCATAAGGTTCACACTGGCCGGCTTTTTCCCAGAATCCAGAGGCTTTGGCAAGTGCCCTCTAAAGGATCAGGACTACGCCACAGCCAGAAGCACCTGACTTAACCCCATCCGTTTTTTCCCCTCTTATAAAAAACCAACCACCCCGGTTGCATAACAATAAGAGGTCACCCCCCAATGAGCGAACCAACAAGCCCTGTCCGCGTCGCTGTCGTGCAGTTCGATCCCCAGGTCGGCCTGGATAACCGTGAAAGCAATCTGCGTCGCAGCCTGGCGTTGGCCGCCGAGGCGGTCAACGGAGGGGCTAACCTGATCGTATTGCCCGAGTTGTCGAACTGCGGCTACTTCTTCAACAGCCGCCAGGATGCATTCGAGCATGCCGAGGTCATTCCCGGTGGGACCAGTGTGCAAGCCTGGATGACGTTTGCCGCCACGCACCAGGTGTATCTGGTGGCGGGCCTGAATGAGATCGATGGCCGGCAGTTGTTCAATACCGCCGTATTGCTGGGGCCGGATGGGTTGATCGGCAAATACCGCAAGGCCCATTTATGGAATCTGGAAAAGCTCTGGTTCACCCCGGGCAACCTCGGTTTTCCGGTGTTTGAAACGCCTATCGGGCGCATTGGCCTGTTGATCTGCTGGGACATCTGGTTCCCGGAAGTACCACGCATCCTCAGCCAGCAAGGCGCCGATATTATTTGCAGCCTCAACAACTGGGTGTGGACGCCTCCGCCGCTGTTCGACGAGGCCGGCAAATGCATGGCGTCATACCTGACCATGACCGCCGCCCACGTCAATAACGTGTTTATCGCCGCCGCCAGCCGTATCGGTGAGGAGCGCGATGCGCGTTACCTGGGGTGTTCGCTGATCGCCGGGACCAATGGCTGGCCTATCGGCAAAGTGGCGTCGGCCAACGGCCAGGAAATCCTGTTCGCCGATATCGACCTGACCAGCGCCCGCAGTGCGCCGATCTGGAACAGTCTCAACGACTTGCATCGTGACCGACGCAATGATCTTTACGATCAGATGCTCGGCTATTCCCAGCATCCCGCCCTGCCGCGCTGAAGGGAGGGTAGGTCATGGAAAATCTACTCATCAAGCCCGGGACCGAACGTTCGCGGGTCGATAAGACGATCATCGCATTGGGGCTCATCAGCGCGTTGTTGATCCTCTGGACGGCACTCACGCATCAAGACACCTGGCCGAGTTACGGCGATATGGTGGCAAGTTTTCCCGAGCCCATCGCCTGGCTGCGCTGGGTATTGGGGGACATCAGCGAGGTGGCCTTCTACAAACATGAACTGGCCTCCCTCGGGTTGCTGGCGGGCGCGTACCTGGCCTGGTGGGCCAGTCGCAGCGGCAAGCGCTGGCAAGGCTTTGCGATTTGCTACGGCAGTGGGCTGTGGCCGTGGCTGGTGACCAGTTCCCTGCTGGGTCTGCTGCTGAGCAACCTGTTATGGGGGTGGACGGTCACTGCTGACACCTGGCAGCCCACCTTCGCCGCGTTTGTTTCACTGCCCGCGGCGATGGTGCTGATGTTCGGTGGCGGTTGGAAGGTCACCCTCAACGGTGCGTTGTTGGGTGCGCTGCTGGTCACGCCGATGTGCTTGCTGATCGTCAATTTTGTCTGCGTACCGCTGGGTTTGCCGGTGGTGATTGGTAACGTGCTGGGTATGGCGGCGGGCAGCGTGATTGCCTTTGTCGTCTGTCGGCGCGTACCGATTCTGGTGCGTTCCGACTATATCGCCCCAGACAAACCGCTACCGCCCACACCGCCTTCCTATGGCCTGGGCTGGAGCTTGCGCAGGGTCTTGGCCGACTTTTCCGAAGCGCCATTCTTCGGCAATGAGTGGGCCAGCCTTGGCCTGCTGGCGGGAGTCCTGCTGGCGTATGCCTTGAATCCCGTGAGCGCTGCCTATGGCTCTGGGCTGGTGCTGCAACTGATCGGGGCCCAGGCGCTGACATCAGCTCTGGGTGTACTGATCTGGCGCAGCCAGTGGATCAAGCGCGGATGGTATCCCACCTATGTGCCGTTGGTGTCGGTCGTACCGGCGGCGGTGTTGACCCATGGCGGGAGCTGGATGGTGGTCGGTTCAAGCGCGTTGCTTGGCGCATTGATTGCGCCTCCACTGGCCTGTGCCATTGCGGGCCGGCTGCCGGCACACTTTCATCCGTACATCGGCAATGTGCTGTCGATGGCGCTGAGTACCTTGTTGATCGTGCCTCTGGTTGGAAGGTTGGTCGCGTAAACGAGCGGGTAAGGCTCACGGGCCCTACCCACTCCAACCATCACAACCACCGCCAAAACCGCCCCCAGAACCCCCGTTCCAGGTCCGCCTTGCACCCCGCATACTGGCGCGCATACAGATCGGAACGGGCCTTGACCTTGCCGGCAACCGGCAACAGCCAGGCCTTGCTGGCATAGGTGCGGTTGCGGTAGCCGCCCCAGCCTTCGTGGTAGTTCAGGTACTGGCCGTAGGCGTCGTATTTGTACACGCCGTTGATGGTGGCGGTCTTGTCCATGTACCAGCCGACAAAGTCGATGGCATCGTCGAAGTCCTGGCGGCTGGCCCAGTTGCGGCCGGTGCTTTTCTGGTAGTCGCCCCACACTTCATCCTTGGCCTGGGCATAGCCGGCGGCGGTGCTCACGCGGCCCCAGGGGATGATCCACAACAGGTACTTGCGTGGGGTCTTGGCGTTCTGCCGGAAGCCCGATTCCTGGTACATGATGGCGAACGGTATCTGGATCGGCACGCCCCAGCGCTTCTGGGTGACTTTGGCCGCGTCGTACCAGTCGTCCTTCTCGCGGAAGATAGCGCAGAGGTCATCGGGGCTGCGTGGTGGTGAGGTACCGCACGCAGCCAACAGGGTGGTGAGCAGCAGCAGGGATATGGTTTTTACCGGGGTCAAAAGCGTACCTTTGCGTGGGCGCGAAAAAAGCCGACAGTTTACGCGCTCACGCAAGGTGTTGGGGTCATGGCATCAATTGGCCTTGATCAAGCCAATGGCACTTTGCGGGTCGAAAGGGCCAGGCGGCCGATGCCAAAGCTCAATGCCGCGCCCAGTACCAGCATCAACAAGGTGCTCCACGCCGCGCGGGACAGTTGCTTGGCTGCCACTTCGCCAGCTTCGCGGGCCTTTTGTTCTGCTTGGGCCTTCACCTCTTCGACTTTCTGCACAGCCTGCTGATACGCCTGGGCATAGTTCTCGACAATCTGGCTGGCCTCGGCCTGGCTCTTGCCGGTGCGGGCGGCGACGATGTTAACCAGCGCCTCTTTGTCTGCCGCGTTCAACGCAGGCTCACCGGAGGCTTTGACACGTTCGAACCACTGCTTGAGTTCAGCCGCCGCCTGGGCTGGATTGGTGGCTGCATCAGTGGCTGCTTGCTGGCCGTCTGCCGCTGCCTGGTCGGCTTTTTGCTCGACATTGGCGGGATCCAGTTCAGCCTTGCCGCTTTGCTTGAGCAAGGTGTCGAGCTCGCCCTGCAGGCTGTCCCAATCCAGGCTGATGCCCTTCTCGTTCAACTGCTGCTTGACGCTGTCGCTGACGCCCGGGGCCACCGCAGCAACCGCGCTGCCGGCAGCCGACAGGCCTTTGCCCACTACATTGCCTGCGGCGCCCACCACGCTGGTGGCCAATGCCGCCAGCAGCCAGGTGGTGAGTAAGGTGGTGATGGTCCAGCTCAGGACACCATGCAGGCCTCCACGATCAGGAGCTGTACGGCCGGCGACAAAGGCGCCCACGCCAATCGCCAGCAAGGTAGAGACAAACAGCCAGATCCCGGCGCCGGTGCCAAAACCTCTCAGCGGGTTGCCGGCCGCCATTGGGTCGACCGCACTGGCGCCAATGGCGGTGCCCAGTACGCTCAGCACCAGATAGGTCACCAGGGCAATTGCGCTACCGGCCAGTACCGAACCCCAGGACACGCGAAATGGCGAACGGTTGGTTTCATAAAGAGTGGTCATAATCGTTCCTTGGACAAATGAGTAGGCCATCAGTGTGTCCAGCCCGACAGCGACGGTCTCGGCACAATTGCACTAGTACAACTGGTGCATTCGCACCCCGCCAGGGTGGCTGGCTCTGCACTATGCTCAGGCTCTGTTGTCGTACTCCCTATGTGCCAGACATGCCCTGTTCTGGATGCCGCGCTCTTCCAGGGCACGCGCGTTGCGTTGGGGATCTTCGCGAGCAAGCTCGCTCCTACAGAAGACACAGTTGCCCTTATCTACCCATTTTGGAGAAAGCATGAGCCAGGCCGTCCTCGCCCAAGAAACCAATCGCCGCCAGTTGCAGCAGATCATTTCCGGCCTGTCCGATGGGGTGATTCTCGCCGAGGTCGACCAGAGTATTCTGTGGGCCAACGATGCGGCGCTGACCATGCATGGCCTGGACGATATTGCCGGGCTCGGCGCCAACACTGCCGAATACGCCGAGCGCTTTGCCCTGCGCTATCGCAACAATCACCCGCTGGCCTTGGAGGCTTACCCGCTGAGCCGGGTGGCCAACGGCGAAGAATTCAGTGACGTGGTGATCGAAGTCACGCCCACCGCCGACACCGACCGCACCTGGGTCCATCGCCTGCGCAGCCTGGTGCTCACCGACAGCGCCGGCAAGCCGGAATTGCTGGTGCTGATCTTGAGCGATGCCACCGAATGGGCCAGCGCCGAGCAGCGCTTTGAAAAGACCTTCAACGCCAACCCGGCGCCGGCAGTGATCTGCCGCTTGAGTGATTTGCGCTATATCAAAGTCAACCAGGGCTTCCTCGAAATGACCGGCTACAGCCGCGACCAGGTGATCGGCCGTTCAGTGTACGAACTGGACGTGCTGGAACAGGCCGAGCGCAAGGAGTTGGCGATCCAGCGCCTGGGCGAAGGCGCGACCATCCCACAGATGCAAGCCGAGCTGAAGCTGCCCGAAGGCGGCAGCAAGCTGGTGATTGTCGCCGGCCAACCGCTGGATATGAACGATGAGGAATGCATGCTGTTTTCCTTCACCGACCTGGAACCCCGGCGCAAGGCCGAAACCGCCCTGCGCCAAAGCGAGGAGCGGTTTGCCAAGTCCTTCCGCCTGACACCGGTGCCGACCCTGGTGTGCGACGCGGGCAATCAGCAGGTGGTGGACGTCAACGATGCGTTCATGACCATCACCGGCTACACCAGCGAAGAGTTGATCGGCAAATCCATCAGCGATATCAACTTTATCGACAGCAGCGAAGCCTGCGCGCAGTTGTTCGCCACCCTGGAAAAAGCCGGCAACCTCGAAGGACAGGACCTGAAGATCCGCAAGAAAGGCAATGAGCTGATTGACTGCGTGGTGTCGGCCGACACCGTGACCATCCAGGACACCGCCTGTTACCTGCTGGTGATGATGAACATCACCGAGCGCAAACGCTCGGAACTGGAGTTGGTGTCGGCCATCGAGGAAGTGATGAAGGATGCGTCCTGGTTCAGCCAGACCCTGATCGAAAAACTGGCCAACGCCAAGAACGTCAACAGTTCCAACCAGCCAACCATCGCCTTCACCGACCTGACCGCCCGTGAGCGGGATGTACTCGGGCTGATCTGTGAAGGCCTGGCCGACAAGGAAATCGCCTCGCGCCTGAAGCTGGCGCCCAATACCGTGCGCAATCACGTGGCCACGGTCTACTCCAAACTCAATGTGCACAGCCGCAGCGCCGCAATTGTATGGGCGCGGGAACGGGGGCTGTTTGCCGGGGAGCGGCGGGTCAAAAAACCATGAGTCCAGTGCAAATGCACTAGCCCTACCAGTGCAAATTCGCCTTATTGCAGGGCGATGGGCTGCTTAACCTTGAAGGGTAGGCACAGGGTCTGACGCCCTGTGTCCTGGCGATTTTTTGCCCTTGAAGGAGGCAACATGAAAAGTGAACAAGTCAAAGGCCGCGTGGAAAAAGCCCTCGGTAAGGCTGAGGATTTTCTCGGCGAAATGACCGACGACGAACAACTCCAGGCCCAGGGCGTAGCACGCCAGGCGGCCGGTCAACTGCAACAGACCTATGGCGATGTGCTGGACAATGTCGGTGACTTTGCCCAACGCAAACCGCTTGCCACCGTGGCAATCGTTGCTGGCGTGGGTCTGGTTCTGGGCCTGTTGCTGCGTCGTCGTTAAAGAGGGGCTGGCATGTTTACCTTGTCCCAACTGCGTAATTGCATCGAAGAAGCCTTGTTGCCACTGACCTGCGAATTCACCCTGTGCCGCGACTCATCACTGACGTTGAAGGTCTTTGATGCCGAGAGTGGCCGCGTGGACCTGGTGGTCACCGGGATCAGCGTGAACAAGCTCAAGACCCCACAAGACGTCGCGACGATGGTCGAGGAGCTGCGCTACGAATTGCACAGCAACACCGTGGGCGCTGCCCTCTCCATCTGATCCCCCGCTCGGTAGGCGCTTTTCCCCTGTGGGAGCGGGCTTGCTCGCGAAAGCGTTCGGACAGCCAAAAGTTACTTAACTGACCCACCGCCTTCGCGAGCAAGCCCGCTCCCACAGGGGCGCAGACTTCTACAAAGGTTGTGGGATGTCAGGACGCGGCTTCAACGACGCGCCGATAAAGTAGAACAGCCCCCCGGCCACGATAAACCCGGCCAGCATGTAGAACATGTAGTGTGCCGGCAGGCTGGCCAGCACCAGTCCGCACAGCACCGGGCCCAGTGCGGCGCCGAGGTTGGAGAGGTTTTGCGCGCCGTAGTACATCCCGCGCAGGTGGTCCGGGGCGATGCGGTCGATAAACATGTACTCGGCGGGAAACACGATGATTTCCCCCACGGTAAAGATCGCCATCGACACCACCCACCACCACACGCTGGTGGACAGCGCAAAGCCAATCACCCCCACCATGAACATACCCAGCCCCAGGAGCAGCCAGCGGCTCAGGTGACGGTGGCTGATCTGCCGGCCAATCACGTATTGCAGGGCGATCACCAGCAGTGCGTTGGTGGTCAGGATGGCGCTGATCACGGTGTAGGTGTATTCGGCGTCCGAAGTGGTCACCAGGTACTGCGACAGGTAGGCGGTAAACTGCCCGAACACCACCGCACTGAGCAGGCCTCCGAGGGTAAAGCACACCAGGCGATGATCGCGCAGCAATACCCGGCCCACCGCGAGAAAGGGCACCGGTTTTTGCGCGGCGTCGATCGTGGCCAGGCTGCGGTCGCCCCAGCGCCAGTAGAGCAGGAAGAATCCCATCCCCAGCAGTACCGACAAGACAAACGGCAGGCTCATGTCGACCTTGGCCACCATCGCCCCAAAGAACGGCCCTACCGCGTAGCCGATATTGGTCAGGGTGTACTTGATGGAAAACACTTCGCTGCGCGCTTCCAGGGGTAACAGGCTGGCAAAACCGGCCTTGACCGCGATATCGATCACCGCATACGCCAGGTTGATCAGGATCAGGCAACTGTAGAAAAGCCACAGCTCGCGGGCCAGCAACGTGCCGACAAACCCCAGGACGAACAGCAGGCTCAGGCCCAGCAACAGCCGGTAGCTATTGACCCGGTCCACGAGGAAACCGCCGTACACGCTCAACAGGGAACCGACGATCAGCGAACTGCCGATCACCAGGCCCACTTGGCTGATACCCAGGGCGAAGTGGCTGGACAGGTAGATCACCATGTACGGAAAGGTGATCGCCTTGGCCAGGGTCAGTACCAGCGTGGCCGACAGCAGCAGGTTTACGCTGCGGGGGTAGTTTTTTATTGTTTTCAGCATCCTGCTCTCGTTTCCTGAAAGTAGTCGTTACGCTCGCCATGACAGGGGCAAAGCGCAGCTACCTTAACTCAGGATAAGCGGCAAAAAATGCCGTTTTTATGCAATCGTGCATGGGATTTTTAAATACATCGGTCGCAGGGGAAGCAAAGGCATTGGCCCGCTCCCCCAAACCGTTACTTGGCCGGGGTGATATCGAGGATGGTGCCATTGGTGATTTTCACCAGCACATAACGGTCATTGACCCGCGCCCATTGGCTGTCGTCGTGGGGCGCTTTGAGACCGCGCTTTTTCCAGTCAGCAAGGGCCGATTCCTTGCGCACCAGGATATCCGGCGCACGGTCCCCGACTTTCAAGTCTCGAGCGCTGATGTTCGAAGGCTCCACGGTTTTCTGCGGATTGTCCTCGGCCTGCACGGTGAGGCTGGCGGCGGACAGGCTGGCGGCAACCAGCAGGCTGGCAATCAGGGATGTTGCTTTCATGGGCATTCCTTCAGTAAATGATGCGTACCCAGTTTCCGACAGCAGGCCCAGGCAATCATTCACCCGCAATGCAGGCACCGATATCCGCGCCTGCTAATCTTGGGCCAGCCTTCCAACGAGTCCGAGAACAATGAAAACAGCCCTGACCCGAACCAAACTGCTGGCCAGCGCCCTGATCGTGATCGCCGTGATTGGCGGTGCCACCTATTACTTGCTGGACCGCCGCGCCACCAACGGCCTGCTTGACGGTCCCGAATACAGCGAAGCGCAACTTAATGAAGGGGGTGTGGATGGCATCCGCGACCTGCCTCTGCCGGAAGCGAAAAAACGCCTGAATTACCTGATCCTCGACATGCGCGACAGCATCAACCGCATCGCCATGCTCGAAAGCATGCGCCTGGAAATCGGCCCCGCCACCACCACGCCTGACGAACACAAAGAGCTGAACTACGAGGAGCCGTTCGTGCCCTTCCCCGCAGCAGAACTGAAGGCGGCATTGACGGACCTGCAGCGCACACCGGGGCAGTTCCAGCAATTGTTCTACGACAATGCGTCCGGGCTGAAGCTGGAGGTCGAGGCGATTCGCGAGGTGCTCAAGCGTGGCGCCCTGCCCGATCAGCAGACCGAAGCCAGCTACCGCATCCAGACCCTGTACTTTCGCGACGGCTCGCAACAGCCGTTCGCCGATGTGGCGGTCAAGGATGAGGACAGCGAAGAGCAAGATCAGGACACCACCCAGGCCGAACTCAAGCTCAACAAGCCCCTGGAACGTATCGGCCTGACCCTGACTTATCAGGCCTACCCCGGCTTCAATAAAATCGTCCTGGACCGGGCCCACCCGAAAGCTACCGCCGAAGGTGGCGAGGTGTACCAGTTGACCCACCTGGGCGACGCCAGTGCCTCCTTGCAATTGGCAACGCCGAAGAATAAATCCTATGTAATCCAGGGCCTGACCGCCGATGGCAAGACGCTGTACAGCGCTGGCAACAGCTCCAACACTTCGCCCACCGCCGAACAAAAAGCCAACCTGCGGGCCTATTACAACGAACTGCTGCGCATGGAAGACAACTTCACCGACTTCAAGACGGCCGCTGCGGTGCAGGATCACTTGGAACAGTTCGCCAGCAACCTGCCCAGCTCCGCCAGCGAGCTGAGTAACGTGCAGGCCACTTATCAATTCGAAGATACCCCCGCCAGCATCGTGATTTACGTGCTGGAGCCGGCCCAACCCCAGACCTTTGATTGGGAAATGCACAACAACAGCGCGCCCCAAGAGCGCTACATCGCCTACGACAGCGCCAGCGACAGCAGCGGTTTTATCGACAGCAAGGGGCAATGGGTGGTCAAGCCACGGTTCAAGCGCATCGATCCCACCGAGATGCCCGGCGTGTACCACATCATGGTCGGCCAGAAGTCGTCCGGCGAAGGCTGGAGCGAACTGCTGTTCAAGTACTTCGCCTTTGTACCGGGTACGCAGACATTGAAAGAGCTGCCCTTCGAGATCATCGAAAGCGCAATCAACGACAACTTGGTGATTGTCGAGCGTGAAACCAATGGCCCGTATGGGGTCTACGACGTCAAGAAACTGCAGGTCGTGGTGCCGATGAAGTACGTCAACCCCAGTGTGGTCGGCAACGTGTTCATTGGCCGGCCCGGCGAGACCACCTATGGTTCGAACTCGCTGTACGGTGCCTGGAGCCTGACCGGCAAGGAACTGTTGGCGCCGCTCTACTCGGGGATCAACGGCAGTGGCGAGTTTATCTACGCCACCTCCGCCGACCAGAAACAGACTGACGTCTACAACCTGCAGATGAAGAAACTCAACCCGCCCGGCGCGACCGTCTTCGGCCAGTTTGTCCAGGGCCAGCCGCTGCTGGTCCAGGACCGTAACAGCCGCAAATACAGCTTTATCGACGAGCAGGGCAAGGTGCTGCCTTTTAGCCTGCCCTTTGATGACGTCAACCCGTTTTCCAACGGCATGGCAGTGGTGCAAAAGGGCAGCCGCTATGGCGCCATCGACGTACAGGGCAAACTGCGCGTGCCCATGACCTACAGCAAACTCAACCCATTCCAGAAAAACCTGGCCTCGGCAGAAATGGATAGTTTTGAAGGGTTGGTATTGATCGACAAAAACAACCGCGTGGTGAAAAAACTCGGGCCATATACCAGCTACAGCTACCCGTACAACAGCAACGACGCGACCTATAGCATCTGGGATGTGAAAGACGAGAACCGGGTGAATGTGTTCGACGCCGATGGCAACCAGACCGATAGCTTCGAACGCGAGTGAATGATGGCATCGTGGTAGGAGCCGGTTTGCCGGCTCTTACAACAGGACCGCTATTGCACCCGTGAAATTAATCCTGTAATTTTTCATGAAATTTTTAGATAAGAATTTCACGAAAGCCCCATGGACAAACAAGAAGAACTCGACGCCCTGGCGATCCTGGTTCACGACCTGCGCAAATACAAGAAGCTCACCCTGGCCCAACTGGCACAGAAGATCGGGCGTTCCGTGGGGTTCCTGTCCCAGGTCGAGCGCGGGTTGTCGCGCCCCACCGTGGCGGACCTGACTGCCATCAGCCATGCGCTGGATGTGCCCACCACTTATTTCTACAGCCTGTCCAAACCCAAGGCCGTGGCCTGGGTCACCCGCCCCAACGAGCGGCGCACGGTGTATTACGCCAATGGCATCACCGACATCCTTGTCTCGCCCAGCATGCAAGGGGCGTTTTCGATCCTCGACAGCCTGCTCGAACCCGGCGCCAACAGTGGCGAGCAGACCATGAGCGACCGCGCCGAACAGGCAGGTTTCGTGCTTGAAGGCCACCTGACCCTGTGGGTCGAGGGCGAAGCCGATGCGGTCACCCTCGGCCCCGGCGACAGCTTTCACCTCGCCAGTTTTGCCCACTGCCGCTACGGCAACCTGACCGACCTGCCGGCCCGCGTGCTGTGGGTCTATAACTGAGGCACACCAAGGAGCGTCACCCGTGAAAAGCCATTCCTCCACGTTACTGGCCGAAGTGCGGACCTTTCGCCAGAACCATCCGGATGTACGTTACGTCGACCTGATTTGCCTGGACATCCCCGGGCGTTTCTACGGCAAGCGCTACCCGGTTGAAATGTTGGAAAAAGTCGCCGCCGGCAGCCCCCTGAAGCTGCCACAGAACGCCGTGCTGCTGGGCGCCCAGGGCGGTTTGTTCAAGATCGGTGACTATTGCTTCCATGACGGCGACCCTGACGCCAATCGCCGCCTGGTACCCGGTACGCTCAAGCCCGTGAGCTGGGAAGCGCAGCCCCTGGGGCAGATGCTGATCACCTCCGACGGCACCGAGGCGCCCATCGAATTCGAGCCACGGGAAGTACTGGCCAAAGTCCTGGAGCGCCTGCATCGCAAAGGCATTCACCCGGTGGTGGCGTTTGAGCTGGAGTTCTACCTGTTTGACAGAAAACTCGCCGACGGCCTGCCGCAATTTGCCCGCGACCCATTGAGCGACGACCCCGACGACCAACCGACCCTGCATATCGAACGGCTGTCGCGTTTCGCCCCGGTACTCGATGACATGGTGCAGACCGCCCAGGCCCAGGGCATCGACATTACGGTGATCACTGCCGAGTTGGGCCCTGGCCAGTTCGAAATCAATTTCGGTCACCTCGATGACGGCCTGCGCGCCGCAGACTGGGCCGCCCTGTTCTGCCGCAGCACCCGTGGCGTGGCGCTCAAGCATGGCTATCGCGCCAGTTTCATGGCCAAGCCCTACCTGCAACACCCCGGCAGTGGCATGCATGTGCATGTCAGCCTGTACGATGCCGCCGGCAACAACCTATTGGCGGCACACCAGCAGCAACCGCTGCGTCACGCAGTGGCGGGTTGCCTGGAACTGCTGCCCCATTGCATGCCGATTTTCTCGCCCAACCACAACGCCTTCCGCCGCCTGGGCGGTACGGTCAATGCGGCCACCAAGGCCTGCTGGGGCTATGAAGACCGAGATGCCTGCGTACGCATTCCCGAGTCCGACCCGCGCAACCTGCGGATCGAACATCGGCTGGCCAGTGCCGACGCCAATCCATACCTGGTACTGGCGGCGATCCTGGTCGGGCTTGAACATGGCCTGGATGCCGCGCGTGAACCTATCGCACCGCTGAACGAGGATCGCGACAGCGGCCACGAATTCCCCCTGGAAATGCTCGAAGCCGTGCGCGCCATGCAGCAACAACCGGTCCTGCGCGAAGGCTTGGGCGCGGAGTTTGTCGACGTCTATTGCGAAAACAAACGCCAGGATCACTTGGCTTTCCAGCAGGAGATCAATGCGCGGGAATATCGCTGGTATCTCTAGCGACCGTCCTCTTGTGGGAGCCGGCTTGCCAGCGATAGCCATAGGTATCGACACAACTTTCAGAAACTGACGAACTCCCCTGTGGCGAGCGGGCTTGTCGGAACGCCGCATCGCCCGCGCTGGGCTGCGAAGCAGCCCCAATAGGAGCACCGAGTTTATTCAGAATCACCGAGGCGGCTGGTTTTGGGGCTGCTTCGCAGCCCAGCGCGGGCGATGCGGCGTTCCGACAAGCCCGCTCGCCACAGGGGAGTTCTATCGCTGGTTCACGCCGGCTCCTACAAAGCTGTTACCTTGCAAAGGTCTTACGACCAACCTCTGCTGCGGACTACCCATGACCGACCAAAGCCCCCCTGCCCTCAAGGAAATCTTCAACCTCGAACGCCTGCAGCACATCGCCGATGAGATGAGCACGGTGTACCCGCCGTTCGATGCCAAGGGCTTTCTCCAGCACGCCAGCCAGGACCTTGCCGGGTTGTCGGTGATGCAGCGCATGGCCCGCGTCAGTGAAAGCCTGCACGCAGTGATCCCGCTGGACTATGCACAGACCCTCAAGCTTCTGTATGCCTTGGCCCCGCGCCTGAACAGTGGTTTTGTCAGCCTGTTCCTCGGGCACTACGTGGCCAGCTACGGCCTGGATGATTTCAAGCGCTCGATGGCAGCGCTCAAGTACTTCACCACCTTTGGCTCTGCCGAATTTGCCGTGCGGGCTTTTCTGCTCAAGGATTTTCAGCGCACGCTGGAGGTGATGCAGCAGTGGTCGCTGGATGCCAATGAACACGTACGCCGCCTCGCCAGCGAGGGCTCGCGGCCCAGGTTGCCGTGGTCGTTTCGCCTGGCCCAGGTACAGGCTGATCCGCGCCTGTGCGCATCAATCCTGGAGAACCTCAAGGCCGACAGCAGCCTGTATGTGCGCAAGTCCGTGGCCAACCACCTCAACGACATCACCAAGGATCATCCGGACTGGGTGCTGGAAGTGATCGAAAGCTGGTCCCTGGACAACCCCCACACCGCCTGGATCGCCCGCCACGCCCTGCGCAGCCTGATCAAACAAGGCAATACCCGCGCACTGACGATCATGGGCGCAGGCGCCCGTGCCGAGGTGAAGATCCACCAGTTTAGGGTCGAGCCAGCGGCGATTCGCCTGGGCGAGCGGATCAATCTGTCGTTTACCCTCGAATCCACGACCAATGCCCCACAAAAGCTGGTGGTGGACTACGCCATCGAGTATGTAAAAAGCGCCGGCCATAACGCCGCCAAGGTGTTCAAGCTCAAGGCATTTACCCTCGGCGCCGGTGAACGGCATACCGTGCAGCGCGGCCAACACATCCGCGACATGACCACGCGCAAGCATTACCCCGGCCAGCATACGGTGCACGTACTGGTGAACGGCGAGCGCCTGGCAAGCAGCGGATTTGAGTTGATCGGCTAACCCCTCCTACTGAACAAAAGGCTCTATCTCGGGCCTTTCAGCGATATTTATTGTCCTACAATGCTGGCCTTTGGTGTTGCGATCCATTATCATCTGGCACCTCTTGGTACCCGCACGGGTATCTGTGTCAACGTTCCACCTGAGGCGCCCATGCACCGTTTCTCGTTTTACCGCCCTTTGATTTGCGCCAGTCTGGGGCTTGTTTCGCACACTGCTCATGCCGCGTTGCAACCCATGGCCGAAGCTGCACTTGCCAATGAATCCGAGCTGCACTGCCACTTCAACCGTGACGCCAGCACCGATTGCACAACCACCTACCGCTACACCATCCTCCAGCCCAGCGGCCGGGAAATATTGTCGCGCATCGACTTCAACTACGCCGAAGGCGATGGCTTTGAAGTGCTGCACGCCGAGTCCATCCAGCCCGGCGGCAAGCCCCAGGCGTTGGCCGAATCGCAGATCGATACGCGCACCGCGCCCAACCCCGACCAGGGGTTTTCCCGCCTGAAGCAGACGTCCCTGGCCTTCCCCAACCTGCGGGTCGGCACACAGATCCGCTACACCGTGCGCGAACATCACCCGGCCAAGCCACTGATGACCGAGTTCCACTACGCCCTGCAGTTTGGCCCCAGCAACGCCCGTCGCGATCGACTCAAGGCGCGCTTTACCGCTGAACGGCCAATCGAGTGGCGCGCTGAGTCGATGGACGGTTTCACCATCACCCCCTCGGTCAATCGCAAGACCCTGGATATCGAGCAAAAAGCGCCGACCTATCTCAACTACATCAACGAATCGGGCCACGCCTATATCCGCGTGATCCCACGTATCGAAGTGGGCAGCAGCCTGGATGTGCAAAAGCACTTCGGCGGTTTTGCCCAGCGCTACAACCAGATTCTCGCAGCCAAGCTGCCGGCGGGCAGTGCCGCTGCCGTGGCTGCAGTGCAGGGCCTGGCCCCGGCGCAGCAAGTCGCCGGGCTGATGCAGCACATCAACGATCACTACCGTTACCTGGGTGACTGGCGTGCCACGGATCGCGGCTATGTACCGTTTAACCTGGCGGAGATCGAGCAGCATGGTTATGGCGACTGCAAGGACCTGGCGATCCTCCTGACCGCCATGCTCAAGGCCAGCGGGATCAAGGCCGAGACCGCGTGGGTCAGCCGGGGGGATGTGGTGGATTCATTGCTGGTTCCAGGCACGGGCGCGCCCAACCATGCCATCGTGCGTGCCGAAGTGGCCGGCCAGGTGTGGTGGCTGGACCCGACCAACCCGGTGTTCGCCCCGGGCCAGACCATGCCGGATATCCAGGATCGCTGGGTACTCGTCAACAATGCCCAGGGCCAGGTACGGGAGGAACATATCCCCCTGGCGCGCCCTGACACCAGCATCCGTCTGGACAAGCAGGTGCATTACGACAAGCAGGGCAACGGCGCGACCCGCGCCAGCGTTACCTTCAGCCGCCTGACGCTGATGCAATTGAGCATGGCTGACCGTGAACAGGGGGCCACCGCCACTGACCAGAACATCTGCGACAACTTCGGTCGCGAGATCAGCGATTGCCAGGTCACCCGCCAACCCACCGGGTTCGTGCAGCCCGATAGCTACACGGTCAAGGCCAGCATGACCGACCTGCGCGCCCTGGAAAAACTCGATGAAGGCTACGTCTACACCGACCAGTCGCTCAAAGAAAAATGGGACGGCCTGCTCAACTACCGCCGCAACGGGCAACAGGCCGACCTGTACCTGGGCAACCCGGACACGGTCGACTACACCTTTACCTTGACCGGCGGGAAGATGGACAAGCCGGTCCAGGGCTGCAAGATCAGCTCGCCCTGGTATGACCTGGAACTCGATGGCGAACAGCTCAAGGATGGCCTGCGCTACCACTATCGGTTGACCCAGAAAGTGCGCTGGTTGAGCCATAACGAAATCGTCAGTGCGCCGTTTGAAAAGATGATCAACGATGCTCGTGCATGTGGTGAACAGGTACACCAGACAGTAAAACTCTAAACCCATGTGGGAGTTTTCGAGCCCCAGCGAGGCTGCGATGGCGGTGTGTCAGGCGACAACTATTGCGCCTGTGAAGCCGTCATCGCAGCCTCGCAGGGGCTCGACAGCTCCCACATTTTGATCTTTGTACATCCGCAGATTTACTCGCCCAACAGCAGCCCCTGCTCCTTGGCGCACAACTCCACCACGTAATCCCACAACACCCGCAACCGCACCGACTTGTGCAACTCGCGCCGGGAGCTGATCCAGTAGCTGCGCTGGATGCCTTCCTGCGGCAATAGCGGCACCAGGTCCGGGTCGCCTGCGGCCATAAAGCATGGCAACACCGCAATCCCCAGCCCCGAGCGCGCAGCCTGGTGTTGGGCGATCACGCTGGTGCTGTGGAACACCACCCTGGGGTTGCGGCAAAAGCTGCTGAGCAGTTTCAACTCCTGGCTGAACAGCAGGTCGTCGACGTAATCGATCCAGGCATGGGCAGCCAGGTCTTCGCGCTTCTCGATGGCGGGCGTGCGCGCCAGGTAGCTGCGGCTGGCATACAGGGCCAGGCGATAGTCGGTGAGTTTGCGCGTGACCAGTTGATCGACGCTGGGCCGCTCCAGGTGGATGCTGATCTCGGCCTCGCGGTTGAGGATGCTGACAAAGCGCGGCACCGCCACCAGTTCCACTTCCAGCCCGGGATAACGCTCGAACAGGCCGCCCATGCGCCCGGCGAGGAACATCACCCCCAGACCTTCGGCCACCCCCAGGCGGATCTTGCCCAGGGGCGCGGCGGAGTGGGTCAGTTCTTCTTCGGCCAGCAGTGCAACGTTCTCCATGGCTTCGGCATGCTTGAGCAGCGCTTCGCCCGACGGCGTCAGTTCGTAGCCTTGGGCATGCTGCACAAACAACGCGGTGCCGAGGCTTTTCTCGATGGCCTCGATATGTCGGGCCACGGTCGCATGCGTGGTCTTCATGCGCTGGGCAGCGGTGAGCAGGCGCCCGCTACGTTGCAATTCAAGGAAGTACCGCAGGTCATTCCAGTCGAACATGTCGCCTCCCCTCTCGGCCTTGAGAACAGCGCTGTTTAAAAACGCACAGCAGCTGGGCAAAAACTAACATTTTTAAGACGAAAACTAACAACTAGGATGGAGCCAATAAGAAAAACAAGCGAGACCCCAAATGACTATTGCACCTGCGCAATACGATTACGTGGTGGTAGGCGCCGGCCCTGCGGGCTGCCTGCTGGCCAATCGACTGTCCGCCAACCCCGCCCATCGCGTATTGCTGCTTGAAGCAGGCGGCCGCGACAATTACCCCTGGATCCATATCCCCGTCGGCTACCTGTTCTGCATCGGCAACCCGCGCACCGACTGGTGCTTCAAGACCGAAGCCCAGGAAGGCCTGCAAGGCCGTGCCTTGAGCTATCCAAGGGGCAAGGTGCTGGGCGGCTGCTCGTCAATCAACGGCATGATCTACATGCGCGGCCAGGCCAACGACTACGATGGCTGGGCCGCCGAAGGCAACCCGGGCTGGGCCTGGGACGATGTACTGCCACTGTTCAAGCAAAGCGAAAACCATTTTGCCGGCGCCTCGCCCCTGCATGGCGACAGCGGCGAGTGGCGCGTTGAACAACAGCGTCTGCACTGGCCGATCCTCGACGCGTTCCGCGAAGCCGCCAAGCAAAGTGGCATCGCCAGCATCGACGACTTCAACCAGGGCGATAACGAAGGGTGTGGCTACTTCCAGGTCAACCAGAAAAGCGGTGTGCGCTGGAATGCGGCCAAGGCGTTTCTCAAGCCGATTCGCCAGCGTGCCAACCTCACGGTGTTGACCGGTGTCGAAGTCGACCGCGTCCTCCTGGAAAACGGCCGTGCCAGTGCGGTAGTTGGCCGCCAGCAAGGGCAAGCGGTGACCTGGCAAGCGCACAAGGAAATCATCCTGTGCGCCGGCGCCGTGGGTTCGCCCGGCATCCTGCAACGTTCCGGCATCGGCCCTTCCAGCGTGCTCAAACCGTTGGGTATCGAGGTCCTGCATGAACTGCCGGGGGTGGGTGGCAACCTGCAGGATCACCTGCAACTGCGGCTGATCTACAAGCTGGAAAACGCCCGCACCCTGAACCAGATCGCCGGCTCCGTATGGGGCAAGATGGGCATGGGCCTGCAGTATCTGTATGACCGCAGCGGCCCGCTGTCCATGGCGCCCAGCCAACTCGGCGCCTTCGCCCGCTCGGGACCGGAACAGACCTCGGCCAACCTCGAATACCACGTGCAGCCGCTGTCGCTGGAGCGCTTTGGCGAGCCGCTGCACGGGTTCCCGGCGTTTACTGCATCGGTCTGCGACTTGCGCCCACAGAGTCGCGGGCGCATCGATATCCGCTCGGCCGATCCTTCTGCGCCGCCGCTGATCCAGCCCAACTACCTGAGCCATCCAGAAGATTTACGCGTGGCCGCCGATGCCATCCGCTTGACCCGGCGGATTGTCGGCGCCCAGGCCCTGCGCCCGTTCAACCCGGTGGAGTACCTGCCCGGTGAAGCGTTGCAGAGCGATGAACAATTGCAGGAAGCCGCGGCACGGATTGGCACCACGATCTTTCACCCGGTCGGCACCTGCCGCATGGGCCAGGACAAAGACGCCGTGGTCGATGCCCAATTGCGCGTGCATGGGGTGCCCGGCCTGCGCATCGCCGACGCCTCGATCATGCCGCGCATCACCTCCGGCAACACCTGCTCACCCACGCTGATGATCGCGGAAAAAGCCGCGCAACTGATCCTGTCCCCTTCAACGAGGAACCTCACCCCCCAACGAGAACAGACAACACCGGCATGACCTGTCGGAGCGAGCTTGCTCGCAAGAATCGCCAACGATAACGCGGGCATTCTGGATAACCGCGTTGCTCTCAGGCTTTTCGCGAGCAAGCTCGCTCCTACAGGGTAAGAGCGGCGCTGAAGTTAGCGCCGACAGTGGAACAACAATAAATAATCACTGTGAGGACTACCCCATGTCAGAACGTGCTCAACCCCTGGACGCCACACCGGGCGCCACTGTTACCAGCAAGGAGTCGCAAAAGGTCATCTTCGCCTCGTCCCTGGGGACGGTGTTCGAGTGGTATGACTTTTTCCTCTATGGCGCCCTCGCGGCGGTGATCAGTAAGCAATTCTTTGCCGGGGTCAACGACACCACGGCCTTTATCTTCGCCTTGATGGCCTTTGCCGCCGGCTTTGTGGTGCGGCCATTCGGCGCGCTGGTATTCGGGCGCCTGGGCGACATGATCGGGCGCAAGTACACCTTCTTGGCCACCATCGTCCTGATGGGCGTGGCGACCTTCTGCGTGGGCCTGTTGCCCACCTACGCCAGCATCGGCATCGCCGCGCCGATCATCCTGGTGGTGCTGCGCATGCTCCAGGGCCTGGCCCTGGGTGGTGAATACGGGGGTGCCGCAACCTATGTCGCCGAGCACGCCCCGGCCGGCAAGCGCGGCTTCCATACCAGCTGGATTCAATCCACCGCCACCCTCGGCCTGCTGCTGTCGTTGCTGGTGGTGCTGGCCTGCCGTTATTTCACCGGCGATCAATTTGAAGTCTGGGGCTGGCGCCTGCCGTTCCTGCTGTCCATCGTGCTGCTGGGGATTTCCACCTGGATCCGCTTGAGCCTGCACGAATCCCCCGCGTTCCTGAAAATGAAAGAGGAAGGCAAGGCCAGCAAGGCGCCGATCCGCGAGTCGTTCGGCAACTGGGAAAACCTCAAGGTGGTGTTGATCGCGCTGTTCAGCATCAACGCCGGCCAGGCCGTGACCTTTTATGCGGCGCAGTTCTACGTGCTGTTCTTCCTGACCCAGTTCCTGAAGATGGACCCGGCCCTGGCCAATATGCTGCTGATCATCAGCGTGGTGATTGGCGCGCCGTTCTTTATCTTCTTCGGCTGGCTCTCGGACAAATGGGGGCGCAAGCCGGTGCTGATGGTCGGCCTGCTACTGGCCACCGCGCTGTACTTCCCGATCTTCAAGGGCCTGGCCCACTACACCAACCCAGCGATGGACCAGGCCAGCCGCCAGGCTCCGATCACCGTACTGGCGGACCCGGCCACCTGCACCTTCCAGTTCGACCCGGTGGGCAAGGCGCGGTTTGACAGCCCCTGCGACAAGGTCAAGACCTTCCTGGTCAAACAGGGCCTGCCCTATAGCAGCGAAGCCGCACCGGCAGGCAGCGCGGTACAAGTGAGCATCGGCGATGTGCGCATCGACGGCTACGACGAAGACGCCCTGCGCGGCGCCGTGACCCTGGCCGGCTACCCGAAATCGGCGGACGTGGCCCAGGTCAACAAAACCATGGTGGTGGTGTTGATCGTCACCCTGATCCTGATCGCCGCGATGTGCTACGGCCCGCTGGCCGCGCTAATGGTGGAACTGTTCCCGACGCGCATCCGCTACACCTCCATGTCCCTGCCCTACCACATCGGTAACGGCTGGTTTGGCGGGTTCCTGCCCACCGTGTCGTTTGCGTTGGTGGTGTATACCGGCGATATCTTCTACGGGCTGTGGTACCCGGTGGTGATTACCGGGGTGAGCCTGATTGTCGGGCTGCTGTGCCTGAAGGAAACCAAGAACGTGGATCTGGATAACAACTGATATCCCCTTGTGGGAGCGGGCTTGCCCGCGATGACGCTGTGTCAGTCACTAGATGTATTGACTGATCCACCGTTATCGCGGGCAAGCCCGCTCCCACATTGGTTTCCCGGCGCCCACACAAATTGCTGTATATCCATCCAGATAAAGGTTGCTCAATTCCCTTCTTTTGCCCATCCTTCGCCCATTCAATTGTGTAACGAATGGGCTGACCATGCGGCTGTTCCTCTGTGAAAAACCCTCCCAGGCCAAGGATATCGCGGCCGTGCTCGGCGCCCGACGTCGGGGCGACGGATGCTGGCTGGGAACCGACGTCACAGTCACCTGGTGCATCGGCCACCTGCTGGAAACCGCCCCGCCCGATGCCTACGACGCCAAGTACAAACGCTGGGTGCTGGCCGACCTGCCCATCGTCCCGGAAAAATGGAAGATGACGGTCAAACCCAAGACGGCCAGCCAGTTCAAGGCGGTCAAGCGCCTGCTGGGGGAAGCCCGGGAGCTGGTGATAGCCACCGATGCCGACCGCGAGGGCGAAATGATTGCCCGGGAGCTGGTAGAGCATTGCCGCTATCGCGGGCCGATCCAGCGCCTATGGCTGTCGGCACTGGATGATGCCTCGATCCGCAAGGCCCTGGCTTCGTTGAAGCCCGGTGCGGACACCTTCAGCCTCTATCATTCGGCCCTGGGCCGTTCCCGCGCCGACTGGCTGATCGGCATGAACATGAGCCGCCTGTTTACGTTGCTCGGCCGCCAGTCCGGCTATCAGGGCGTGTTGCCGGTGGGCCGGGTGCAAACTCCGACCCTGCGCCTGGTGGTGGACCGTGACCGCAGCATTGCCGACTTTGTCCCGGTGGCGTACTGGGCAATCGATGTGCAATTGCTGCATGCGCAGATGAGCTTTATCGCGCAATGGCGCGCCGCCGATGATATCTGTGACGACCAGGGCCGTTGCCTCAACCATGAGCGCGCCCGGCAGGCGGCGACAGCCATGAGTAACGCCGCCAGCGCCCGCCTGGTGAAGCTGCGCACCGAACGCATGCGCGAAGTGGCGCCCCTGCCCTTTGACCTGGGTACCCTGCAGGAAATCTGCTCGAAGAAACTCGGCCTCGGCGCCCAGGAAACCCTGGATATCGCCCAGTCCCTCTACGAAACCCACAAGGTCATCACCTACCCACGCAGCGACTGCGGCTACCTGCCCGTAAGCCAGCATGGCGACGCGGCCACTATTCTCGCGGCATTGGGGCGCGCCGATCCGGCGGTGAGCGCGCTGCTGCCGCACCTTGATGCACAACGCCGCTCCCGTGCCTGGAACGACGCCAAGGTCAGCGCCCACCACGGCATCATCCCCACCGGCGCCGGCAAGGATCTGGCGCAGTTGACCGGCAAGCACCGCGCCGTCTTCACCTTGATCCGCGCCCGCTACCTGGCGCAGTTCCTGCCCAACCACGAATATGATCGCACCCAGGCAGACTTTGACTGTGCCGGTGAATCCTTGCGTGCGGTAGGCAAGGTCGTGGTGGAAGCCGGTTGGAAGCGCGCCTTGCCCGAAGCCCTGGCTCCGAGCAAAGGCCGCGAGGCGCCGGCGCCGCAGCCTTTGCCGCCGCTGGTGCAAGGCGAGGATTACGGGGTCGCGCAGGTCAACCTCAAGGACCTGTGGACCCAGCCGCCCAAGCCCTTTACCGAAGGCGACCTGATCAAGGCGATGAAGAACGTCGCCAAACTGGTGCAAGACCCACTGCTCAAGCAAAAGCTCAAGGACACCACCGGCATCGGCACCGAGGCGACACGGGCCGGGATCATCCAGGGCCTGCTGGACCGTGGTTACCTGGTAAAAAATGGCAAGGCGCTGTCCGCCACACCGGCGGCCTTCAGCCTGATCGACGCGGTGCCCAGAGCGATTGCCGATCCCGGCACCACTGCGATTTGGGAGCAGGCCCTGGACATGGTGCAAAGCGGTGAAATGAGCCTGGAAGAGTTTGTCGCCAAACAGGCGGCGTGGATGAGCAAACAAGTGGCCCGCTGCAATGGCATGCAAATGACCATCAGCGGCCCGGCCAGCCCCGCAGGCCGTGGTGCCACACCCTGGAAAAATAAACGTAAGCCGGCCAAGCGCAAGACCGGCGCCAGCCCGAAACGGGCGGCAAAACCGGCCAGCAAGGGCTGAATGGAAGGAAAAATCCGGAAAATGACGCTTTTTGACGGGATATACGCCGCTTTGGGTCTTGCTCTGGGGTCAGTGGTCTAGGATTCTGTAGGCACGGCCTAATAACAAAACCGGGTGGACACCATGAAAACCGTCGCACAGTTGCTCAAGTCCAAGGACCAGAAGAATCAGGAAGTGCATACCATCCAGTGGGATCACACCGTGTTTGAGGCGCTGGTGGTGATGGCAGCGAAGAACGTCGGCGCTTTGCCGGTAGTCAAGGATGACAAGGTCGTCGGCATCATCAGTGAGCGCGACTATGCACGTAAACTGATTCTCCATGGACTGTCCTCGACGAGCACCCAGGTACGCCAGGTGATGAGCTCACCGGCAATCACCGTGGACACCCACAAAAGCGTCGAAGACTGCATGGGCATCATGACTGACGGCCACCTGCGCCACCTCCCGGTGGTGGAAGACGGAAAACTCCTGGGCCTGCTGTCCATCGGCGACCTGGTCAAGGAAGCTATCGCCGAACAAGCGGCACTGATCCGGCAATTGGAACAGTACATCCGCGGCGAATGACACTCCCCAAGCACCAAAAATCCAATGTAGGTGCTGGCTTGCCTGCGATGGCATCACCTCGGTTTTACTGACACACCGAGGTGATGCCATCGCAGGCAGACCAGATCCTACTGCAGGGCAAACACCCGACCTATCAGCACAAAAAATGACGCAAGAGTCACCTTTCCCCGCATCCTCCCCCGCGCAAAAATATTTATGTAGTGAACGAAAATAATCACTACATAACCGTTGACGTAACCATTTTGACCTTGCATGATTCAGACGTCTCCCGGATCGGGAGCGTTGGTAACAAGCGTTTTGAACAAGCTCGTCTGACCGCCGAGCTGTTTTTCCGGATGTGCACTGCCCACAAGGCAGATTGATGAAGCTGACCGACCCGAAAGGACCGGTACAAGAAGCTCAAATGCTACTTGTCTTCGTTATGAAACCATTGCGTAGCAGTTCATCAGAAACACTACATGCATCAGGCTCAAGACCCTGCCCGTATTTGGCAGACCGTTTCCGACGCCCGGTTTTTGCAACCGGAGACAACTAACGTGGATTAACGAATCAACTGAAGATCGCCAACTGGTCAAGGGGCTTACACATGAATCTGAACAACCAACCAACTATCGATGAATTGGCTGAGATGTTCGCAGCGCAGAAAGACACACTCGACGACCATATCCTGTGGATTGGCAAATCGGGCGAAGTGCAAATTGACTGCCTGGCGCCCCATACCGAAGAAGCCGAGTTCGACCGCAATAACCGTGAACTGGCGGCGCGCCTGAAGATGTACCGCCGTGGCCAGGGTTATGTCGGCAAAAAAGCAGCTGCTGACCGCAACTTTATCGAGCAGGTGTTCGACACACTTAACAATGCCTGGGAGTCCTTCAAGGACAACTCGCAAGTTAAAGTGATTGACCGCTACTACTAAGAATAACTTCAACTTTGTGGGAGCTGGCTTGCCAGCTCCCACATTTGTTTATGTCGACTTAAATCCCCGGAAACCGCCCCTTCCCCGCTTCGTCCCGAAAGATATCAAACAGTGCCTGCGCCGCCGCCGACAGTTCATGACCAGGCTTGGTCAGCACGCCAATCGGTCGCTCGATCACCGGATCACACAAGGTAATGCAATGGGCGCCCGCCTCTTCCATCTGCGGGGCGCACAACGCGGGTACGGCGCTGACGCCCAGGCCACTGGCAACCATCTTGCCCACCGTTGCCAATTGATGGCTCTCCAACGCCACCGGTAGCTTCATCTGCAATACACCCAGGTGCTCTTCAAGCATCACCCGGACCGTAGAAGGCCGCTGTAAGGTGATGAAAGGTTGCGCCAACAGGGTTTTCCAGTCGATTTCACTCATATGCGCCAACGCTGAATCACCGGGCACTACCGCAACAAAGCGGTCCAGATACAGCGGGGTAAAGGCCAGCGACGACCCCGGCGAGGGCTCGAATGCCACACCCAGTTCGACCTGGCGATCGCGGACCATCTCCAGCACCTGTTCATTGATCAGGTCGTGCACCGTGACATTGACCTGGGGAAACCGCGCTCGAAAAATCTTCAGGATCGGCGGCAGCAGATTGCCGGCAAACGACGGCATTGCCGCCACCGTTACGCGCCCGCGCTGCAAAGTGAAACGCTGGCGCAATTCGTCCTCGGCATTGTCCCAGTCAGCAATCAACCGACGAGCCAGGGGCAACAGGGATTCGCCTTCCGGGGTCAGTGCGACGTTGCGCGTATTACGGCTGAACAGCCGCCCGCCCAGGCCCTCCTCCAGGCCTTTGATCGTCAGGCTCAGGGCCGACTGGGACAAATGCAGGCGCTCACAGGCGGCGGCAAAACTCAGGGTCTGGGCCACGGCAAGGAAGGCCCGCATCTGTTTAACTGTCATGGCTCTGCTCCAATACCCAACCAATTGTCCTGTTTTTTAAATCAATCAACCTTAAAAAACAACTTAACAAATCAATTCACCGGCGCAACACTCGGTTCACTGGCTGGACCACAAACAATAAAAGAGGTGCATATGGCAGGTTTCGATAAACGCGTGGCGTCCTATGAAGAAGCGCTGGCAGGCCTGGAAGACGGCATGACCGTACTCTCCGGCGGCTTTGGCCTGTGCGGCATCCCGGAAAACCTCATCGCCGAAATCAAGCGCAAAGGCACCCGCGACCTGACGGTCGTCTCCAACAACTGCGGCGTGGATGGCTTCGGCCTGGGTGTATTGCTCGAAGAAAAGCAGATCAGCAAAGTCATCGCCTCCTACGTCGGTGAAAACGCCCTGTTCGAGAAGCAACTGCTCAGCGGTGAAATCGAAGTAGTACTGACACCCCAAGGCACCCTCGCGGAAAAAATGCGCGCAGGCGGCGCCGGCATTCCAGCGTTCTTTACCGCCACCGGCGTTGGCACACCCGTCGCCGAAGGCAAGGAAACCCGTGAATTCAACGGGCGCCCCTACCTGATGGAAGAGTCCATCACCGGCGACTTCGCGATCGTCAAAGGCTGGAAAGCCGACCATTTCGGCAACGTGATCTACCGCCACACCGCCCAGAACTTCAACCCGCTGGCCGCCACCGCCGGCAAGATCACGGTGGTCGAAGTCGAGGAAATCGTTGAACCGGGCGAGCTGGACCCGGCGCAGATCCACACCCCTGGCATCTACGTCGACCGGATCATCTGCGGCACCTTCGAGAAGCGCATCGAACAGCGCACTGTCCGCAAATAATCTGCCTCCAGCCCGAACAATAAGGACTCATAAAATGGCTCTTACCCGCGAACAAATGGCTCAACGCGTCGCCCGCGAAATGCAGGACGGCTTCTACGTCAACCTCGGCATCGGCATCCCGACCCTGGTGGCCAACTACATTCCCGAAGGCATGGAAGTGATGCTGCAGTCGGAAAACGGCCTGCTGGGCATGGGCCCGTTTCCGACCGAAGACACCATCGATGCCGACATGATCAACGCCGGCAAGCAGACCGTCACCGCACGCATCGGCGCGTCGATCTTCTCCTCGGCCGAATCCTTCGCGATGATTCGCGGCGGCCACGTAGACCTCACGGTGCTTGGCGCATTTGAAGTGGATGTGCACGGCAATATCGCCTCGTGGATGATCCCCGGCAAGCTGGTCAAGGGCATGGGCGGCGCCATGGACCTGGTGGCCGGCGCAGAAAACATCATCGTGATCATGACCCACGCCTCCAAGGACGGTGAGTCCAAGTTGCTCAGCCAGTGCAGCCTGCCGCTGACCGGTGCCAACTGCATCAAACGCGTGCTGACGGACCTGGCCTACCTGGAAATCGAAAATGGCGCTTTTGTCCTCAAGGAACGCGCACCTGGCGTCAGCGTTGAAGAGATTGTGAGCAAGACCGCCGGTAAACTGATCGTCCCGGACCACGTTCCAGAAATGCACTTCCAGTGAGGACAGATTCCATGCAAGACGTCGTGATTGTTGCTGCCACCCGCACCGCCGTGGGCAGCTTTCAAGGGGCCCTGGCCGCCATCCCGGCACCGGAACTGGGGGCCGCCGTGATCCGCCGCCTTCTGGAGCAGACTGGCCTGGACCCCGCGCTTGTAGATGAAGTGATCCTTGGCCAGGTGCTGACCGCAGGCTCCGGCCAGAACCCGGCGCGCCAGGCATCAATCCTCGCCGGCCTGCCGCACGCAGTACCGAGCCTGACCTTGAACAAGGTCTGCGGCTCGGGCCTCAAGGCCTTGCACCTGGGCGCACAGGCCATCCGCTGCGGTGACGCCGAAGTGATCATCGCCGGCGGCATGGAAAACATGAGCCTGGCGCCCTATGTACTGCCCGCCGCCCGCACCGGCCTGCGCATGGGCCATGCGAAGATGGTCGACAGCATGATCAGCGACGGCCTGTGGGACGCGTTCAACGACTACCACATGGGCATCACCGCCGAGAACCTGGTGGACAAGTACGGCATCAGCCGTGAAGACCAGGACGCCTTTGCCGCCGCTTCCCAGCAGAAAGCAGCCGCCGCCATTGAAGCCGGGCGCTTTGCCGACGAAATCACGCCGATCCTGATCCCCCAGCGCAAAGGCGACCCGATTGCCTTTGCCGTGGACGAGCAACCTCGCGCCGGCACCACCGCCCAATCCCTGGGCAAGCTCAAGCCAGCTTTCAAGAAGGACGGCAGCGTCACCGCCGGCAACGCGTCGAGCCTCAACGACGGCGCCGCTGCGGTCCTGCTGATGAGCGCCGATAAAGCCAAGGAACTGGGCCTGCCAGTCCTGGCACGGATCGCCAGCTACGCCAACGCGGGCGTCGATCCGGCGATCATGGGCATTGGCCCGGTGTCCGCGACCCGTCGCTGCCTGGACAAGGCCGGTTGGCAGTTGGCCGACCTGGATCTGATCGAAGCCAACGAAGCCTTCGCCGCACAGGCGCTGGCAGTGGGCAAGGAACTGGAGTGGGACGCGGCCAAGGTCAACGTCAACGGCGGTGCCATTGCCATTGGCCACCCGATTGGCGCATCAGGCTGCCGCGTGCTGGTGACCTTGCTGCATGAAATGATCAAACGCGATGCCAAGAAAGGCCTGGCCACCTTGTGCATCGGCGGCGGCCAGGGCGTGGCACTGGCCCTTGAGCGCGACTGATTCAACGAGCAACATGGAAAAGGCCCGGCTCCACGAAAAGCCGGGCCTTTTTTTGCCTGAGCGATTTGCAGCCCCCTCGCCTGTAGCAGCTGGCTTGCCAGCGATGGCCAGAGGTATCTACATAACTTTCAGAAACTGACGAACTTCCCTGTGGCGAGCGGGCTTGCCCCGCGCTGGGCTGCGAAGCAGCCCCAATAAGCCGAATGCGCTGTACCAGATACACCGTATCGGCTGGTTTTAGGGCTGCTTCGCAGCCCAGCGCGGGCGATGCGGCGTTCCGACAAGCCCGCTCGCCACAAGGGGGGTGTACACAAACCCGAGAACCATCAACGCGTCGTGTAGATACTTATGCTATGCCGGCTTTGCTGGTAGCTACGCAGCGGCTTGGGGCACGGCGAATACCGCATTAGCCCGCACTACGACCTTCTCCCCCACCTGCAGGCTGACCGTGGCAAACGCCATCTGCCGTCCGCGTTTGTGATGTTCCAGCCGCACTTCGATCCAATCACCCACCTGCACCGCCCCCAGGTAATCGAGGGTCATGCTCGCGGTGATCAGCGGCAACGGCGGGTCGCTGGAAAACGCCATGGCATAACCCATGCCCACATCCGCCAGGGTTGCCAATACGCCACCGTGCACCGTGCCGCGCCCGTTGGCATGGCGGTGGTCGGCACGCAGGCCCAGTTGCAACTGCAGGCCCTCGCCGCGGAAATACACCGGGCCGAGCAAGTCCAGGAGCGGGCTGCTGCGAGATAAGGGGGCAAAACCTTCAGGGGTATCCGTCATGATGGATCTTCCTTGTGACCAAGCATGAGGTTTAACCCGCGCCGGTCGATGCAGCCAGCATGATCAACCGGGTAAATCTGTGCCGATAAGCCCACGCCCACTTTGCGTTCGCCGGGCAAACCGGCTTTAATCGCCGCGCACTTTATCCCGCACACTGAAGGAACCGTAATGCGCCATCTGGAAGGCAGATCTACTGCGTTGATGTTTTTGGCTGCCCTGCTGCTCGGCGGCTGTTCGCCCAAGGAGTATTCCGAAGCCACACAGATCAATGGCGAACAGGGCCGGGCTGGCGCGCAGTTGGCCTATGAGCACGAGTTGAGTCTGGCGATGCCGGTTGCCCTACTGGCGCCGCGCATGCTGTCCACGCGCCAAGCCTGTGAGTCGGCGCAGTTCGGTGCCTGCAACATCCTGCGTATCGAAGAAAACAGCGACGGCGGCATGATTGTATTGCGCATCGCCCCCAGCGGAGTCGAGCCGTTGGTGAGCATGGCGGCCGAGGGCGGGCAACTGGGCCAGCGCATCACCAGCGCCGAGGACCTGGCCGACGCGGTGGCCGATGTACGTCGCCGCCAGGAACGTTTGCAGGCCCAGCAAAAACGCCTGGATGAGCTGGCCGCGCGCAAGGACATCACCGTGGGCGATCTGATCACCCTCACCAAGGAACAAGCCGCCATCGAAAACGAGCTGCAGGAACTGGCGCAGATCGCCGCCGGCCAGCAGCGGCGCCTGGACACCAACCGCGTGACCCTGAACTTCCGCCCATCCGACGGCGAGCATCAGCAATCACGTTTCGCGCGCATGTTCGGCAACCTGGGCGACAACCTGATCGACGGCACTGCCGACGCCCTGGAGCGCTCAAGCTACGTGCTGCCGTTCGTGATCCTCGCGTTCCCGGTGTTGTGGCTGTGGGTCTGGCTGTGGCGCAAGCTGGTCAAGCGCCGCCCCTGACCTCAGCGCTTCATGCAACGCTGGTAACGCTCATCCACGCGCTGGGCGAACCAGGCCGTGGTGAGGTTGCGGGTGATCTTCGGGCTCTTGAGCACAATCCCCGGCAGGATCGCCCGCGGCAACGGCTTGCCTGCGGCTTTCTCGGCCAGGGCAAAGACCCGCTGGTACAGGGTGGTCTCTTCAAAATCCAGGCGATCGCCCTGCTCCAACTGGCTGCGGATGCTCGGGTTGCGCATGTCCAGTTTCTTGCCCAGTGAGCGCACCGCCAGTTCCGTGGTGCCGGGCATGATCGAGCCGTAGCGGATCAAATCGCCATCCAGCGCCAGGCGGATGCCGGAAGCGCGGCTGACTGCGGCCTGGAACGCGGCATTGCGGCTGGCATACCAACCGGCATTGAAGTCGGCAAAGCGGTACAGCGGCCGCTCGTAGCTCACCGGATAACCGAGCAAATGGGCGATACCGAAATACATGCCGCCACGCCGGGTGAACACTTCGCGGCGAATGCTTGCGTCTACGGTGTAGGGATAATCCCGAGCCTGCTTCTCGGCGAAGGCAATACTCACCTGCATCGGGCCTGCGGTGTGCACCGGGTTGAAACTGCCAAACAAGGTGCGACCCAACGGCACAGTGCCGATAAAGTCGTCAAAGATCCCACTCAGATCCTTCTCAGTACGCGCAGCACTCAGGCGATCGGCGTAGGACTTGCCCGTGGGCGAGCGCAGTTGCAGCGCGGTGCGCACCAGCACGGCCGGCACATGCACCTTGGCGGCACGCTTGAGGATTTCATCCTGGGCGATCTTGCCCATGTTCGGCACCGGCGGGTCGACCTGATAGGTGGACTCTTGCTCAGTCACCGCCAGTACCGCACAGATATTCTCGGTGCTGGGGTAGATCTTCTGGCTGTCGAACGCCGTGTAGATATCCTGGGCCCAGCCGGCGCGATCCGCCACCTTGACCGGCATCAACCGTACGATCTGCGCCTTGACCTCGGACTCACTGCGCTCTGGAAGCTGCTGGCTGCGTTGCGTCGAACAGCCAGCCAGCACCAGTAAGGCGCTCAGGCATAGAGTCAGCCGGGATGAAAGCATGCGGGGGTGTCCTGTGAGTCGCTGAAAGCACCCACTATCTCACACCCCTCCCCAATCCCATGTAGGAGCCGGGATCAGATGCCGGCGAGCGCCAGGTCCATCGCAAAGTAGGTGAAGATCAGGTCAGCACCGGCGCGCTTGATCGAACCCAGGGTTTCGCGCACTACGCGGGCTTCGTCGATGGCACCGGCCTGGGCGCCGAACTTGATCATCGCGTATTCGCCACTGACCTGGTACGCCGCCACTGGCAAGCGCGATGCTTCGCGGATGTCGCGGATGATGTCCAGGTACGCACCGGCCGGCTTGACCATCAGCGAGTCGGCACCTTCCTGCTCATCGAGCAGGGATTCGCGCACGGCTTCGCGGCGGTTCATCGGGTTCATCTGGTAGCTTTTGCGGTCGCCCTTCAGCGCGCTGCCGCCTGCCTCGCGGAACGGGCCATACAGGGCCGAAGCGAATTTGGTGGAGTACGCCATGATCGGGATATGGGTGAAGCCGGCCGCATCGAGTGCCCGGCGAATGGCCTGGACCTGGCCGTCCATCGCTGCCGAAGGCGCGATCACATCGGCACCGGCGCGGGCTGCCGCCACCGCTTGCTTGCCCAGGTTGGCCAAGGTGCGGTCGTTGTCCACTTCATGGCCGTGCATCACGCCGCAATGGCCGTGATCGGTGTATTCGCAAAAGCAGGTGTCGGACATCACGATCATCTCCGGCACCGCATCCTTGCAGATCGCCGACATGCGCGACACCAGACCGCGCTCGTTCCAGGTGTCGCTGCCGTCGGCGTCCAGGTGATGGGACACGCCAAACGTCATCACCGACTTGATCCCGGCGCGGGCAAAGCGCTCGATTTCACTGGCCAGTTTCGATTCGGGGATACGCATCACGCCGGGCATGCTGGTGATTGGCACGAAGTCGTCGATTTCTTCTTCGACGAAGATCGGCAGTACCAGGTCGTTGAGGGTGAATTCGGTTTCCTGGAACAGGCTGCGCAGCTCGGGGGAACGGCGCAGGCGACGGGAACGGGCTTCGGGGAACTGGCTGGACATGGGTTTTCCTACAATTTCCTACAAAAAGGGCCATGGCACGTGGCAAGGCCGCTAGCTTAAGGGCGAAAGCTTATGCCTGGATTGACCGAGAGCACAAATACCGTGGCCATAACGGTGTTTTGCCACTCCCGTAACAATATGTTTTCGGCTTTGGGATCAAGTTGGCAGCCAATAACCGTTAAAGACTCAGGCTGCCTTCGATACACACCGAGACGGCGCCGCCGATCCAGATCTCATCCCCTTGCTGCTGCACCCGAATACGCCCGGCGCGGCCCATGGCCGTGCCCTGGCTGACCACGTACTGGCTGGGGGCCAGGCCTTCACCCAACAGCCATTGGGCTACGCCGGCATTCAGGCTGCCAGTGGCCGGGTCCTCGGGCGCCCCATCGCCGGCAATAAACCCGCGCACTTCAAACTGCGCATCCACATCGTCGCGGCTCGGATCGCACGGGGCAACCACGCCTACCGCCAACCCAAGCAGCTTCGAATAGTCCGGCTGCAAGTCCAGCACCGCCTGCCGATCCGTCAACATCAGCGCCAGCCAGCCGGCGCCGTTGTCGACCCATTGGCTGCGGAGAATCGCCTCGGGTTCAAGGTTGAGCGCCACGCGCACACGCTCCAACAGCTCGGCATCCAGCGGACCTGAGCGCAGCAAGGGTGGTGCGATAAACGCCAGTTCCTGGCCCTGGCGGCGAATACGCACCAGGCCGATCTCGCATTCCTGGATGATCTCGCTGCCCCGGGGCACGCCGCCGGCTTGCAGCCACGCATGGCAGCTGCCCAGGGTCGGATGGCCGGCGAAGGGCAACTCCTGGGTGGTCGTGAAAATGCGCACCCGGTAGTCGGCACGCGGGTCGCGCGGTTGCAGCAGGAACGTGGTCTCGCTGAGGTTGGTCCATTTGGCGAAGTCCGCCATCTGTTGGTCGCTCAGGCCTTCGGCGCCCAGCACCACGGCCAGTGGGTTGCCCTTGAGGGCAACGCTGCTGAACACATCAAGTTGTTTGAAATCGAAAGTCGGCATGGGTCAGCTCGGAATATTCAGGCCACGAATCACCGCCGGCCGGGCAACAAAGCCGTCCAGCGCACGCAGCACATTGGGGAAGTCGCTGATGCCCACCAGATCGCCCGACTCATAGAAACCGATCAGGTTGCGGATCCAGGGGAAGGTCGCGATATCGGCGATGGTGTACTCATCGCCCATGATCCAGCTGCGGCCCAGCAGGCGTTTTTCCAGGACCTCCAGCAGGCGCCGGGCTTCAGCCGCATAGCGGTCGCGAGGGCGCTTGTCTTCGTAGGCCTTGCCGGCAAATTTATTGAAGAAGCCAACCTGGCCGAACATCGGCCCGATCCCGGCCATCTGGAACATCAGCCATTGCAGGGTTTCGTAGCGTGCGGCGGGCGCCTGGGGCAGCAGTTGCGCGGTTTTCTCTGCCAGGTAGATCAGGATCGCCCCCGACTCGAACAACGCCAGCGGTTCACCGCCCGGGCCGTTGGGGTCGATGATCGCCGGGATCTTGTTGTTGGGGTTCAGGGACAGGAACTCGGGCGAGAACTGGTCCTGGGTGTCGAAGCTGACTTTATGCGCCTCATAGGCCAGGCCCACCTCTTCGAGCATGATCGAGACCTTGACGCCATTGGGGGTGGGCAGCGAATACAACTGCAGGCGTTCGGGATGCTGGGCTGGCCATTTGGTAATAATCGGAAACGCCGCGAGTGAAATCATCGATATACCCCAAGCAGAGAAAAACCCATGATAGCCATCTAGCGGCCAGGCCGCATTGGTCTTAAATCCGCAACATCGGCTCGCTAATCTCTTGTCCCTGCGAACCAAAACGCTATAGCGCACTCTTAGAAGCGCTTGAACGGTTGAATGGAGGCATGCCGACATACTCACGGAAACCCGCACGATGCTCGGAGCGTCGCGGTGGCTGGGCCTTGCGGTCTTGATCCGAAGCACTGAAGACTCGAAAACTAATGAAAATCAAGCCTTTGTGCCTTGGCAAACGTTTTAAACAATATGCTTATTACGTGTTACCGATATTCTTCGTAGGCGGCGCCTTGATGCTGGCCTTCGAAGCCCGCGAAAGCAGTGCCGAACCGAAGAACGGCGTGCAGACCCTGGTCTTCCTGCGCCACGGCGAAAAACCCGCTGGCGGCCTGGGCCAACTCAATTGCCAGGGCCTCAACCGCGCGATGAACCTGGCTACGGTATTGCCGGAAAAATTCGGCGCTGCCGACTTTGTGTTCGCGGCCAACCCAACACGCAATGTCGAAGAAGGCGAATTCGACAACTCCTACAGCTACATCCGGCCATTGATGACCATCAGCCCCAGCGCGATCAAACTTGGGCTGCCAGTGAACATCGAGTTTTCGGCCAACGATACCAGCGACCTGGCTGACGAATTGATGGAGGACAAGTACCACAACTCGACCATCTACACCGCCTGGTCCCACGGCTACCTGCCGGAGTTGATCAACAAGGTGGCGAGCGAAGCGGTCGGCGAGAAGTACACCATCACCGAAGACTGGTCCGGCGGCGACTTCGACACCCTGTACGTGTTGACCCTGACCTGGCAGAACGGCAAGGCCAGCCTGCTCAGCCGCAACTACAAGCAAGGGCTTGATAACGGCTTGCAGACTTGCCCGGATGCCACACACGTAAACGCTGACACCTGATCCGCACCCTGCCTGACACACAGCCATCAAAGCATCGGTATCTACACATTTTTGCCGCAGCGCATAAATCCTGGCAGAGAGGGCTGTTGTGGCGAGCGGGCTCGCCACAGGGGAGGTCGTCAGTGTCTGAAAGTTGTGTAGATACCGATGGCCATCAAAGGCAAGCCGGCTCCTGCTGGGGTCGGGACCGCGTATGATGCGTCGCTATCGACTTATCTGCGGATCTTGACCATGTCTAACCTCACCTCTGCCAGCCCTGTACGCGGCTGGTCCTTCTGGTGGAAACCGGCGCTGTTCCTGTTGGTGGCCTGCGTCGGCCTGTATTACGTGAAATGGTCGCCCTACTACTTCAAGGCGTTCGTTGCGGCAGACAGCCACAGCATCGGCAACTCGATTCTCAATGACCAGCAAGGCTCGCCATTGGCGGCGGCCCTGGCCTATGCCCAGGTGTATTTCCTGGCGATCTGGAAAGCCGCCGTGCTGGCGGTGATTCTCGGCTCATTGCTGCAGGTGTTGATTCCGCGGGACTGGCTGTTGCGCCTGTTCGGGCGCGCCGGACTTGGCTCCACGGTACGCGGCGGGTTGTTCGCCCTGCCGGGCATGATGTGCAGTTGCTGCGCCGCACCAGTGGCAGCCGGCATGCGCCGTCAGCAAGTATCGGTGGGCGCCGCCCTGGCATTCTGGATGGGCAACCCGGTACTCAACCCGGCGACCCTGGTATTCATGGGCTTTGTCCTGGGCTGGGACTTTGCCGCACTGCGGCTGGTGGCCGGGATCGTGTTGGTGATCGGTGTGGCGCTGATCGCGCAACGTATCGCGCGCCCAGAGCAGGTGCCTGAAGTGGCGCTGGAGGCCGTGGCCAACGTCAGCAGCGCCGACAGCCAGCCATTCCTCAGCCGCTGGCTGCGCACCTTGTGGCAGTTGTTCTGGAGCACCATCCCGGTGTACATCCTGGCGGTGTTGCTGCTGGGCGCGGCGCGGGTGTGGTTGTTCCCCCATGTGGACGGGGCGATGGCCGACAGCCTGCTATGGCTGGTGCCACTGGCCATTGTCGGCACCCTGTTTGTGATTCCGACCGCAGCGGAAATCCCGATTGTGCAGACCATGATGGCCCTGGGCCTGGGGACCGGGCCAGCGGTGGCCCTGTTGATGACCCTACCCAGCGTGAGCCTGCCGTCGCTGTTGATGCTGCGCAAGGATTTCGATACACGGGTGCTGGTGACAGTGGCCGGGCTGACCATGTTGATGGGTGTGGTGTGTGGGTTGGTTGCGGTGGTCGTGCTGTAGGGTTGGGCATCGCCGCATAGGTATGCCGCTGATAGGGCTGCTGTGGCGAGCGGGCTCGCCACAGGGACAGTCGTCAGCACCCGCGCCGGGCATCGCGCTCGCGCAAATACTCCAGCACTGCCCCCTGCTCCCCGGCGAACTCGATGCGGGCGCCCTTCTTCTCACGCTGGAACGCATACATCGGGTCGTAGTATTCGCGCAGCAAGCCTTCGATCCAAACGCGATGCAGCTCCACCGAGCCGCTGCGAGCCTGTTCTTCCAGGGCCTGTTGCAGGATGCCCTGCAATCGCTGGAACCGTTCGCCCCCCAGGCGCTTGTGGATATTGCCCAGGCTCTCGGTCAGGCGCTGCGCAAACACCTCCTGGCCCGACTCACCAAACACGCTGACAAACTCGGCGCACAGGTCCACCACATAGTCGCGCAGGATTCGCTCGACCCGCCCCGCAAGGCTATCTTCCAACCACACCATCGGGAATGCCTGCATGCCTTTGTGCAAAGCCAGGGGCAGCGCACAACTGCCAATCATGCGGCTTTCATCCTCGACCACGAATTGCTCGATACCCTGGTCGCGCTTTTTCAGCAGATCAACCCCCAGGCGGTTCTCGAAATCGATGTTAGAGGGCTGTGCGGTAGCGCGCTTGCCGAAGCTGGAACCGCGGTGATTGGCGTGCCCTTCCAGATCCAGGGCATTGCGCAATTGGCTGAGGACTTCGGTTTTTCCGGTGCCGGTCATGCCGCCCAGCAGGACGAAGTCGCACTCGCGGGTAGCGCCCTCGAGCGTTTCGAGCAAAAAGGTGCGCATGGCCTTGTAGCCACCGCCGACCCGCGGATAGTCGACACCCGCCTCGCGTAGCCACTGCTGGACAATCTGCGAGCGCAGGCCGCCGCGAAAGCAATACAGGTAGCCCTCAGGGTGGGCGCGTGCGAACTGTGCCCACTGCTCGACTCGTTCAGCCTTTGTCGCCCCGGACACCAACTGATGCCCCAGCACAATCGCCGCCTGCTGCCCCTGCTGCTTATAGCAAGTGCCCACCCGCTGGCGTTCGTCATCGTTCATCAATGGCAGATTGACTACGCCGGGGAACGCGCCTTTGACGAATTCGACCGGTGCGCGGGTATCCATCATCGGTCGGTCGTTGAGAAAAATATCGCGGTAATCGGTGATATCGATGGGCATCAAGACACCTCTACCGCGTTGCTCTGTCGCTCAACCAACTGACCAATTGGCGCCAGGTTCAAGCCCAGTTCTGCCGCTGTCGCAAGAAACTCGGCCTCGCCCTCCGGCGTGACGGCCACCAGCAGCCCGCCACTGGTCTGCGGGTCGCACAACACGCGTTTGTGCAACTCATTGATGCGCCCCAACTGGCTGGCATAGCTGTCGAAGTTGCGCAACGTACCGCCGGGCACACAGCCTTGGTCCAGGTAGTACTCGACCCCCGGCAGGCGTGGGACTTTTTCGTAGTCGATCAGGGCGGTCAATCCGCTGCCGTCGGCCATTTCCACCAGATGCCCGAGCAGGCCAAAACCAGTCACGTCGGTCATGGCGCTGACCCCGGCCAGTTTGCCAAAGTGGCTGCCGGGCTTGTTGAGGGTGCACATCCAGTCCCGCGCCAGACCGATATCGGCTTCACGCAGCTTGCCCTTCTTCTCGGCGGTGGTAAGGATGCCGATACCCAGGGGCTTGGTCAGGTACAAGCGGCAGCCTGCGGTAGCGGTGTCGTTGCGCTTCATATGACGCTTGTGCACCAGCCCGGTGACGGCCAGGCCGAAAATGGGCTCCGGGGCGTCGATGGAGTGGCCACCTGCCAGGGGAATGCCGGCCGCGTCGCACACTGAACGGCCACCGCGGATCACTTCCCGGGCGATTTCCGGTGCAAGTACATTGACCGGCCAACCGAGAATGGCAATGGCCATCAAGGGGTCGCCCCCCATGGCGTAGATATCGCTGATGGCGTTGGTGGCGGCAATGCGCCCGAAATCGAAGGGGTCGTCGACGATAGGCATGAAAAAGTCAGTGGTGGAGACCACCCCGCGCTCGTCGTCGATCGCGTACACCGCCGCGTCGTCACGCGAGGCATTGCCCACCCAAAGCTTGGGATCGAGGTTCTGCGCACCGCTGCCGGCGAGGATCACTTCCAGCACCTGCGGCGAAATCTTGCAGCCGCAACCGGCACCGTGGCTGTACTGGGTCAGGCGAATCGGCTCGTTCATGGTGGACCTCACACTATCAAGTGCGCGGAGTCTAACAGACAGCAAAAAGCCGGCTGGGCTCTTGTGAGCACAGCCGGCTTTTTGGGGTTCAGCGGTTACTGGCGGGCAGCGAGCAAACGCTTGTGACGGTTGCGTCGCGCGATGTTCAGGCACTCTATGGCAGCCGAGAACGCCATGGCCGCGTACACGTAGCCTTTAGGCACATGGGCTCCGAAGCCTTCGGCGATCAAGGTCATGCCGATCATGATCAGGAAGCCCAGGGCCAGCATCACCACGGTCGGGTTGTCGTTGATGAACTTGGCCAGGGGTTCAGCCGCTACCAGCATCACGATCACCGAGGTCACCACGGCAATGATCATGATCGGCAAGTGCTCGGTCATGCCTACGGCGGTGATGATGCTGTCGATGGAGAACACCAGGTCGAGCAGCAGGATCTGCCCGATGGCCGCGGCGAAGCCGATAGCCACGGTGTTGCCGACGCTGGCCTTCTCTTCGGGCTCCGGGTCCATGCTGTGGTGGATCTCGGTCGTCGCCTTCCACACCAGGAACAGGCCACCGGCGATCAGGATCATGTCCTTCCACGAAAACGCCTGGCCGAACACTTCGAACACCGGCGCCGTCAGTTGCACGATAAACGCGATGGTGCTCAACAGGCCCAGACGCAGCACCAGCGCCATGCTGATGCCGATGCGCCGTGCCTTGGCCCGGTGTTGTTCCGGCAGTTTGTTGGTGAGGATCGAGATAAAGATCAGGTTGTCGATGCCCAGCACGATTTCCATGACGATCAGGGTCGCCAGGGCCACCCAGGCGGTGGGGCTGGCGGCCAGTTGTAAAAGGTATTCCATAGGTCAGTCCTGACGTTGTGCTGGGAAATTAGGTTTCTTTGGTGTTCGATTCAGACTCTTGCTCTGGCTGATCGTCCTTTTTCTCTGGACTGATCAAGCCTTGCGTCGCTTCACTCAATGCCTGCTCGGCGGCCTTGTGGGTGTCGTCGATCGCTTGCTTGGCCGACTCGGTGGCTTTGCCCAGGACCTGCTGCGCACTTTTCTCGACCTGATCGCAGCCGCTGATCATTACCAATGAAAGCGCAAGCAACGAAGCCGCGCCGAGAGAATTGAGTTTCATGATGTATTCCTCGTTAGAACCATTGGGTCCAAGTAGTGGCCCCGCGATAGCGACGCATTCTATGCAGGTGAACACTTCAGTAAAATTCGTATTTTTCTCGCGTATACTTCGGTTTTCACGAACTAATGGCCGCCATGCTCAATTACCGACAACTGCATTACTTCTGGGTGGTGGCCAAGACAGGCAGCATCGTACGCGCCTGTGAGCAACTGAACCTGACCCCGCAAACCATCAGTGGGCAAATCAGCCTGCTCGAACAGACATTCGGCATCGCCCTGTTTCAACGGGTGGGGCGCCAGTTGGAGCTGACCGAGGCCGGGCGCCAGGCCCTGCCCTATGCCGAGCAGATGTTCCAGACCGGCAACGAGCTGGAAGCGATGTTGCGCGCCCAGCCCAATGAACAGCAGATCGTGTTTCGCGTGGGTGTCGCGGATGTGGTGCCCAAGTCCATCGTCTACCGGCTGATCGCGCCGACCATGGAGTTGAGCGAGCCGCTGCGCATTACCTGCCGCGAAGACAAACTGGAGCGGCTGTTGGCCGACCTGGCGATCCAGCGCCTGGACCTGGTGATTTCCGACAGCCCCATGCCCAGCCACCTGGACATCAAGGGCTACAGCCAGAAACTGGGGGAATGTGGCATCAGTTTCTTCGCCACCCAGGCGTTGGCGGACCTGCACGGCGGCGATTTCCCACAGTGCCTGCACGGTGCGCCGCTGTTGATTCCCGGCGCGGAAACCGTAGTGCGCAGCCGTTTGCAACGCTGGTTCGCCGAGCAGCAGATCCGGCCGAAGATCATCGGAGAATTCGACGACAGCGCCTTGATGCAGGCCTTTGGTCAATCCGGCAGCGGGATTTTCATCGCCCCCAGCGTGATCGCCGAGGAAGTGCTACGCCAGTACGGCGTGGCACTGATTGGGCAGACGGACGCCGTCACCGAGTCGTTCTATGCAATCTCGGTGGAGCGCAAGGTCAAGCACCCCGGCATCGTTGCGATTACCGAAGGCGCCCGCCGTGAACTGTTTACCGCGTTGCCAACCTAGGCGCAGGCGGCCCGGGTCTTGGCGGTCATCAGCCACAGGGCCAGGAGAATCGACAACAGGATAAAGCCGGACGCCGCAAACCCCAGGCTGCCCAGGCCGAGGGTGTCAATCACGTGCCCGCCGACCATCGCCCCCAGGCCAATGCCCAGGTTGGCCCCGGCAATATTGAGCGACGCGGCGAATGCCGGCGCATGGGGCGCGGCTTTCATCAGCCGCACATGGCTGACCAAAAACAGCGCCGCCTGGGTCACGCCCCAGATGCCCATGGCCGCTGCCAGGCCGAGTGTGGAGTGGATCGCCGGCACCAGCGCCACCATGCCCGCGATCATAAAGCCGCAGAACACCATCGAGGCGATCAGTGGGTGCTTGTCGACCATGCGCCCACCCAACGAATTGCCGATCAGGCCGACGGCGCCAAAGCCCATCAGGCACCAGCCCACCAAGGTGCCATCGAAGCCGGCCAGGCGCTCAAGAATGTCTGCCAGGTAGGTATAAGCAGTGAACATGCCGCTAAATACCAGGATCGACAGCAACACGTGGCCCTGCATCAAGGGGTTGCGCAGGATCTTGAACTGCGAGCGCAACGTCACGGTTTCTTTCTTCACGGTGGTCGCCGGCAGGTAAATCAACAGCAGCAATGCCTTGAGTACCGCTACCCCGGCGAGAATGCCAAAGGCCGTGCGCCAGCCGAACATGTCAGAGATCAAGGTGCCCACCGGAATCCCGAAGACCGTAGCGCAGACGATGCCAAAGCCGATCTTGGCAATCGCCCGGCCAGCGTAGTCCGGCCCGACGATATCCACTGCCGTTTCACTGGCCAGGGCCCAGAACACCGGCAACCCGAGAGCCGGAATCAGCCGAGCCAAGGCCATCACCCAGATATTCGGCGCCAGGGCCGCCAGGGTATTGGCCGCGCCGAACATCAACAGAATGCTGATAAACAGGCGTTTGCGCTCAAAACGTGCGAAATACGCGGTAAGGAACGGCCCGAACGCTGCCACGGTGAAGGCAAACAGCGTCACCAGCAGACCGGCCTGGGACACGCTCACCTCCAGGTCACGGGCGATGGAGGGCAACAGGCCGACGATCACAAATTCGGTGGTCAACACCGTAAAACCGGCTGCGGACAGCAGCAGGATGGGCAACAACATGCACAACTCCAGAAACGGCGACGCCAGCGTTGGCCCAAGGGCCCGCTGACAGAGAGATAAGAAGAGGATGGCGAATCTTAACAGAATGTGACCGAGCCACACACAGACTTGGCGACTGAATGCCGCAGCAAACAGGATGCCTCCTACAGCATGTTAGACTTCGCGCCCTGTATAGCGCTGTACACATTAAAAAAACTAGAGACACTCTTATGACTGCTGCCCCTTCGCTGTTTCAACGCCTGCTGCGCTTAAGCCTGGTGACCCAAATTGTCATCGGCCTGGTCGCTGGCATCCTGCTGGCCCTGCTTTCGCCCAGTGCCGCCCTGTCCACCGCGTTTATCGGCAAGGTATTTGTCTCGGCGCTCAAGGCCGTGGCGCCGATCCTGGTGTTTGTGCTGGTGATGGCCTCGATTGCCAACCACAAGCATGGCCAGGAAACCCATATCCGGCCGATCCTGTTCCTGTATCTGCTGGGCACCTTTTCTGCGGCGGTCGTGGCGGTGATTGCCAGCACCCTGTTCCCGTCAAACCTGGTCCTCGCCACCCATGATGTCGCCATCAGCGCCCCAGGCGGGATCGGCGAAGTGCTGCAGAGCCTGCTGCTCAGTGTGGTAGACAACCCCGTCAGCGCCCTGATGAATGCCAACTTTATCGGCATCCTGGCCTGGGCCATCGGTATGGGCATCGCGATTCGCCATGCTGGGGAAACCACCCGCACCGTGCTGGACGACCTGTCCAACGGCGTCACGCTGATTGTGCGCGTGGTGATTCGTTTCGCGCCGCTGGGTATTTTCGGTTTGGTGGCCTCGACACTCGCCGCCTCGGGTTTCGATGCGCTGTTGGGCTACGCGCACCTGTTGCTGGTGCTGATCGGCTGCATGTTGTTCGTGGCGCTGGTGATCAACCCGGCGATCGTGTTCTGGAAACTGCGCCGCAACCCCTACCCGCTGGTGCTGCTGTGCCTGCGTGAGAGCGGGATCACCGCCTTTTTTACCCGCAGCTCGGCCGCCAATATCCCGGTCAACCTGGCGTTGAGTGAGCGCCTGGGCCTGCACGAAGACACCTATTCGGTCTCGATCCCGCTGGGGGCGACCATCAACATGGCCGGCGCCGCCATCACCATCACCGTGCTGACCCTGGCCGCCGTGCATACCCTGGGCATCGCCGTCGACCTGCCGACCGCCGTGTTGCTGAGCGTGGTTGCCGCGATCTGTGCCTGTGGCGCATCGGGTGTGGCCGGGGGTTCGCTGTTGCTGATTCCACTGGCGTGCAGCCTGTTCGGGATTCCGAGTGAAATCGCCATGCAAGTGGTGGCCGTGGGCTTCATTATCGGGGTGTTGCAGGATTCGGCGGAAACCGCGCTCAACTCGTCTACCGACGTGTTGTTCACCGCCGCAGCGTGCCTGGGCCAAGAAGACAAGAACCCGGCCTGATACAACAGTGTGAGCTGGCTTGTGTGGGAGCTGGCTTGCCTGCGATGGCCATGAGTATCTACACAACTCTCTGATACTTCTGGGCTCTGGGTTTTGGGCTGATGTAGGGGGCATATCCATTGCTGCGATAACGGCGGCCATGGGTTCCGCCCTTACGGCGGCTCACTTTTGAAGAGCGCAAAAGTAAGCAAAACGCTCTTGCCCCACCACTCGGCACCTCGCCTAGGCTCGGTGTGCCCGTCATCCGACATTGATTTTGGGGGTCGCCGCGATGGGCCATCCATGGCCCAGCGCGGCTAAACCGGCGTCCTGCCGGTTTACCCCCCAAATCAATATCGGATGACGGCCAGCGTGGTTCAACGGGGCGCTAAGATCAAAATCACAAGCAAAACGAGGCGGCCTGACAGCCGACCTGATCGTCGAATCGTGCGCGTACCCCTTGTGGGAGCGGGCTTGCTCGCGAATGCGGTGGGTCAGTCAATATATCCATCACTGACCCACCGCATTCGCGAGCAAGTCGAATCGTCGCACCGCCGCTCCCACAGGGGAATGCAGCTCTGCGCTCTGGCTTTGTTGTTGCTTTTGCTCAGCTTTTGATCTGGCTTTTGATCTTAGGCGCCCCGTTAAACCACGATGGCCGCAGGCAGGTATTGCGCAGTGGGCACCCCGGCATGGATGCCGGGGTAGCCGCGACACGGCCATGGATGGCCGATCGCGGCGGGCCCACGGAGCAATGCCTGACTGCGGGCATGCCGAGCCTAGGCGAGGCACCGAGTGGTGGGGCAAGAGCGTTTTGCTTACTTTTGCGCTCTTCAAAAGTGAGCCGCTGTAAAAGCGGAACCCATACCCGCCGCGACCGCGGCAACGGATATGTACACATACTCAGAAGAGCGAGTTGTGTAGATACTCATGGCCATCGCAGGCAAGCCAGCTCCCACACTTGTTTTGCAGTGTTACTCAGTAATTAGAACGCGCCCATATAGTCACGCTTGCCCACTTCCACACCGTTGTGACGCAGCAAGGCGTAGGCGGTGGTGACGTGGAAGAAGAACTGCGGCAGGCCGTAGGTCAGCAGGTAGGACTGGCCGCTGAAGCGCTTCTCTTTAGGGGTGCCCGGACGGGTGACGATCTCTATGCCTTCTTTGCCATCGATCTGCGCCGGGGTGATGGTGTCGATGAAGGCCAGGACCTTGGCGATCAGCGCTTGCAGGTCAGCAAAGGTGACTTCGCTGTCTTCGTATTTCGGCACTTCGATCTCAGCCAGGCGCGCGGAAACGCCCTTGGCAAAATCCACGGCGATCTGCACCTGGCGTACCAGCGGGAACATGTCCGGGAACAGGCGCGCTTGCAGCAAGGCATTGGGGTCGATGTTCTTGGCGGTGGCGTGGGCCTCGGCCTTGTTCAGCACATCGCTCAAAGCGTTGAGCATTTGCTTGAAGACTGGGAGGGAAGCGGCATACAGGGAAATAGTCATGACAGTCTCGACAGTGGTGGCAGGGTTTGAACAGCCGCGATTATAGACATGAGCGCTGCTTGTCTTTTATTTTTTCGGGATTAGGCTAGTGGGCTCACTGCATAGGGAAAGCGCGATGACCGCCGAGCACGACACCACCACCTCCGAGCCGCGCCTCAACAGCACGGAAATCCGTGTTCTGGGCTGCCTGATCGAGAAGCAGGCCACCAACCCGGAAACCTACCCGCTGACCCTCAATGCCCTGGTCCTGGCCTGCAACCAGAAAACCAGCCGCGAACCTGTGATGAACCTCAGCCAGGGCCAGGTGGGCCAGAGCCTGCGTGCCCTGGAAGGCCGGGGGTTTACCAAACTGGTGATGGGTAGCCGCGCCGACCGCTGGGAACACCGGGTGGACAAGGCCCTGGAGCTGGTGCCGGCGCAGGTGATTCTCACCGGCCTGCTGTTCCTGCGGGGCCCGCAGACGGTCAATGAATTGTTGACCCGCAGCGGGCGCATGCATGATTTTGAAGATGCCGAGCAGGTGGTGCATCAGTTGGAACGCTTGATCGCCCGCGACCTGGCGGTGTTGGTGCCCAAGCAGGCGGGCCAGCGCGAAGACCGCTACACCCACTCCCTGGGTGACCCGGCGGATATCGAGGCGATCCTGGCCGCCCGTGGGAGCCCGGTGGAGCGCGGCGGCGCTGGCAGCGGGGTTTCCCTGGAGCGCATCGAGGAGCTGGAAGCGCGGATTGCGGCGCTGGAAGAGCGCCTGTCGCGTCTCGAATAACCTGCCCCTTCCCCCTCTGGGAGCGGGCTTGCCCGCTCCCACATGGTCCACCAGTGTTTGTGAGATTTGTTACTGTCGGGCAAACGCTACGGCTTTCTGGAACTGTTCGTCCGTCGGGCGGATGCCGGTGTACAGCACGAACTGCTCCAGGGCCTGGATCGCAATCACTTCCAGGCCGGTAATCACCCGCTTGCCCTGGGCCCGGCCACGCACGATCAGCGGCGTTTCGGCGGGGATCGCCACCACATCGAACACAGTGTCTGCTGCATCAATGGCGTCGGCCTCGAATGCCAGGTCCTCGGCCTGGGCACCGCCGGTCATGCCGATAGGCGTTACATTGACCAGCATCTGCGGCCGTGCGTTACCCAATGTCGCCTGCCACTCATACCCCAGGTTGTGCGCCAAGGCCCGGCCCGCCACTTCGTTACGGGCAACGATCAGGCCATTGGCGTAGCCACCGTCACGCAGGGCACTGGCCACGGCCTTGGCCATGCCGCCACTGCCGTGCAGGGCAAAGGTCGAGTCCTTGGGCACCGCGTGCTTTTGCAGCAGTTGTTCGATGGCGATGTAATCAGTGTTGTAGGCCTTGAGGTGGCCGCCGGTATTGACGATGGTGTTGATCGAGGCGATGGCGCGGGCCGAGTCGTCGAGTTCATCCACCAGTTCGATACAGGCTTCCTTGAACGGCATCGACACCCCACAGCCACGAATGCCCAAGGCACGGATCCCGGCGACGGCGCCGTTCAAGTCCTGGCTGCTGAAGGCCTTGTAGTAGAAGTTAAGCCCCAACTGCTCATACAAATGGTTATGAAACCGCAGGCCGAAATTGCCTGGGCGAGCCGACAACGACATGCACAACTGGGTATCCTTGTTGGGGTTCATCAGCATCGGTAACGCCTCTTCAAGTAAGCAAATCGGTACAGACCTTACACAACCTTTACCAAATGGCAGTGCTGTTTTCCTGAAATACGTTGTCTTAAAAGTATCCCCGCGACAATCCTTGAGTCTATTGATTGCAGACAACAAGCGCAGGGGCCAACCGAGGAAAGACCATGATTCGTAAAATCCCCAGGATCGCCTTGCTGATCGGTGCACTCGCTGTAGCCGGCCAAGCCTCCGCTCATGGCGGCGGTTGGGGTGGCCCGGCCGTATTGGGTGCGGTTGTCGGCGCAGCCGTAGTGGGCTCAGTGATCGCCAGCCATGATCGGCCGGTGTATGTGCAGCAGCAACCGGTGTACTACCAGCCCCAGCCAGTGTATGCCGCCCCGCCACCGGTCTATTACCAGCCGGCGCCGGTATACGTGCAGCAGCCGGTATATTACCGCCCGGCACCGGTGTATTACGGGCCACCACGCGGCTACTACGGCCCGCCCCGAGGTTATTACGGGCGCGGCTGGTAAGCCCGGCATAAAAAGCCCCGCATTCCAGGCGGGGCTTTTTTGTGGGCGCTGGGTCTGAATAAATCTCGCCAAGGTCGTTATGGGGACATCGCTGGCAGTTAATTCCGACACTATTAAGGCCAAAGTGTACTTGCCCTACCGGTGCGCGCGCTGTCATGTTTGTGTCACGCGGCACTCTCACTATCGAAACGGTCCCCCATAACAGGTCATAACAACAAGGACGCTCCAGCATGCCCACACAAAACCCGCACCGTACCGCCGGCCTCTGCACGTCGAGCAAGGTCTATAGCGCCTTGACCGAACTCAAGCATCTTGAAGGCCATCGCAGCGCCAAGTTTCTCTCGCTGCTGGCAGAAAACCTGGTCCACAAAGGCCTGCTCAATGAACAGGAAGTGCTGCAAATGCTGGACCAGGTGGTGGACTGAGCCCCTTGTCGGCGCAGCCTCGATGGCAGTGATGTTGACTATCGAGCAGGGTGATTTTCCCTCCCCGCCTGGCCGCCGTAAGGTGACCTCCATCAGCAATGGAGGTAGATATGCCCACTATCCAGATCATGTCCGTCATTGGCAGTGCCGTCCCCGGCCCCCTGCGGGAACTGGGTTTGCTCGCCTGTTGGTACCTGGTACGCGACGGCGAAGCCATTAGTGGCCCCCTGACTTCACTGCCCGACGCCCAGGCCCTGTCCCGCAAGATGGCCCACTGCTTCTCAGCCTAGGGCAATGGCAGCCGCACCCGGGGTTTGGTTTCGACAAACAGCGCCCAGCTGGAGATAAACAGTGCGGCAATCAACGGCCCGATGACAAAGCCATTGAGGCCGAAGACCGACAGGCCGCCCAGGGTCGAGATCAGGATCAGGTAATCCGGCATCTTGGTGTCCTTGCCCACCAGGATCGGGCGCAGCACATTGTCCACCAGGCCGATCACAAACACCCCGAACAAGGCCAGCACCACCCCTTGCCAGATTGAACCGCTGAGCAGGAAGTACGCAGCCACCGGCCCCCACACGATCCCCGCGCCCACCGCCGGCAGCAATGACAGAAACGCCATCAACACCGCCCAGAGCAACGCGCTGGGGATATCCAGGAACCAGAAGATCAGGCCGCCCAACGCACCCTGGGTCACCGCCACCAGCACATTGCCCTTGACGGTCGCGCGCACCACGCGGTTGAACTTCAATTGCAGACGACGCTTCTGTGGCTCGGCCAGCGGCACCGCCGTGCGCACTTTGCGCACCAGTTCGGGACCGTCGCGCAGCAGGAAGAACAGCAAGTACAGCATGATGAAAAAGCTCACCAGGAAATCAAAGGTGCCCTGGCCAAAGCTGAACGCCTGGCTGGCGAAGAACTGACTGCCCTGCATCGCACCCTTGACGATTTTCTCGCGCAGGCCTTCAAGGTTGCCCATGCCGAAGCGGTCCAGCAGGTGCTGGAAGTACGGCGGCAGGAAGTTCTTGAATTGTTCGATGTAGCCCGCCACATCCAGCTTGCCGCTCTCGACGTTCTTGTACAGCGTCGCCCCCTCCTGCACCAGCAAGGCGCTGGTGATGATCACCGGTAAAATCGCGATCACCAGGCACACCATCAAGGTACACAGCGACGTCAGGTTGCGGTTCCAGCCAAACTTGAGCTGCAGGCGCCGCTGCATAGGCGCAAAAATGATCCCGAGGATGATCGCCCAGAACACCGCGCCATAGAACGGCAGCAGGATCCAGAAGAATGCGAGGGTCACCATGACCAGCAGCAACAGCAGGGTTTTGAATTGCAGATTCGTTTGGTTCATGTCCGATCCGTACCAGAAAAACGCCAGGCGCCCAGCGCGCCCTGTTGCTTAGTCCACCGCGCATCCGACGAGTGCCATCTTTATTTCTACAGCGTAGACCCAGATCAATAAGCGCCAGGCCCGGCTCGGCTACCCTGCCGCCCTTTTGCGACCTGAATCCCCATGCCCCCTGTCCTCGCTCCCGAATTGCTCGCCCCTGCCGGCACCCTGAAAAACATGCGCTACGCCTTTGCCTACGGCGCCGATGCGGTCTACGCCGGCCAGCCGCGCTACAGCTTGCGGGTGCGCAACAACGAGTTCGACCACGCCAATCTGGCCCTGGGTATCGCCGAAGCCCAGGCCCAGGGCAAACGCTTTTATGTGGTGGTCAACATCGCACCGCACAACGCCAAGCTGAAGACCTTTCTCAAGGACCTGGAACCGGTAATCGCCATGGGCCCGGACGCGCTGATCATGTCTGACCCCGGCTTGATCATGCTGGTGCGCCGGCACTTCCCGCAGATGCCGATCCACCTGTCAGTGCAGGCCAACACGGTGAACTGGGCCAGCGTCGAGTTCTGGCAGCAGCAAGGTATCTGCCGGATCATCCTGTCGCGGGAACTGTCCCTGGAAGAAATCGCCGAAATCCGCCAGCAAGTACCGGCCATGGAGTTGGAAGTGTTTGTGCATGGCGCACTGTGCATGGCCTATTCCGGGCGCTGCCTGTTGTCGGGGTATATGAACAAGCGCGATGCCAACCAAGGCACTTGCACCAACGCCTGCCGCTGGAAGTACCAGGCCAGCCCCGCCGTCGAAAACAGCGTGGGCGATATCGTCCAGCAGTATCAGCCCGAGCCGACCCTGGGCCTTGGCGCGCCCACCGACCAGGTGTTCCTGCTCCAGGAAGCCAACCGCCCCGATGAGCAGATGCCGGCCTTCGAGGACGAGCACGGCACCTACATCATGAACGCCAAGGACCTGCGGGCGGTGCAGCACGTCGAGCGCCTGACGCAGATGGGCGTGCACTCGCTGAAGATCGAGGGCCGCACCAAATCCCACTTCTATGTGGCACGCACCACCCAGGTGTACCGCCAGGCCATTGATGACGCCGTGGCCGGGCGCGCGTTCGACCGTGGCTTGATGACCAACCTCGAATCCCTGGCCCAGCGCGGCTACACCGAAGGCTTCCTGCGCCGCCATGTGCATGACGAATACCAGAACTACCAGAACGGCAGCTCAGTCTCGGAACAGCAGCAGTTTGTCGGGGAATTGACCGGGGAACGGCGCGGGGAACTGGCCGAGGTCAAGGTGAAGAACCGCTTTGCGGTGGGCAACCACCTGGAATTGATGACCCCGGCGCGGAATTTCCATTTTGATTTGGGGATGATGCATAACGCCAAGGGCGAGGCGATCGAGGTGGCGCCGGGGGATGGGCATACGGTGTATGTGCCGGTGCCGCTGGAGATGGATATCGGGTTTGGGTTGTTGATGCGGGATGTGTAGGGGGCTTTAGGGCCTCATCGTGGCATCGGTATCTATACAATTTTGCCGCAACGCATAAATCCAGGCAGATAGGGCTGTTGTGGCGAGCGGGCTTGCCCCGCGCTGGGCTGCGAAGCAGCCCCAGTGAGCCGAATACGGTGTATCAGGTACTTCGTAGCGGCTGGATTTGGGGCTGCTTCGCAGCCCAGCGCGGGCGATGCGGCGTTCCGACAAGCCCGCTCGCCACAGGGGTCAGAACACGCACCGCAATTGCCAGGTCAGATCCTGAACTGCCCCACCAACTGCCCCAACCGCTGGCCCAGATCCGCCAGACTGCGGGAGGTCTGCGCGCCCTGCTGGGTCTCGTCCGCCACACTGTCCACCGCCACCGCAATCTGATGCACGCTGCGGTTGATCTCTTCAGCCACGGCGGTTTGCTCTTCCGCGGCGCTGGCGATCTGCGCGTTCATGGTGTTGATGGTGCCAATCAACTGCGCCATGGTATCGAGGGACGCGCCGGCCTCATTGGCCTGGGCCGAGGTGCCATCGCCGGCATCGCTGGAGCGGCGCATGGACTCCACGGCCGCCTCGGTGCCCTTTTGCAGGCGGTCGATCATGCCCTGGATTTCCTGGGTGCTTTGTTGGGTGCGGCTGGCCAGTGCGCGGACTTCATCGGCCACCACCGCAAACCCACGCCCGGCTTCACCGGCGCGGGCCGCTTCGATGGCGGCGTTGAGGGCCAGCAGGTTGGTCTGCTCGGCAATCGAGCGGATCACCCCGAGCACGCTGACAATCGACGATACGTCCTGCTGCAGGCTGTCCAGGGACACGCCGCTGCTGCGGATGTCATTCACCAGCGCATGAATCTGCGCGATGCTGCCATCCACCACGCGTTTGGCGGCCTGGCCTTCGGCGTCGGTCTGCTGCGCCGCTACCGCAGCGCCCTGGGCACTGCGCGCCACTTCATGGGCGGCAGACGACATTTCGTTGATCGCCGTGGCCACCTGGTCAGTCTCCTGGCGTTGGCGCTCCATGGCCTGTTCCGAACGATGGGCCTGATCGGACACCTGACTGACCAGGCCGGTCAGTTGCGAAGTCATGTCGGTGATCTGGCGCACCAAACCATGGATCTTGTCGACAAACCGGTTGAACGAACCGGCCAGTTCACCCAACTCGTCCTGGCTGGTGATTGCCAGGCGGCGGGTCAAATCACCCTCGCCGGCGGCGATGTCGTCGAGGTTGGCCTTCATCAGGTGCAAGGGCCGCAGGATGGTATTGGCCAGCACCATGCCCACTGCCGCGATCAGCAATAACAGGACCACGGCAATACCGACGATGCTCAACAACACGCCTTCCATACGCTCGTTGACCTTGGCTTCCACCTCGCTGACCAGCGCGTCGATACCGTCGAGGTTGACCGATGTACCAATCACCATGTCCCACTTGGGCAAGTATTCGGTGTAGCCGAGCTTGGGCACCAGTTCGGTTTGCCCCGGCTGGGTCGAGCTGTATTGCAGGTAGTGGGTGCCGTCCTTGCCGACCTTTACCAGGTCGCGGTTGACGTAGACACCGTTGGGGTCACGGTTGTCCTTGAAGCTTTTGCCCACACCGTCGGGGCTATTGCCCTTGAACAGGCGGATGGTCTCGGAGTCGTAGCCAAAGAAATATCCGTCCTTGCCGTAGGTGGTGTTGGACAACAGCTTGACCACCTGCGCCCGCGCCTGCGTGTCGCCAGGAGCGGCGGCGTCGTACAGCGGCTTGATGGTGGTCATCGCCACTTCCACGTAACTCTGCAGGGTGGCCTTGGCATTGTTGAGCAGACGCTCGCGGGTTTCAGCCACCTCGCTGCGCGCCTGGTCCTTGAGGATCCACACCGTGGTCAGGCTGATGACCACGGCAAACAACAACACCGGGAGTACGGCAAGGGACAGGACTTTGGCCTTCAGACTCAGACGCATGGAGCTTCTCTCTTATAGGGCAGCGTTAAGAGGTTAACGGCCCTGAGAGAAAAAACTGTAGGAGCGAGCTTGCTCGCGAAAGTCGTCGGCAATAACACGGGCATCCTGGATGGACGCGGTGCCCTTGAATCCTTCGCGAGCAAGCTCGCTCCTACAGGATAGGTCAGAGGGTCATCGCGGCAAACCAGCCGAACACCAGCAACGGCAGGTTGTAGTGCAGGAACGTCGGGACCACGGTGTCCCAGATATGGTGGTGCTGGCCGTCGATGTTCAGGCCCGAGGTCGGGCCCAGGGTGGAATCCGATGCCGGCGAACCGGCATCGCCCAGGGCCCCGGCGGTGCCGACGATGCAGACAATGGCCAGGGGGCTGAACCCCAGTTGCACACACAGCGGCACGAAAATCGCTGCAAGGATCGGCACGGTGGAAAACGACGAGCCAATGCCCATGGTCACCAGCAGGCCCACCAGCAACATCAACAACGCGCCCACGCCACGGCTATGGCCGATCAAGGCTGCAGAGGCCTGCACCAGCGTCTGCACCTGGCCGGTGGCCTTGAGCACTTCGGCAAACCCGGAAGCGGCGATCATGATGAAGCCGATCATCGCCATCATCTTCATGCCTTCGGTGAACAGGTCATCGGTGTCGCGCCAGCGCACGATGCCCGACACCGAGAAGATCAGGAAACCCGCCAGGGCACCGATGATCATCGAGTCCAGCCACAACTGGATGATAAACGCCGAGGCAATGGCCAGCCCGGCTACCAGCAGGGTCAGCGGGTTGTATTGCACCGCCACTTGCTCGACCCGCTCGATCTTCTTCAGATCGTAGACGCGCTTTTTGCGATAGCTGATAAACACCGCCACCAACAGGCCGAACACCATGCCCAGCGCCGGGATGCCCATGGCGTGGGTGACATTGACCTGGCTGATATCCACCCCGCTCTTGGCGACGTTGGCCAGCAGGATCTGGTTGAGGAAGATGTTGCCGAAGCCCACCGGCAGGAACATGTACGGGGTGATCAGGCCGAAGGTCATGACACAGGCGATCAGGCGCCGGTCAATCTGCAACTTGGTCAGCACATACAGAAGAGGCGGCACCAGCAGCGGAATAAAGGCGATATGGATCGGCAGGATGTTCTGCGAAGCAATCGCCACCGCCCCCAGCAAGCAGATCAGCAGCCATTTGACGTGATTGCCGCCGCTCGCCTCCTGGCGCCCCACCAGCAGCAAGGCCTTGTCCGCCAGGGCGTGGGCCAGGCCGGACTTGGCGATCGCCACGGCGAAAGCACCGAGCAATGCGTAGGACAGCGCCACGGTGGCACCGCCGCCCAGGCCGCTGTTGAACGCGCTGAGCGTCGCGTCGATCCCAAGACCACCGGTCAAGCCGCCGACCAGGGCGCCGACGATGATCGCGATGACCACATGCACGCGGGACAGGCTCAGCACGAGCATGGTACCGACCGCGGCGATTACTGCGTTAATCATGGCTACCTCAAGACAGAAACATAAAAACAACACGCGCCGGCGCCCTGGCCAAATGGCGACCACGGCGCACACAGAAAAGGTGTTTTATTAGAGGGCGCGCACTTTGCAGCAGCCGGCGCGCCATGTCAAAGCACGACGTCGCAAACAGAATTCAATTGATCGTATGAATAAAGAAAAAAACCATGCGGCCGATACAACGGATCATCTCTGTCGTAACGAAAGGTTAAGGATCTCCATGTCGCTCAGGCAGCTGTCCATTCAATGGAAAATCACCCTCCTCGCCGGCCTTTGTCTGTTGGGGATCGTGACCCTGCTGGTGGGTCTTTCGCTGTATCGGATGGACCAGAGCTCACAACGGGTCCAGACCTCCAGCACGCAGATGCTCAATGTCGCGGCCCAATCGCGCATCGAAGCCCAGGGTGAAGTCCAGGCATTGGGCATCCGCCAGCAGTTTATGGACGCCTACCAATACGGCCATGGTTTCTCGCGCCAGGTGCTGTTTTTGCGGGAACAGGCCGAGAAACGCTTCCTCGATGCCTTTGACTTGCGTGAAGACCTGACCCGCCAAGTCAAGGCCGCGCTGCAGGCCAATCCGGATCTGCTGGGCCTGTCTCTGGTATTCGAAGCCAATGCCCTGGATGGCAAGGATGAGTTGTTTGCCGGCCAGCAAGAGCTGGGCAGTAACGAGAAGGGCCGCTTCGCCCTGTACTGGTCGCAGCCGACACCCGGTAAGCTGACCTCGATGGCACTGCCGGAAAGCGACATGTCCGACACCAGCATCGGCCCCAGCGGCGAAAAGGCCAACACCTGGTTCACCTGCCCGCGCACCACCCTCAAACCGTGCGTGATCGAACCGTACTTCTATGTGATCGACGGGCAGAACGTATTGCTCACCAGCATCGTGTTCCCCCTCACGGTCAATGGCAAAGTCATCGCCTCGCTGTCGGTGGACATCAACCTCAACAGCCTGCAGGCGGTCAGCCAGAATGCCAGCCGCAAGCTGTATGACGGCCAGACCAACGTCAGCATCATCAGCCCGGTGGGTTTGCTTGCCGGCTATAGCCCGGATGCGAGCAAGCTCAGCCAGCGCCTGGACAGCGTCGACACCACCAGCGGCGCACAACTGATCAGTGCCATGGCCAGCAGTACCCAGACCTACAGCCTGCGCACCGGCCAGCAACTCAAGGTACTGGCGCCGTTCCAGCCAATCCCCGATGGCAAGTCCTGGGGCGTGTTGCTGGACGTGCCGGAAAACGTGCTGATCGGCCCCGCCCAAGCCCTCAAGGCCGAACTGGATGCCGACAACACCAAAGGCACCTTGCTGGAACTGGGCCTGGGCTTGCTCGCCGCAGTGGTCGGTTTGCTGTTGGTGTGGCTGATGGCCCGCAGCGTCACCCGGCCAATCCTCGGCGTGGCCCACATGCTGGAGGATATCGCCAGCGGCGAAGGTGACTTGACCAGGCGCCTGGCCTACGACAAGCGCGACGAGCTCGGTGAACTGGCCAGTTGGTTCAACCGTTTCCTCGACAAGCTGCAACCGATCATTGCCGAGGTCAAACGCTCGGTGCAGGACGCACGCAGCACCGCCGACCAATCGGCGGCGATTGCCAGCCAGACCAGTGCCGGCATGGAGCAGCAATACCGCCAGGTGGACCAGGTGGCCACCGCCTCCCACGAGATGAGCGCCACCGCCCAGGACGTCGCCCGCAGCGCTGCCCAGGCCGCACACGCCGCTCGGGATGCCGATCAGGCCACCCGCGACGGCCTGACCGTGATCGACCGCACCACCGCTAGCATCGGCCACCTCGCCGCCGATATGAGTACCGCAATGGCCCAGGTCGAAGGCCTGGCGGCCAATAGCGAGCAGATCGGTTCTGTGCTGGAAGTGATCCGCGCAATTGCCGAACAGACCAACCTGCTGGCCCTCAACGCCGCCATTGAAGCCGCCCGTGCCGGTGAGGCCGGACGTGGCTTTGCAGTGGTCGCCGATGAGGTGCGCAACCTCGCACGGCGTACCCAGGAGTCGGTGGAAGAAACCCGCCAGGTGATCGAACAGTTGCAAAACGGCACCCAGGAAGTGGTGAGTTCCATGAACAACAGTCATCGCCAGGCCCAAGGCAGTGTCGAACAGGTCGGCCAGGCAGTGACGGCATTGCGCCAGATCGGCGATGCGGTGACGGTGATCAGCGATATGAACCTGCAGATCGCCAGCGCCGCCGAGCAACAAAGCGCAGTGGCCGAAGAGATCAACAGCAACGTGGCGACGATTCGCGACGTGACCGAGTCGCTGTCGGGCCAGGCCAATGAGTCGGCCCGGGTCAGCCAGACACTCAATAGCCTGGCCAATCAACAACAGGGCTTGATGGATCAGTTCCGCGTCTGATGGCGATTTAAAAGGCGCGGGGCCTGGCGTCGGACGCAGGATCCAGCTCACAACTCCAGAGCTCCAACGCCGGCCGGCTCGCGTGTGGCGGGCCGAGCCAGGCACTCAGCCACTCGCACTGCTGGTTGATACACAGTTGATAATCCCCCGCCTCAGGGGTGCGCCCCAAGCGCAGGGGTTGCAAGGGGGGCAGTTGACGCTGGTAATGCCAACTGCCCTCGCGCAGTTCGGCGCCGTCGGGAATTTCCATACCGGCCCCGGAACCCTTGACCCGCGCCTGACCCAGTACCAGCCCCGCAGGCGTTACGCGGTAATCCTCCTCCCAGCGCACTTTCTCAACGGTATGAGTCCAGGCCAGGGTAAAGGCTGGCGTGGGGACTTGTGCCCAGACTGCACCCGCCAAGCCCAGGCACAGGCCAATCACGCCGTGGCCACCCGAGCCCGGCGGGCGCGCCAGCAATGCTGCGCGATCAGCAGCGCCGCCAGGGCGAAGCCGATTTCATCGCTTAACGGCGTCGCCAGAATCAGGCTGCCACCGGCGACCAAGCCCAGCACGCGCTCCCACCCATTGAGTCGGGCCTGCAAGTAGCCGGTAAATGCCGCGCCCCAAATGCCGATGGCCAATAACGCCTTGGCGACCACATACAGTGTGGCCAGCAGGCTATCGCTCTGCAGCATCAGCGCCGGCTCATACACCGCCATAAAGGGCACAACGAACCCGGCCACGGCGATGCGCACCGCCCAAAAGCTGATCTTCAGCCCGCTCTCCCTGGCAATCGGTGCGGCCGCGAAACAGGCCAGCGCCACCGGCGGCGTGAGGTCGGCCATGATGCCGAAATAGAACACGAACATATGCGACACAATCAGCGGCACGCCCAGGTCCAAGAGTGCCGGGGCCGCAATCGAGCTGGTGATGATGTAGTTGGGAATGGTCGGGATGCCCATGCCCAGCACCAGACAGGTGAGCATGGTCAGCACCAGCGAGAGGAACAGATTGTCCTGGCCGATGGCGAGGATGTAACCCGCGAAGGTGGAAGCCACGCCGGTCAGCGACACCACCCCGATAATCACCCCGACCAGGGCACAGGCGATCCCTACCGGCACCGCATGGCGCGCGCCTTCTACCAGCGCATGCAGGCAGATGGTCAGGGTGTCGCGACCGCCTTTGATAAACCAGCAGGCCGCCACCAGCAGTGCCACCACCCCGAACACCATACCGATACCCAGCCGGAAGAAGCCTGCGCAGAGCACGCCCAGGACGATCCAGAAAACAAAACGCATGGCCGTGGACGAGACCCGCAGGACGATCGCCGAGCCGAGAATCACAATGGACGTCAGTGCCAGGCCGACCATGCCGGAGAACAACGGTGTGCGCCCGGAGAACAGCAGGTAGATCAGCACGAACAGCGGAATCAGCAGATACCAGCGCTGCTTCACCGACGCCCAGGGGTTGGGGCACTCCTCCTTGGGCAAGCCACGCAGGTTGGAGCGCTTGGCTTCCAGGTGAACCATCCAGAATACCGAGCCGAAGTACAGCAAGGCCGGAATCAGCGCGGCCTTGGCCACCTCGAAGAACGGCACGTTGATCGTCTCGGCCATGATAAAGGCCACCGCGCCCATGATCGGCGGCATGATCTGGCTGCCCATCGACGAAGTCGCCTCCACGCCACCGGCAAACGCCGATTTGTAGCCAAAGCGCTTCATCAAAGGGATGGTGAATTGGCCGGTGGTGACCACATTGGCCACCCCCGAACCGGTGATGGTGCCCATCAGTGCCGACGACACCACTGAAACCTTGGCCGGGCCACCGAGTTTATGGCCGAACAGGCCCATGGCGAAATCGGTGAACAGCTTGATCATCCCGGCCTGTTCGAGGAACGCGCCGAACAAAATAAACAGGAAGATGTACGTGGCCGAGACGTAGGTCGGCGTGCCGTACAGCCCCTCGGTGCCAAAGGCCAGTTGGTTGACGACCTGGTCGATGGCATAGCCGCGGTGCATCAGGTCGCCCGGCAGGTACTGGCCAAACAGGCCGTAGACCAGGAACAGCGCACAGATCAGTGGCAAGGCAATGCCCATCACCCGCCGCGCCGCTTCAAACACCAGCACGATCAGCACCAGGCCGACGACCATGTCGCTGGTGGTCAAATCGCCGGAGCGCTGGATCAAGTCCGCTTCGAAGTACCACTGGTAGAACGCCGTGCCCATCCCGACCAGACCCAATAGCCAGGCCAGGGGCTGCCAGGGCTGTTCCTTGCCACGCGCCGGAAAGCACAGAAACACCACCAGTAGCAGAAAGCCCACGTGCACGGCCCGCAGAATCTGGCTGGAGACGGGGTGAAAGGCAGCGGTGATGATTTGGAACACGGAAAATAACAGCGCGACATAGAACAGCGCTCGGGGCCAATCCCTGGGATTGGCGGCGAGGCTTTGGTCTTGCTCACTCATGCAGGTACTCCCTCGTTACAACGTCGATAGGCCAACAAAACCTGGCGCGCGGTATACGCAGGTTTTATTCACAGCCCAGGCATGTGTCCGCAGTGGTGGGTGCTGCACGCAGCACCCACCTGCCGCTTACAGGGCGCCCACTTCCTTGTAGAAGCGCTCGGCCCCCGGATGCAACGGGATCGGCAGGCCCTTGGCCGCACCCTCCAGCTTGATATCCTTGGCGGCCGAGTGGGCATTGCCCAGGCGATCGAGGTTGTCGAACATGAGTTTGGTCATCTGGTAGGCCACGTCATCGGACACGCCGTCATGGCTGACCAGGATATTGGTGATGGCCACGGTCGGTACATCGCTGTCCTGACCGTCGTAGGTGCCCGCCGGGATCACGGAGCCCAGGTAGGCGGCGTTGTCGATCTTGGCGGTGATATCGGCTGGAATGGCGACGAAGGTGATCGGCAAGGTCGCGGCCAGGTCGCGGATCGCGGCCATGCCCAGGCCCGAGGACTGCAAGGTGGCATCCAACTGACGGTTCTTGATTAACTCAACCGATTCGGCATACGGCAGAAACTCGACCTTGCCCATGTCTTCATAACTCAGGCCAGCCGCCTTGAAGATCGCGCGGGCGTTGAGCTCGGTGCCGGATTTCGGCGCGCCGACGGAGATGCGCTTGTTTTTCAGGTCGGCCAGGGTGGTGATGCCGGATTCCTTGCTGGCGACGATCTGAATGTAGTTCGGGTAAGTGCCGGCAATCGCCCGCAGTTTCTTCAGTGGAGCCTTGAAGCCGGCGTCTTCCACGCCGTTCCAGGCATCGGCGACCGAATCGCCAAGGGCAAAGGCCAACTCACCGCGACCGGCTTGCAGCAGGTTGAGGTTTTCCACTGACGCCTTGGTGGCCTGCACCGAAGTCTTCGACCCTTCGATACCGTTGCTGTACAGCTGTGACAGGCCCACGCCAATGGGGTAATACACGCCGCTGGTGCCACCGGTCAGCACGTTGATAAATGTGGGGGCGGCGAGTACCGCAGTACTTGCGGCAAAGGCTGCGGCAGCAGCAAACACACTGAAACGCTTGGTCATTCGCATGGGAGTCGCCTTTTATCTTTCTTATTAGGTACCGAGCAATCGAGCGCCCGGCTGACAAGTGCTCTGACAGATACCAGGCCTTGCAAGCAGAAAAACCTGCTCGGCATGGCTAGCCAGTTGGTTGTTATAAGCGAAATGCTCCCGGCTAGGCGCTACAGGAAAAGTCTTGTTGCAAATCCCTACACATCCAAACAAAGTGCCATCAGCCCTGGCGTCGAGGCAACTCGATCAGCACCTTGAGCCCCCCCAGCTCACTCTCATGCAACTGCAAAGTGCCACCCCACACCTCGACGATATCCCGCACGATCCCCAACCCCAGGCCATGGCCATCGGTCTGCTCATCCAGGCGGGTGCCGCGGCTGAACACCTGGCTGCGCTGGGCCTCGGGAATTCCCGGCCCGTCATCCTCGACCCGCAGCTCAAAACAGTGGGGCGCCTCGTCAATGCTCACGCGCACCTCGGCATCCGCCCATTTGCAGGCGTTGTCCAGCAGGTTGCCCAAAAGCTCCAACAGGTCTTCGCGGTCCCATGGCAGTTGCAGGCCGGGGCGCACGTGGTAGCTCAGGTCCAGGTGCTCGCCGTGGATCATATTCAGGGTCGCCAGCAGGCCGGGCAGTTCGCTGTCGCAGTCGAACAGGGCGCCGGGCAGGGTTTCACCGGCCAGGCGCGCGCGGTTCAGTTCGCGGTTGAGCCGTTGCTGAACCTGCTGCAACTGCTCGCGCAACAACTTGGCCAACTGCGGTTGGTCCTTGAGCTGCTCGCTGGAAGCCACACTCAACAGCACCGCCAGGGGAGTCTTCAAGGCGTGGCCAAGGTTGCCCAGGGCATTGCGCGAGCGTTTGAGGCTGTCTTCGGTATGGGCCAGCAGGTGATTGATCTGTGCCACAAGCGGCTCCAGTTCCACCGGCACTTGGGTGTCCAGTTGCGAGCGCTGGCCTTGCTGCAATTGCGCGATCTGCTCGCGGGCGGTTTCCAGCGGGCGCAGGGCCCGGCGCACGGTGACCCGTTGCAGCAGCAAGATCAGGAGCAACGCCGCCAGCCCGAGGACCAGGCCGACCTGGCGCATCAGGCGGAAACTCTCGCGCACCGGTGTGTAGTCCTGGGCCACGCTGATGGAGATCGCCTGGCCAAAACGTTTGTAGTCCGAGCGCAATATCAACAATTGCTGGCCTTCCGGGCCCAACTGCAGATTGCCCTGCAAGCCGGCCTGGGGCAGTTGCGGCAGTTCCTGGTCCCACAGGGAGCGGGAGCGCCAGTGGTTGTCGCTGAAGTCGATACGAAAATAATGCCCGGAGAACGGGCGCTGATAGGCCGGTGACAAGCGCTGTTCATCCAGCTGTACGCCACCGGGGCCACGCACCAGGGCCACCAGCAGGTTTTCACTGTCGTTGCGCAGGCCCGACTCCAGGTAGCGCTGCAAACCCATTTCGAACAGCCACAGGCTGGTTTGCGCCAGCACCAGGCCGACGATCACCATCACGCTGATCAGCCCCAGGCTCAAGCGCCGCTGGATCGACCTCACGTGGGGCTGGCGCCAAAGCGATAACCCTGGCCGCGCCGGGTTTCAATCACGCTGCGCCCCAGCTTGCGGCGCAGATGATTGACGTGCACTTCGAGGACGTTGGAGTCGCGCTCGGTTTCACCATCGTACAAATGCTCGGCCAGATGGCTTTTGGACAGGATCTGTTCGGGATGCAGCATGAAGTAGCGCAACAAGCGAAACTCGGCAGCGGTCAATTGCACCTCGGCGCCGTCGCGCATCACACACTGGCGGCCTTCATCCAGATGCAGGCCGGCGGCCTGCAACGTCGGCTGGTTGACCTGGCCGTGGGAGCGGCGCAACAACGCCTGAATGCGCAGGTACAACTCCTCGGGGTGGAACGGCTTGCTCAGATAATCGTCGGCCCCAGCCTTGAGCCCTTCGATGCGCTCGGCCCAGGAGTCGCGGGCGGTGAGGATCAACACCGGGGTCGCCAGGGCGGCGGCGCGCCATTGGCTCAACACCTCAAGCCCCGGCAGGCCGGGCAGGCCCAGATCGAGGATGATCAGGTCATACGGCTCGCTGCGCCCCTGATACACCGCATCACGCCCGTCCGCCAGCCAATCCACGGCATACCCCTGGGCTTTGAGCCCGGCCAGCAATTCATCGGCCAGGGGCACGTGGTCTTCCACCAGAAGCAGGCGCATCAGTCATCTTCCTCGTCTTTAAGCAGCGCACCCGTGGTCGCGTCCAGTTTGATTTCTCGAACCACGCCATCGGTGGTCACCAACTCTACTTCATAGACGTAGCTGCCGTGTTTGCTCTCAAGCTCAGCCTCCAGCAACCGGGACCCGGGATGCCGCGCCATGGCCTGCTGCAGCAGTTGCTCAAGGGACAGGATCACCCCTTGCTGGCGCAGCGCCAGGGCTTCGTCCTGATTGAGGTCCCGGGCAGCCACTACCGAGCAAAAGGCCAGGAGCACCAGCGCCAGTCGACTGCCGGTGCGTAGATTTACCTTCATTACGTATCCTGATGATCCTTGAGAACTTGCCCGGTCACAGCGTCCAATTCCACGTCCCACTCGACGCCTTGGGCATCGCGCAGTTCAACCTGGTAAATGTACTTGCCGTACTCCTGCTCGAGCTCGGTCTCATGCACAGTGCCACCGGGATGTTTGGCCAGGGCTGCAGCGTTGAGCTTCTCGAACGACTGAATGGTACCAGCGTCACGCAGTTTCAGCGCTTCATCCGGTCCCAGGTCCCGGGCCTGGGCCAGGCCGGTGGTGAGGGCGATGATACTGGCGGCGATAACGGCTGTGAGGTTTTTCATGATGATTCTCCATTTCCGGATGTTTTGCCTACGCCCCCTACAGTACGGATCGCAACTTAACTGAAACTGAATTGCCACTATGGCAATTGTCCCACAACACCTTGCCAGGCCCCCGGGCAAATTTCCTATACTGCCCTGCTCGCCTGCACAGAGATCGGTATGACCGCCATCCACATCAAGTTCCCAGCCCTGACGCTCAAGGCTGGCCAGCGCGCCTTTGCACGCATTCGCGAACAAGGCCTGCAGCCTGTCGACGTGGGCATTCTGCCCGGCGCGGCCGGGGGGCCCAAGGCCTTGGGCATTCAGGGCCTGGACCTGGCGCTGTTCGGTGACTGGCTGGCGCGCGCGCCCCGCGAGCGCTCGCTGATTGGTGCCTCCATCGGTTCCTGGCGCTTTGCCAGCGCCTGCCTGCCAGACCCGGTACAAGGCCTGCTCGACCTCGGTCGCTTGTACAACGAGCAACGCTTTGCCAAGGGCGTGACCATGGCTGAGGTCAGCCAAAGCTGCCAGCGCATGCTCGATGACCTGTTGGCCGGGCGCGATGCGACGCTGCTGGATAACCCGCACTATCGCCTGAATATCGTGGTGGTCAAAAGCCATGGCCTGCTGGCCGACGATCACCGTGGCCGCCTGGGCCTGGGCCTGTCCTCGGTAATCGCCGACAACCTGCGCGGCCGTGCGCGCCTGTCCCGGCATTTTGAGCGACTGATCATCCACGACCCGCGCCAGGCGCCACCACTGCACCCGCTCAAGGATTTCCCTTCGCGCTTCCTCGACCTGGAACTGGGCAACCTGCGCCAGGCATTGCTGGCGTCCGGCTCGATCCCCATGGTCATGCAAGGCGTGCGCGACTTGCCGGGCGCCGGTGCCGGCACCTATCGCGATGGCGGCCTGCTGGACTACCACCTCGACCTGCCCTACCACGGCGATGACATCGTGCTGTACCCGCACTTCACCGACCGGGTCATCCCCGGCTGGTTCGATAAGAGCCTGCCGTGGCGGCGCAGCAACCCGCAGGGTTTGCAGGATGTGTTGCTATTGGCGCCGTCACGGGACTACCTGGCTCACCTGCCCTACGGCAAATTGCCGGACCGCAGCGACTTCAAGCGCTTCGTGGGGGATGACGCCCGACGCAATCAGTACTGGCAAACCGCAATGAGTGAAAGCCAGCGGCTGGGTGATGAGTTCCTCGAACTGGCCGATAACGGCCGATTGGGTGAGCGCCTGATTGCCCTGTGAATCAACTTGATTGCCACCTCGACCGATTAGAGATGCAAGCGACGAACACAAAAGCATTATTTAACCAAGACCATCATTATTCGTTTGGACGTCATGATGGCGGAGAAAAAGATCCGCTCCAATCAGCTTGCAGAAGCCATTAGAATGAAGGAAGCCAATCTATCGCTATTGAAAAACGGAAAGATCAAAGGCTTTAAACTCGAACCCAGAACACGCTATGTATCGCTCTGGATTGCCAGCCCGGCGATTTACTGGAGTTCGAGAGCGAAGAAAGCTAGGCCTTGGGCAGCGCTGTAGAACACTGATCAATTTAATACGGATTCCCCTCTATGAAACCCATTAGGCTCTTGAGCCTCTTCACGGTTGCCCTGATTACCGGCGGCTGCAGCAACGGTAGTTTCAACCCGTCCTCGTTCAAGGTTTATGAACCAGGCACGCAGTTTGGCAACCGCCAAGGTTCTTCTTTCTGGTTGGATACTCCCTGCCCTAAACGTGGCTGCGATAACAACAAGTTGTTCTTCAATCCAGCCCATCAAGAATCGACCATGGAAAGATACAATCATGGGTTCTAATCGCAACAAGATGTATGGCCTTGGCATGTTCGTGTTTCTGGCAGTCGGCCAAACAAGCGCGCAAGACTTGCCTAATCTCTCGTTGCTCACGCGGTATGGCGTCACCGAGGATCAGTTGCCAGCCGCCCCTGCAGACTTGGCACTTAACATCGAACCGACCAATAGCCGCTTCGAAGTCAAGCCCGAGCGACCATTGATCCGGGTCGAGAAAAACGGCGACCTGGTGTCTGAAACCACCGGCAACATCAGCATTGATAATGCGGCGGCCCAACACCAGGTGCAGTGTGCCCGCGCACTCGCAGAGCTGGAGCGTAGGGGGTCGCAGTACTCACTGCCGTGTGGGGATGGGGTCAAGGTCAGTGCAACGTTGTGGTCCCAGGAATAACCGTGCTTGATACACGCCACCAGGTCGCCCCTTAAAACAGGTTAGAATGCGCGCCAAATCGGTCGCCCGGGCCCATCAAGCGCTCACCCGACATCGCACACCGCCCTAGAAACTCCTGCCTTACAGGTCATACAGTGGAAATTTTCAAAGATTCCACGGTAGACTCCCGCCTAAAACCCCTCAGTATCACTAACACCCTCCATCCCCCAGAAGCATGAAACATGCGTGTACCACTCCGTACCGCGCAATACCTTCCCATTGGCATTTTCTTAGTACATCATCCAGTACATCGGGAATATTTTTCAGAGGATGTACTAGTGGCTCTCACGGATACCGCAGCCAGGCAGGCAAAGCCAAAGGACAAGGCGTACACCCTCCCCGACACGCTCGGGCTATCCCTATACGTGGCCGCCAGCGGAATAAAGAGCTGGCACTTTCGGTTCACATGGCTTGGCAAACAGGCGAGGATTTCTTTTGGGACATACCCGGACACGGGTCTAAAGGACGCGCGCTCACGGAGAGATGAGGCGCGGGAAGATATTGCACGCGGAATTGATCCGCGTGAATCGAGGAAGGAAAAGAAGGCGGGATTGATTGAGGCAGGCAGCCGAACGTTCCGCAGGATCTACGACGAGTGGCTTGCCTTCAGAAAGGGAAGTATCTCTCCAGGCACCTATCGAATCATCAGCAACCTGATGGAATTGGATGTGCTGCCGGTCTTCGGTAGCCGGCAGATCGACTCTATCAAGCGATCAGATGTGATCAGCCTGATCCGAAAGATTGAAAAGCGCGGCTCAGTCGTTACCGCGGTGAAGGCCCGGCAGCGCATGGGCCAGGTTTTCAGCTACGCCATTGCAACGGGGATCATAGAGTCGAACCCAACCGCTGAAATGCATGCGGTAACCGAAAAGGGTGCGCAGAGCAGCCACCACCCATTCCTGCCGATGAGCGAGCTACCCAAGACCATTGCGGCCATTAATCAGAACATTGCGAGCTCTCAGCTCCGAGCTGCGGTAATGCTCATGATCTACACCGCTTCTCGCCCGGGCGAGGTCAGGCAGATTGAGTGGTCTGAAATCGACCTTGATGCTGCGACATGGATAACCCCTGCTCAAAAGATGAAGGCGCGCCGTGAACATGCGGTTCCGTTATCAACCCAGGCCGTGGAACTCCTGAGGGGCATGCTTCCAATATCTGGCAATCTTCGATACGTCTTCACCAATCGAAGCGACTCTACAGCCCCGATCGGCATCAACTATGCCAGTAACGTCATGGGAACATGCGGGCTTACAGGGAAACAGTCCCCGCACGGCTTCCGCCACCTATTCTCCACCGAGATGAACGGGCGCGGGTACAACCGTGACTGGATTGAGAGGCAGCTTGCTCACGCCGATAGCAGCTTCATAAGGGACGTATACAACCACGCGGCCTATATTGAGCAGCGCCGTGAAATGATGCAGGAGTGGGCCGATCTTGTGGCGCCCACACCCTAGCACCCCATGCACGCAGTACCTATGCAAGGCATTGTTAAGTAGCTGTTTTTACTGGCGCTCGCTGCAATCGAACGCCCACAGTGCTTACAAGTGCGTGAGAGAGTCACGCAAAAGTCACGCACCCATTCCCCGGCGTCCTGCCGACCGAACACCAAACCAAAATCCCCTACAGCTCGTCGCCTCACATCGCACAACCTGCAAACCTCGATTACTGTATGCACATACAGCATTCGGATTGACCCACCATGAACATCGATGAAGACACCTGCGAGTGGCTGGGATGCCCCACGCCTCTCGAAATGCACAAGCACCACTGCTCTCTGCTGGAAGATGAGATCAGCACCCTCTACCACCAGTTGCGCAAGGCCCGGGCGAATGTGCACGGCCTGGTCCAACTAAGCGACGATCTGGCCACCGGCAAAGCACAGGCAGAGGAATCGCTCAGGAAGGCGCTCGAAGAAATAGCCAGGCTTCAGGAGGAAACAACGGTGCTAGGGACCAAGGTGCGCAGCTTGTCGCTTGTTTCCAGCCAGTGCGACTACCTGTTCAGGGAGAACCAGCGCCTGCTGCAGGAGCGGAAGCAGGAGCAATTGCCCTGACATAGGCCTGGCACGCCCGCAGCGCGATCAATCCTCTATCGCCGCCATCGGTGATGGCGACAATTCGTTGAGCATGCGCTGGGTCAAGTTTGGCTCGACGGGCTGCATGAACCACGCCGACGGCGCCGGAGGCGGCAGGCACGTTGCAGCCACTGGCTGAATCCGTGGCGTCGAGAAGGACTGACAGCCGCACATCAGCAGTAGCAAGGCGGTCGCGCAGCACGACCTGGTTACGTTGAGCATCGGAAAGTTCTCGGATGTGTTGTTGATCGGAGGTGGCCAGCGTCTTCTCCAGGCCCAGGCGTCTGTCCTGCTCGTCGCGCACTTGCTTGATGGCCACCGCGCTGATCCTGTCCAGCTCGTCCTGGTGCAGGCTGGTCTGCTCGGCCAGCGTCTTGCCCGTGCGCCACTCCTGAACCTGCCAGGTGACGCCGGCGGCGCTGGCCATCAGCGCCAGGATCAGCACCACCAGCCCGGCCAGCTTCTGTACGGGCGTCATCACGGCACATCCTTGAAGAAGACGTGGTGCCCGAGGCGCAGCGTTTGGTTGGCCTTCGCCGCCCAGGCCGGGGCCTTGGGCATCGTGGTTGCGTAGTAGTGTGTGGCGCCGCCGGTTGGATCCGGTACCGCGCCGGCCATCACCTGGTCAGCAGCACGCTGGGCCTGGGCGAGCTGCGCGGCCGGGATCGACTTCGCACCGCTGAGGTAGGCGTAGTTAGGGTCGTTCTGGTTCCAGCAGCTGAACTGCCAGGGCTTCAGGCACACGCCGGCGTAGCCCTCACCCCACCAGGACTTGGCCTTGCCGTCGAACACGCGGTTGCGGATGGTCCAGGCCACGGCGATCTGGCCGGCCTGCCCCTCGCCGCGAGCCTCGCCCCACAGCGTACGCGCCAGGATGTCCCGGTCTTTATCGGAAGTGGTCATAACTTTTCTCCAGGCAAAAATAAACCCGCTCGATGGCGGGTGTCGTTACTCGGTCGAAGATCAATCGCCGGATGGCTCAACCACGGGCAGTGGGTAGCGCGCCTTGATAGCCGCAACCGACGCCAGCCATGCGGTATAGTCGGGCGTGAGGCCCTGGCTCAGGGCGTCGTAGTCGGCCTCGAGGCGAAGGGGGTCCGACTCTGCCAGATAAGCAGATCGTCGAGAGGCAAGAGCAGCATCGTGAGCTTCTTGGTCTTTTGCAGCCTGCAGTTGGCCGGCAGTTTTCATCTGGCTGAAATCAATATTCATTGGGGGATACTCACGGTTCCGTCAGGCGGGCTGACAATATCGAACGGATAGTTGGCCGCATCGGTAGCATCCGGCCCACATGGCAAGAGCAAAGTTAGAATCAGCTCTCCTCCCGTTCGAGTGATGTCCCCAATTATAAATTCGCAGTCAACGGCAGACGCTGGCAGCGTTGCCCCCTCAGGTACGGCTCGAAAGTCGAAGCGCTCCCCGTTGATAATGAGAACATCGCCTCGTTTGCTAATGGCCAGCGTGTCATCTCGACGCTGCGGCGAAAACTTGATGAGCATTAGAACCACCTCCCGATCGCAACGTAGCCTGGCCAGATCGCAGAGTTAGCCGCATGGCCATAGATGGCTATCTGGCACGTAGTTTTAGTTGCCGAGAAAGGAACCCCCCAGCCGCGTGCGGGGCCCGCAGCACCGTTACCGGGATGGTCAAACAGACTCGAATCAATGACACGGGGAAAAGTGGAAAACACTGCCGGGAAGGTGAAAGACGCTGTTGAAGTGGCTATGTAAAGGGCACCAGCCGCGTTAGGAGTTGTGAAATACAGCGGTGAAAGCCCCCAACAAATCATAGTGCCATCTGCGAACTTGACGTACTCACCATTTGAATTACCACCACGCTCCATTATTGCGCCCGCAGGAGTACCGCCTGACTGCGAGACAGTTCCGACGATTGGCGCAACAGCGGCCGAGCCAAGACCCAGGTTGGATCGAGCTGCAGCCGAAGTTTCGGCGCCAGTGCCGCCTTTTGTCACCGGTACAACGTTCTCGGTCGAGACCGCACCCAAGCCGCCAATGACTGCATATAACTCTTGCGTCATATCGTTAATCTTAGTGTTCGCAGAGCGCGTAGTATCGCCGCCTGCCCCGTTCGGCGGCGTGCCGAGATTTATTACCTGCCTGGCCATGAGTAGGTTCTCTTGAGTTAATTTAAGAAATCGGCTTCGCAAAGACTATCGAAATGTACTGTACGGTCGGCAGGTCTACCCCGGTGGCCTGGATAACTACCCTGTTACCGCCGTAATCCCAAAACGCCTGGACTGCGCCCTGCCTTGACACCGTTCCCGCCATATCCATGGCGATATTGTTTAATAGCATGTAGTCGCCAGTATTTGTTGGCGAAAATGCGGACCAGTTATATCTGTAAACCCCTGGCTGCGTTTGCGATGCCCCGAGGTAGTTCCATGCGGATATTGTTCTCGTAAATTGCGCGCACGGCGTGCCGCTATCAAAAATAATCTTCGAGGTCGCATCCCATAGCCGTAGACCGTAGTCCGCTATTGGCGCGGATTTAAATGCGGCGATAAACCACTTCCCTCGAGAGAGGCTTCCTTTCAGCGTATTGAACCTGAACGAGTTCCAATTCCTCGCGCCGCCTTGAACTAGGCATGATGCGAAGTAATCATCTTGATCCGGCCTAACAAACACAAGCGGCGGCTCGTCAGTTGTAATCACGCTTGAAAAGGCAATGCCTATACCCCCGCTGCCTGCCCATGTACCGCTATCAAGGATTACAAGCCTTGAAAATTCAGAGTCGAGAGTTACGGAGTTATCATTATTTGTGAACGTTAAGCCGTACGACATTATCTGTACCTCATCACCAATAGTCTTTGCGTGGATATCCCTGTTGGCCCCGTTGACGCGGCAGGACTCCCAAAGAAGACCCGGACGTAACCCTCGTAGACGTACGGGATAAACGCGATTGCGTCTATCCCTTGCCCTGATGTGCTGTAAGGCGAGATTGGAATGCAGACACAGGAGTCGGTAGCGGGCGTAACGCCAGCTATTACTATGTCGACAAAACGCCCTGCTGTTTTGGGTATAAGCGCAGAGTATATGACCCTTACAGTAAAAGAAGTCTCGTCAAGCTGGAGGGCTCCATTGGCCCCCCATATCCGCATCCCAAAACTCATTCCGACAGGTCTCCCAGTTGCACCCTTTTCTGGCCAGCAGCGTCGTATACACGCAAAGACCGGTTAGTCATGGTCATCCTTCCTTGCCCTGGAACAGACCCGTTAATTTCAAAAATCCCGTTCTTGCTCAGTCGCCATCCAACCGAACCCGCAACAAAGTCATCAGACTGGATGTAAGCCCCGATTTTTGCATTGGTGATCGTGCCATCTTCGATAAACCCGGCTTTAATGAACGTCTGACCGCCCGTTACGGCAAACGGAATAATGCCGCCCTGCCCAATGGCGAACATGTCCGCATCAATAATGAACTTGGACTGTAAGCCGCCAGGGCCGTTTTCAAGGCCGAGCCCCACACCGGCCCACTTGTATTCACCTGTAGCCGAGGTGTACTGCAGGCGCACCGACCAGCCTAACGAGACTTTGCCGTCGATTGTTTGGATAGCCTGGGTGTTTTGCGCAATCGAAGCATTGGCCCCGTCGAGGTTGGTTTCTACGGTCGTAATCTGCTGGCCAAGTACCCCGTCTGCCTCTACCCGAGCCGCCGTTTCCGTTTGTATAGCGGTAGAGTTGCCCTCAACTTGCGCGCCAATAGTGGTGATTTGCTGAGCTAGGGCAGTGTCGGCAGAGACTCGCGCCGTGGTCTCGGTTGATATCGCGGCGGTGTTGGCATTTACCGAGGCCTCAACCAAGTCAGTGCGCTTGCTTTGAGCGTAATCGCCTTCGGCAATCGCAGACCATACGGACCACACGCCCGCGCTGACAGTGTTGTCGCCGGCGTTGGTGGTCGTGTCGCCTGCATAGGCTGGATTGACCTGAGCGTAAACCCCATCAACCTTTTCAGATGTTGCAACCAGCTTGCCATCCACCTCGGCAATATCCAGAGTGTTCTGGTGAACCTCACCCGCAAGTGCATTGGCCTCTTCGAGAGTTGAACCGATGTCCTTCCACGGGGCTGCCGGAGGAGCGATCCCCACAGCTACCGGCCCTTCTGCCTGATAAATCCGCTGTCCTTGGCGGACCATATCGCCTTTAACGTAGGGTTTCTCAGGGTCGTATGCCAGAGCATCGGTGAAGTCTTGAACAGCCTGATCGATCCTCGCGTTGACGGATCCGGGGCCACTACCGTCGATCAAGTCGATTCGGTCGTTGAGCTCTTTGCTGATCGCGCTCTCGTCAACTTTCCCTTTGATCTGCTCAAGAATCGGCCCAGCGTCAGAACTGGCCTGGCCCATCACGCCATTACCGATCGGATAGAACGGCCCCACGTTGCCTGTACGATCCACCAGGCGCGCCCAGAAGAACAGGGTTGTACCAGCCAGCAGCGATTGCATGCGATAGTCAGCCTGAGGGTATGCTAGGTCGGCCAGCTTGGTCGACGCGCCCAGGTCGTTCGCAGGGCCATACCAGATCTCGGTACGCTGGGTGTCTTCTGCACCTGGTGGGAAACCCCACTTGATGCTGATCCCGAACAGTTCGCGGGTTGTGGTCAGGAACGCCACCGCCGGCGGCAAGCCGACCTTACCGGTCAACTCGACCTCTGGACTGCTACCCCAGATTGAGGTCACATCCATAGCGTTGGCCGAACTCACCCGGGCGACATAACGCCCGCTGTAAATGTTTTCTACCTCCGCGCCAAGGTTTCCGGTACGCGGCAGACGCACCCAGTTCCCGCTGTCCTTGCGCCACTCCACGTTGTACGCGGTCGCCCCAGGAACAGCGTCCCAGGTGATGCGCATGCCAGTAACCGCAATCCCCTGCGACACGACGCTACGCGCCTCCAGGGCGATGTTCGCCGGCGGTGACATGACACCCGGTGGTAGAACGCTGGTGGGCTGCGGATCAATCCGGGCGCCGGTGTCGATGGCCGGAAACTTCAGCGGTTCGTGCTGAGTCGCGGCAATCTTGAACTGGTGCAGGCCTTGAGGCTCGATGGTCTGCACTCGAAAGCGCATCACAGCCAGGTCAGCGCTTTCGACGGACCAGCTGCACTCAGGTTCAGGCAGCTCCGAATAGTCAGCCATTACGGTGACCAGACGGCCAGAGACCGATTTGACGATCCGACCCTCTGACTTGCCGCTTGGCAGGTTCAGGATCAGCCGGTCCTCTTCATGCACCTCGGCATCGATATCCAAGGTGATGACGCGCCTTGTGGCCGCACTGATACGCCCGCCATTCGGCCGCCCCGAGAACATCTCATCAGCCACGCAGATGATCTGCCCAGGCTCAACGTTTTGACCTTCCATGCCGGTGGTGAAGCTGACAGACCACTCTTCGTACTGCTCGGACTTCAGCGCCCAGACCCCGTGGCGGATAGCCTCGCCCTCGACGGTGCAACCGAAGCGGGAGATATCGAGCATCCGGTGGCCAAGTGAACCGATTAGTTCGTCATTGGTTACTGGGGCCGGCTGGGTCTTGAACTCGTTCTCTGGGTTGTCCCAGGCAACCTTGGCCCGGGTGTGCCGGTCAGGGTACGCAGCAGCAACGTATTCAAATTCACCGATGATGTTCGAGCGGGTGAAGACGTAGCCGTCTTCATTGCCCGGGATGTCAGCCACCATGGTGACCTTGGCTCCGTTCCAGCAGCTGCTGCCACGAAACACGCTGGCCAAGTCCGACAGCAGCGCGTAGCCCTCTATCGAATCCTGGATGTAAACGTTGGTCGTCATGCGGGGCTGTAAGCCGCCTTTGCCATCGGACACCATCACATCGCAGTAGCGACCGATCTCGTAGAGCGTCCAGTGATCGACCATGTCAGCGGTGATGCGACGGCCCAGGCCATAACGGCGGTGCAACAGCAGGTCACGCCAAATCCAAACAGGGTTATTGGTGTAGGCCAGCTTGAAGGTGCCGTTCCAATCCCCGGTGTAGGTGCGGCTTTGCGGGTCATAGTTGGTGGGAACTTGGACGATCCGGCCCCGCATCAGGAAGCTGGCCTTCGGCGTGTCCTGGAACTGCTTGGCGTCAAACTGCAGGCCGCCCAGGGCCAGGTTTGGATAGCGCAGCTTTTTGTCTATGACCTCGGTCAGGCCCTTGACCCGCATGAGATCGGCGAAGTTTGAGTCATTGCGGTTCGGCGTGAGCCGGCGAACACGTACAAGCGCGCTGGTGAAACCTTCAGGCAAGTCAATCCGGTGAGTGCGCTCGTACTCCGTGGTGCCCTTATCGTCCAGCGTGGCCGACACAACTGTCTGATAGCTGCCCCCATCGACGGATAGGTCGATGGCGTAATCAATGCGATAACCAATCTGGTCACCGTTGGTCTTGACCTGCCAGATCTGTGGCCAGGACAGACGGATACGAACCGCCGACAACTGCTGATCGGTAATGGCGCGAGTCCAGGCGTTGTCCGACTTCAGCTCAACCGGTAGGCCTTGTGAAGCCTCGTTTTCGATAGCCGGGAAGCCAGCGATATGCTCTTGGTCCACGGTGCCTGGGCGAAAATCCCAGATCGTGCCCGGGAAGTTTTCGCTACCGTCCGGCGAGATCAGGGGCGTACCGTTGAGCTTGATCGATTGCCTGTCATTGACCGGGCCAACAATCGGCCCCTCGCTCAAGGCATACAGCAGCTTGACCGTGGCGACCGACAGCGCACTGTCAGGCGCCTTATACGGGGTGTAAGGCTTCTTCTCGCCACCCTTGCCGCCCATAACGCGGGCAGCAGCAGGCCGGCGCCGGCGCTTGGTAGCGGGCGCTGTTGCGGTCTTTGACATGGTTTTTCCTTACTGCTGGTCTTCCGAGAAGATGCCGGCCGAGATGAGGGAGCCGCCGATATCGCGCTCACCGTAGAGCAGTGGTTTGCAGCGGCCCTGCGCCATCGTTGTGACGGCGCCGCCGAATGCATAGGAGGGACGATTGCCGTCGCCTTCCTTATCCAGCACACCCAACGGTGAGGGCGACATGCTCATGGCGATACCGCCAATCATCAGGCCGGCGCCCGCTGCCACCAGGTAGTACTGCTGGGTAATCGCCCCAATCACCACAAGAGCCAAGCCGGCAATGGTTGCGAACAGCCCGCCGCCCTTGCTCCCAATCACGATTGGCGCAATGCGGATAGGCTCAACGGTGTCCTGGCGCATCTCGATCTCGTTTTCACCGAGGTTCTGCTTGCCACGAAATACTGCATAGGTCAGGCCGCGCTCTTCGGAGAACCTCAGAAAGCGCTTGAAGCCCGGGATTTTCACGCACAAGGCGTGGACGGCCTCAGCACAAGAGGCGACCGCCAGGTGATGTACGCGCCCGAACCGGGCACCCAGCACGCCGTAGAGCATCACCAGCACCACCAGAGGCTGCGGGCGAACCGTTGTTCTCATGGCCATCAGTCAACCTCCGGCACTCGTTGGTGCCGAAGAATCAGCACGGTGTAGTCGGCCCACATGCCGCCGTAAACGTCGCGGGTGGATTTCTTGTTGTAGCGGTGATGCAGGAAGGTGCCCGGGGCCGGGTGTAGATCCGGATCGCTGGCCAGCAGGCCGTCACCCAGATAGATGCCAGCGTGGTTCGGTGCAGCAGCGTTGATCTGCATGACAATCATGTCGCCCTTGCGCGGCACCGAGACCGGATAGAACCCGGCATCCTCGTAGTATTTTTCGTAGAGGCTTTCACCATCGTTCCACCAGCCATCCCGGCGCGGGTAGTTCGGCAGTTCAATCCCATGCTCGCGCTCGTAGTAGTCGCGGCACAGGGCGTAGCAGTCGAGCAGGCCATGGCCGAACTCTCGACCGACCAAGGGCGCCTGGTACCCGCAGGGCTTGAACTCGAAATACTCCCCAGACGGCCAGCTCACAATGCCCCAGGGCTTTTCGTGCAACTCACAGCTGACACGGTCGGCCATGCTCGGCAGGGGCGGCACGTCTGGGTGGCTGTGAATGATCATTGTCACTTCGCCTCGATCCTCTGCGTCGCACTTGTCGCCAGGGTTGATGATGAAGTGCTCGCTCGGGGTCTTGGCATCATTGCGGCACGGGACGTACTTCAGGCGCCCCGCCTCGCGGATCACCACACCACAGCTCTCCTTGGGAAACTCAGCAGCGGCGTGGGCCTGGATCTGTTTCAGCATCGTTTTATTCATGGTTGCCTATCCAATAAGCGAAGCGCCCGGCGCACCACCAAATGGCAGAGGGTTGCCCCGGCCATGGCGTATTTCACAATCGCTCACGCGCCCGCCGCAGCGGTCCAGCGCCGGATCGTCAACGGGGTTGCCGTCGAGGTCGAACATCTTGATGCCGGTGTAGTTGCAGTCGGGGCCGCGATACTCGCCCCACAGGCACCACTCGCAGCGGTTCATGATCAAGCCGCCGGGAAGCATCTGCCCTTTCACCGCCGTCGGCGGCGCCAGGGAAAACACAACCTCCTCTCGCAACAAACTGGTCACCTGGTTGATGTAGGAGATATCCAGCTTTTCCATGGCGCTGGCCGTGGGGTTGCCTTCGGGGAAGTTCACGGCGTCCAGGTACTTGGCATAGGTCTGCCGCACCGTCAGCTTGACCCCGCTCATCCCCTGGAACTGGCGGCACAACGCAGTGACGGTGCCGTCGATGTTGCTGATCTTCAGCATCGGCGTTGAGTTGTTGCCCTCAACGCTGCGCCCAAAGCCGCCCGTTTCGTAAGGCCTCGGCAGGTATGCCTCCCCCTTCCAGATGATCGGGGTCGACTGCTGGTGAGCGTGGTAGCGCAAGATGCCCATGCCCCGCGCCTCACCATCCAACTCGATCAGTTGGATAATCGCGCCCGGTTCGAGCTTCTGGTTGTCCAAGGTGATCATGGGTTAAACACCTGCTGGAACTTGGTGGAAAGGATGTATACGCCGGCCCCGAGTGGTTGAAGGCTCCAGCCGCCATCCGTGACGAACGCTCCCTGCTCGTGCAAGGGTGGCGTCCAAAGAAAGTGGGTAACGCCCTTGTGCCTCACAAAGAAGTCGCGAATGGGGATGATGTAGTCAGTCTTCCCCATGAACGTCACCGGCCAGGAGGTGGAGATATTGTTGATACCGACCGAAAGGCGCTGGCTGTAGCCGTTGCGGAACTGAGAGACCAGGATGTCCGTGTCATCGTCACCAGTCGTGCCTTTTTCCGGGCACCAGGTGAATACCTCGCTCATGCCGCGCTCCTCCGGTTGTTTGGGTCAAGTAGGCCGTTCTGCCCCTTCTCTTGCTGGATCACGGCCCTGGCCACCTTGGGCATCTCTGACCGAACGGTGGCCAACACTGCCTGGCCCATCTGCTCATAGCCTGCCGTCGCACTGGCCGACCCGCTCGAGCCATCACCGCTCACCCTGATGTTGATTTGCGGAGGCGCGCTGGACATAGATGGCATTGCACCGCCGCCCTTAGCCGACTGCACTGATGGAATCGCAGACACGTTGCCGTTGCGCAGGGCCTCGACAGCGGCCACGCCCCCGTAACGCTGAATATCCTTCTGGCTCCAGACCACCTCTCCCTTGTGCACGGTTCCGGCGACTTCGTTGACGCCACCAGGCCCTGTGTAGCCGCCACCAGAGAACCCAATCCCAGCGATAGCTGCCACGTTGGCAGCAGCGGCAACACCCGCAGAGACGGCCAAGGCCATGCCCAGCGGGTAAGGTTGAACCGCCAGGGCATTCTGGACTGCCACATACCCTTGGATGGTGGCCTGCGCGATTGCCGCCGCCTTCCCTACCGCCGCCAGCTTCTTGTTGCCCGACTGGCTGAGCGCGGTCATGTTGCCGAAGAAGTCGGCGCTCGACGTCAGTACCGCCGAGTTCTTGGCGCGCTCGATCTTCGCCTGGTTGTCCCGGCCCTGCTGGTTGATGTTGTTGACGCGCTCGGCATAGGTCTCCTCGTTGATAGCCTTGAGGTCGAGATAGGCCTTCTGCTTTTCCAGCTCCATGGCGCGCCAGGCGTCAACCTTCGCTGACTCTTCGTTCAGTCTCTGGATTTCGCTATAGGCTCCACCCACTGAGGCGTCGATGCCGGTAACCTGAGGTGCCTGCGAAACACCCTCAATGGTCCCAGGCTTCTGCGATGCCTTGAGATTGACGTCACGAATCTTGATCAGGGTTTCGAGCCGCTTCATCGCCTCGGTGTTGCCCTGGCGCTCGTACTCCGCCATTTGGGCTGCGTCGTCCAGTGAGGACTTAAGGCTGTTTGCCTCCCGCAGCCGGCCGGTGAGGGTCAGCAACTGCACCTGGTCCTTCTGTGCCTGTTGGATATCCCGGCTGATCTGCGCCTCACGCTCAAGCGCAACGTTCTTCTTGAGTTGGGCGGTGATCAGGTCCTGGCTGGCCAGCAGCGACTTCTGGTCGGCGGTGAGCGTCTTCTTGCCTTTGATGTCGGCGAGTTGCTGCTCCCACCTGATCAGGGCCTGGGCTTGGGTGCCCACCTTTTCCGTGGCGATGCCCTGGGTGTTCAGCGATGCATTCTGCTGGAGCAGGACGGCCTGGGTTTGGCGCGCGGCGTCCAGCGCCTTCATGCCGGCGTCTTCGGTGTAGGCCTTGGCTTTCGGCTGAGCCTTGTCGTACTTGGCCTGAATGTCTGCGACCACCTTGTCGATCTCGGCCTGAGACTTGCCTGCCTCCACTCCTAGCTTCCTTGCGTCGGCAATGTCCTTGACGAGCTTTGCCTGGTCTGAAAGCTCTTTTTTGGCCAGCGCACTCCATTTGCCGTCAGCCTCAATTCTTTCTTGGTTCTTCCGAGTTGCATCCCCCTCAGCTTTCGCGTTCTGCTGATTGAGTGCAATACCCGTTTTAAGCATGGCCAGGCGCCGCTCAAGGGCAGCTGTTGAATCGTCATTTTCGCCATCATCCAAGCCAAGTGCGCCGTTCAGCTTGCTCAGCCCAGTTGATACAGCGCCGGCCAGCCCGCCGTCCTTACGCGTCTTTAAAATGCGCTCAATGATTTCTATCTCTTTCCCGGCGTCAGGAAACAATTCGGAGCGTACATTCCTATACGCATTCGAAATTGAGGTTCCAACATCGTCCCAGGCTTTCTCTAAACCAGACAGCGATGCTTTGTATTTTGCCAGCCTGGCTTCTGCATTTTTATTCAGCGTTTCACTGAGCAGATCAAGCGCTTCCTGGGTTTTACCCTGCCTATCAAGCGCTGCAATCACCTCGTACTGAGAGCTCGATAGCAATCCGTATTGACTGCTGAGTTTTTTTGCCGACTCCGTGGCGTTATTTCCCATATCTCCAAGAGACTTCGCAACATCTGCTGCGCTTTTGCCCGTGAATTCGCCGATAGAGACGGCCGCTTTCGCGAGGTTAGAAAACTGCACCTCGCTGAGGCGGCCCACTCCAGCTAGCGCAATAACTGCCGCCTTTGCCTCACTAAAGCTACCGCTAAGTGAGGAGGCATCTTTAGCAAGAGTGGCAAGCCCAAGAGCGGTTTTGCCAGTGTTTGCCGAGCCAGAGAACAGGGCTTTATTGAACTCGGATGCCTCCTTCTCCGCGTCGTATAGCGCCAAGCCAAGAGCGCCTACAGCCGCAGCAGCTATTGTGAAAGGGTTAATCAAACCTAATACATAGCCACCCAGAGCTTTAGCTGCCGGTCCAACACCGCCAAACATATCCTTCAGCTGGCCGCCCTGCTGAAGAAGCACAGTCAGTGGTGCTTGCCCCCCCTGTAGCGAAACCGCGATATCGGTGAACTGGGCCGGTACTCCACGAAGTGCGGCGGCAGTTTGCTTTGCGGTATTTCCGGTGCGGGTCAGAGAATCGCTGAAGCGGGTCAACTCGTTACGAGTTGCGTTTATTTTTTGTTGGTACTCGGTATACGTGTCAGTCTCGATCTTTCCGGCCTTGTGGGCCTTTGCCAGAGCAAGCTCCTGCTTCTCCAGCTCGTTCATCTTGCGGGTAAGCGGGTTAATACTTCCCAGCAACTGGTCTATCTCATCGCGCTGATCTTGCACAGACTTGGTTGCCTTTTCGGCGCCCTTGCCTACCGACTCCATGCCGGTCCGAGCCTTGTCCATTGCTGGTTTAACTCTCAGCCCGGCGCCCTCAAGTGCTTCGAGTGCCTTTCGAGTATCGGCCGCCTTTTGTTCGGCATCCCGGCTGTCGATTTCCAGAACAAGGCGGGATGTTTGCGTCATGATTTTTCTCCAGGCATAAAAAAACCCGCTCGATGGCGGGTCTCTATTTTGATGGTGCTATCTAATGCAGGACTCAAGCTCGTCTACAACCCCCACGAGAGAAGCAAGAGCGGACTCAGCTCCAGTTCCAGCCATGGCGGCAATTTTGTGATATCCATAACCGTTGGTTGTACCTGCCTGCTCAATCCCTGTGAACTTATAGTCACGGGTATTCGAAACCTGGCGAACACTAAGCGTGTATCGGAGTGATCGCTCTACGACCGCCGTAGTGAATCGTGTCTCACCCCTTGCCACAACTTCCGACCCGTCTGGGGCCACATACTGCGCCACCGAACCTCCACCAACCTCGTTGCTGCTGGATGTCTGGTAGTAGTTGCCCGTGTAGGCGCCGACATATCCACCAGACTGAGTCATCGTGACAGAATCGTTGCGTATTGTGATTGCTACGCATCTAGGAAGACTGCCAGGCTTCAATGGCCCCGCTCTTTGAATCGAAAGAGATTTAATATTTTGCGACTCGAGATCAACCCTGCCGTATTTGGCAAGATCAGAAGGGCTAGTAGCGCACCCAGAAATCATTATCGCAAGCAAAGTTGCTGCAGCTAAGCGCATGATCCATGCCTCTCCCTGTTAGATAGAGGCAATCTACCACCATCCAGGGGAAGCGCCAAAGCCCTGCCAAACACCGGGAAAATTTAGTACTTGTCGCGAAAGCGTGCGGCAACGCGCACCAAGTAATTCATGATCTCCCGCTCACGTGCCTTTCCGTGGGCGTCCGGGTGAAGAAAAGCGATGAGGGAATAGCGGTCTTCCTCGTACAGTCCCTGCGTATAAACCAAGGCTGCATCCCGATTAGCGGAATTCATCGGGCAGGTGCGGTCGTGTTGAGGGCGCTTATCAGGGAAGACTGTAGGCGGCAGGGCAATATGAATATGCATTAAGCCAGCATCTATTGCCGCGTCAGGCTTCACGTAAGCAGCTTCGCGGCCGAAATACTGCGGGAGGCATAAGCGATTGCTGGAAATGTATCGAGTGAAATCACTGACAAGGACATTAAGCAGACCTGGGTAGTCTGTCAAAACGTCGCGAAACAGGGCTTCATAGGTCTCGGAATTAAACTCTACGACTACCGACATCCTCTAGCCCACTAGGCGATGTAGGCGGTCTGTAGCCATATCTGCCAATGCCCTTAGGCCATTGGAATCGATACTGCTATCAAACACCTGAGGGTCGCTCAGGCGCTGATTGATCAAAATCTCATTGCGTACTGCCAAAGACCTTGCCTTTGCCAGTTGTCGGCGAAGGGTCTGATACTCTTCGCCAATGACAGGAAGAGCTGCAAGCGGAGCTCCCTCCTTGTTAGCCTCCTCCAGCGCTCGAAGGCTCTGAACGACCTCGGCATAAGGATGCTCAATCAGCACGTACTTCGGGATAAAGCCGTCAGCAGATAGAATATGACAGCTTTCTTCCAAAGACTTGTGCATTTGACGAAGGTCTGCGATGGCAGCCTTGATGCTTTGTCGCAGCCTTGCCTTTTGCTCAAGTTCATGCTTTGAAGTCACGCCAGGCTTGATAATATCTACCACCTGAGGCGCGGCAGCAGCAATTTGGGCGCACGAAGTCGAAACACTCAGAGCCAGGCTGAGCATCGCCACTTTTGAAAATGGAACCTTTGTGCGGGACATGCTGCCCTCCCGGGCCATGAATCTTTCACCACAAAGCATAGCGCCTGCGGCATTACAACTCAATTCCTCGTCACCAGGAACGACTGATTCTCGACCGCTGGACATACATTACCCCTCTTGAAGGCAAATTGGGCTGACGCCTCCAGTCAAGACAATCACTCAATCCGCCTGTACGAATCCTCAGTAACACCCGACCATCGGCCAGTAGTAGCCTCCTGCCACACGCAAGGGTTTCCCCAGTCCTTCGCCTGCAAGCCCAAGGACTGGGATAGCGCCAATATCGGCGCGTTTATGACCTGGAGGTCAATGTGGCTCTGATACTCACCAACCTGGCTTTGTCCCGTCACAACAACCCGCCAACTGCCCAGTTGCATCTGGGCGATGCTGACGGCTGTGCGGTAATCGTTAACATAAAGCTCGAAGGAAAGCCGGTCGAAGAGTTCTCACTCAAAGAGATGACGAAGCTTGGTCTAGAGGCCGCCAAGCATCTCACGCACCAGGTTTGATCGAAGCCTGAAGCGTATCAATACGCGCTGCGAGTGCCGTGTCCGCATTGGCTCTCGCAGCCGCTTCACTGTGAACCTGAACGCTCAAAGTAGACAAAGACTGAGACAGAACTTGGACTCGGTCATCGGTGATGCGGACCATTCCGACCGTGCCTTCGCCGATCATGGCTTCGTTGATGTAAAGCTGCCCGTCGACAATCGCAAAAGGCTTGTCCATAGGTATCTCCTGCGGCCATGCCGCGTCATGTTGGTTGTCAATCATCTTTGTCGTCGTCCAGGCACACCCCGTCGAGGGCAAACATCACAGCGTCCACCTCGTCCCGCGTCATTGGCGAAGGGTGCGAATCCAACCAATCCGATATCTCCCTGGCAGACAGGGGAAGCGGGAAAGCACCGCCCATGGTGGACAGGAACCGCCGCCCGCGCGTGATACTGCGGAAGGTACTCAACAGGTAGGCGGTGATAGGGTCGTTCGGCGGCTCATCGGGAAGCTCAAAGCCCAGTCTCTGGTAGATCAGGCTCCGCTTTTCTGCTTGACCGACCGCCCACTCCTTTTCCCACTCGAAGCGGGAGACGGCTTTTTTACGGTTTCAGCCAGCTCTTCGGCTGCTTCGGTTGCCACTGAGGCGCTGTGCCGCAGGACAAACAGAAAGAAATCCACGCTGTGATCGAGTAACTGCGCGGCAACGGGCGGGCTGTACTTTAGCGGGTTGCCCTCTGCATCCAGAACCCCAGACCAGTCCTTCACAATGAAGTGAGCCAGCAGCATGGCGTGGTTCTGGTGCTCAGTGAGCTCCCCGGCCACTACACCTACCTGGCCCTCTTCGAATCGCGCGTCGTTCCGCACGATCCGCCGGCGCATGCGCTCCAGGCCAACCTGGTACTCAGCATTGTCGATGCCTGCCAGTAAAACCTTGGTGTCCTTATCGAACTCTACCCAGCGCGCACCAGATGCGGCTTGGTCTTTTTTGGTCATTTGCAAAGCCATGGTGATACCTCAACGCCGCGCCAATAAAAGGGCCGCCCCGGCCGGCGTGAATGCCGGGGCAACCAAAGGGTTGATCTGGGTTAAGCGGTGACTGTGATCGTCGAAGTGCTTGTCTTGGTAGCGTCCGACACGCTGGTAGCGGTGATCGTCGCGGAGCCAACGGAAACTCCGGTGACCAGGCCGGAGGAGCTGATAGTGGCAACGCTCGGCGCCGAACTGGCCCAGGTGACGTTCTGTGCTGCTTCTGCCGGCAGAGTCGAGCCGGTGAGCTGACGAGTCGCAGTCACGGCAATCGATGCGGTCGAAGGTGCCACCGAGACGCTGGTTACCGGCACGAACGGAGCCCGGGTAATGGTCGGGCTGAGCTTGGCCACGGTGTAGTTCAGCGTAACCTCGATCAGATCGCGCTTTCCGCCATTCGGCAGTTCGCCGTCCACTTCCACCGCCGGGAAGTTGAAGGTGTACTTGTTGCCCAGCGAGTCAGTGATAGGGAAAACCACTGCGATCGGGGCCCGGGTGAAGGTGTTCTTCCAGATCTCCCACGCGCGCTTGGACCAGGCCAGCGTGATACTGCCGGTAATCGCCGCCTCGGTTGCGATGTGAGCGCCAGGCCCCAGGCTTTCGGAGCCCAGGCACCGCTGGGTTTGCAGGCTGTTGTCCAGGGCGATGGTCATTGCCGATACACAAGCCACGCCTTCCAGCGACTGACCATTGACCAAGATCGTGCCGACGTTGTTGTTCGACAGGAATGGTGTGGTAGTCGGGGCATTGGGCGACACGACAATCGGCACTTCGCCATCGGTGTAATCGAGGCAGGCCATGTTGAAGGTGGCGGTGACCTTGCCTTCGGACGGGATGTCGAGCGCAAAGGTCGATACGTGGGCGCCCTTGAACAGGCCGTAGACGCCTACATCGTTGTAGCCCTTCGCGATGCTGAAGGTATTGCGGGTATCGCCCACACGCAGCACGTCAGCATTCCACTGGCCATAGAATGCGGCTTCCAGCAGCTGATCGAACGAGCCGAACGAGAACTCTGCCGTCAGGTCGCCGCCGATATCGATGCTGGTGGCTACCGAGCCTTGGCTTAGGCGGGTGTCGGTGATTTCGTCACTGACTTCGGTGTTGACGGTTGGGGTCAATGCGTTGCCGGTCAGGCGCAGCGTGTCCCAGGTGCCGGTGGGGGTAACGCCTGGCGTCACCTCCTTGATGATGTGGCTTACAACTTTTGCGCCGCTGGACATGGTTTCCACCTTTGTTTGGGCATAAAAAACCCCGCTCAGTGGCGGGTGGTTGGTGTTGCCTGGCTCAGCCGGCGCGGAACCGGATGTTCACATTAATCTGGTAGAAACCTTCGAACTCACCGGCTACAACCTGGCTGGCTTCCATGCACTCAAGGTCGCCGGACATCCAGTAGGCGAAGTGAGATTCGAGCGCGTCGGCCAGTTCGTTGATAGCTTTCGTGCCGGTTCGCTCGCGGGCGAAGCACTGGATGCTGACTTGCCCCGGCTTCCGCGTGTATGGCTTATCGGCCATGCCAGCCATGAATGCCGTGGCGTGCTGAATGTTCAGGCGGCACCACAAGCCGGTTTCTGGCGGGCTGAATATCGGGAAGTTTGGGTAGTCGATACTCGACTGCGGAAGTCCGGAGAAGGCGACCATCCTGTCCTTGATCAGCTGATAGATGTCGTCATATGTCACTTGTAGGCCTCGCTGACACTGATGAATGCAAGGTCGTAGACACCATTCGGGGCCTGGCTTGAGTGACCAAGTTCGATCATTTCGCCGTATGGGATGTTGGTCTGGATATAGATCACGGGGTACTTCCCGCAAGCCTTGATCAGCATTGATCCTTTGGACAGGGTTTCATTGCCTGATGGATCGATGTTTTCCGTGACGGATAAGTCGGGTGCGCCTATGGATACGGCGTGACTGCCCCGGTATCGACCGCCGACGTAGCCCTTGCCGGACGCCTGCGCCTTCACAAAGAAGTTATCCTCGCGCTCACGCTTGGTAAGCAGTTTGAACTTCTTCTTGCTCGTGTTGGTAGCGTTTCGGACGGCAACGTTTGCGTCATAGGCATCAGCCAGAGCAGTGTTCTTAGCCCGCAGATCCTTGTTCGCCTTCCATAGATCAGGATTACCGACTGGCGATCTCTCAATAACCTCGCTCAGCATGGCTATAGCTATGTCACGCGCGCGCTGCGTCACATCCTCGTCGACCTGATCGATAAAGTCCGTGAGGCTGTGACTCCACCCGGCTTTTGCGCTCATTTATGGTTTCCTCAGCTGAACTCGATACGTCGCCGAGGCCGGATCAACCTGCACGCCCTTGACGTTATATCTGACCATTTGCGAGCGATTGGCAAGGTCAGGCACTGTGATCGTGTGCCCCTCGGCCGGTCGATCGGTCACCTCGTTGATGAGCGCGATCAGCTTCAGGTCGCCTGATAGGATGTTTATGTTGTCGATTCGCTTGGTTTCGTACTTGCCCAGCACGCCGCGCCCGGTGTACGTCACGGTTTCGCCGGTAGACGTTTCCGTGACTGGATTCCATGCACCTGGCGTGGTGTAGGCGCCCGAGAATGGCAACGCAGCGTCTGCCAAGTCGGTATTGAATGCTTCGGCAAGATCGGCCTGCAATTCGTCGCGCAGTCCCATGTCAGCCCCTCACTATCTTGGTCTGACCATTACCGCTGCCCAGATAGTGCGACAGCAGCGCCATAGCGAAAGACTCGCCCGAGCTGATCTTGCGGGATGATGCCGAGTAGGACTTGCTACTCGACACGCCATCAGCGTCAACCGACTTGCTGAGCACGCCGGTCTCCACGCTTCCGTATACGTTGCCTGCAGCAGCCTCGCGGGCAATCTCAGCACCTGCCTGGATCACGTCATCCGGGATCTGGTCGAAGTCAGGCAGGCCGAGATTGGTAAGCCAGGTGTTAGCCATCAGCACCGCGCGCGCTTTCTGGTCTTCCGGCGCCCAGGTAGAACCGAGCAGTGCGTCAACCTGCGCAACGGTGATGTAGGTCGTCACTGGACTTACTCCTGGGGTGCCGCGTCAAGCAACTCAGCGAGCGCGGGCTTGAGGGCCGCCGCGTCGAACTCGACGCCTTTTTCGGTCAGCAACGCCTTGATCTGTTCGACATTCAGGCCCTTGGATGGCCGGTCAGAGTCGCGAGCCCCCTTCTTCACTGGCTCCGGGTGTTCGTAATCATCCGGCGCGAACTTGGCGTCGATGATCTTGTAGCCCTTCTGGCGCAGTTCAGCCTTGCGCTCCGCAGAGACCGGATGTTTCTCGTAAATGACTTTCTCGTCCATGGTGGACTCCTGGTAGGTGGATCAGGCGGCCCGAAGACCGCCTTCACGATTACTTGGTGGCATCGCCGATGGTGATAACGCCAGCCGAGGCTTTGATGCTGTTCGCAACCAGATCCCAGTTAGTGCCCGTGGCCAGTTCGGCGCTGGTTGGCGACTTACCACCGTTGGCGGTGTCCCAGGTGTAGCCCTTGAGGCCCATGCCGAAGGTGTAGTCGGCCTGCATGGTGGTCTCGATGCGTTCCTTGCCGTTCGAGGTCTCGATGTTGGTGATCAGGTCGGAACCATCCATCACCATCGCCGCGCCGTCGGCCAGGCTCAGTACTTTCTGCTTGTTCGGGGTGCCGGCCTCGTACAGAGCCGCGGCGTCGGTGATGATCACAGCCTTACCCAGGATGTCGACAACCTGCACGCCGCTGAAGGTGAACAGCTTCTCGGCGTTGACCAGGTTCTTACCGATCAGCTTGTGGTACATCGCGCCGGTCATGACCTGAGCAATGAGGCGCTGAGAGGCGTCACCGAACAGTGCATGCGCGTTGTTGATGGCGACGTAGTCCACGCCAACAGTTGCGGAAACGTCGTTGGTGGCGGTCGGCTGGTTGCCGATTGCCGCGACCAACGCTGCAATGGCGGTGTTCAACTGATCCGACATGATGGCTTCGGACAGGTTGCGGCTGATCACCTCCAGCGCTTCTTCCGGGTTTTTCTGAACCCACGAAAGCTGCGAAGGCTCCCACAGGATCGGACCGAAGCCGCCTGCAATCTTCACCGAGTCGTATTGCTTCTGGGTCAGCGGGGTGGCTGCCTGAGCGCCGTTCGCGGCGTAACGGTCAACACGGCGCTGAGCGCTATGCAGGCCAGCCCAGAGCGATTCTTGCAGGAAGTCGCCGTCGATACCCTGGGTGGTCAGACGGATGGAGCCTGCCGAAGCAGCGTTGAACTTCTCAACGTCCTGCGCCAGGGTTTCGATGGTGATTTTCTTCAGGTACTCATTGAATACCTTCATGTTCGACAGGGACATGGTGACTCCTTAATTCGTTGCGGTCATGGCCTTGATAGCGGCGACTCGATCGTCTTTGCCCCCACCAAAATTGCCCTTCGTGTTTTGGTTGTGCTCACTGCCGTTCGGAGCGCCGCCGCCATTGGCGCCGCTGCTCTTCAGGATGTGATCGCGATGCGGGTATTGCGAAACAAGGGTTTCAAGCGACTCGTTGAAGTCGGCCAGCTCACCCGGGCGGGATTTGCTGTAAATCTTCTGGCCCTGGGCATCGTAGGCGACGACCTTGCCTTCCTCGATTTTGAAGTTGCTGCCGAAGGTGGCCTGCACCATGTCAGCCGGGACAGCCATCTTCTCGGTGATGTACTGCGAACGAGCAAAGCTGCCACCGATCTTCTCGGCGTACAGTTGTTGCTCGAAGGACTGCACCTTGCCGTTGGATTCGTCCAGGCGGGCCTGCCATGCCTTGTCACGCTCGGCGTTCGCCTGCTCGACCTGGCCGGCATCCACCAGCTTTTTCTGATCGAGGTTGGCGACAGTTTCCAGCGCCTTGCGGGCCGCAGCAGGGTCGGCGATACCTTCGAAGGTCTTTACCAGATCTTCGGCAGTCTCGGCGCGGGTGCGGTGCGACTTGGCTTCAGCATTCAGGCGGGTGATGGTGTCTCGGGTTCCGACAGCATCGAACGCAATGTCCTTGCCGTCATCACCAGTGAATACGGGCTTCCCATCCAGGACTTCCGCGTATTGCTTGCCATCGACTTCAACGATCTTGAGTTTCATTGTTTCTCCTAGCAGGCCATCCGGCCCAGTGCGCCCCGCTCATCCGAACAGACAGGCAATAAAAAGCCCCGCAGGTGCGAGGCGCATTTGATTTAGTTGATTTGCTACAGGCCGGCCTTGCTGAATGCCTTGGCATCCCGTTCGCGCAGCTGCTCCAGCGTGAGGAACTTCCCGCGATCATTGTAGAAAGCGTCCAGCTCAAGCCCGCCACCCCTGAGCAGCTTGCCACGGGTAGGCCCAAGCACCTCGTCTTGGCGCTCGGCACTCTGCCCCTTGATCCAGTCTCCATAGTTCGTGGACTTCGGCACCTGACCATCCATGCTCGCCCGTGTGCCTTCCGGAAGCCCTTTGGATAGGCGCAACGCTTCATAGCTGGCGATGATCGGCATTGATGTCGATCGACAGTTAAAGTACAGCTTGCCGGGACCGCTAAGCCAGGGGACTTTGTGCCCGACTGGGGCGTGTTGGCTGTCATTGGTGTAGATCATCCTGTCACGCAACCTGCACGGGGCACTGGTCTTGTTGTCCAGCGTGCTCAGCCAGCGAACCTCGGCAACAATGTCGTCGTTAGCCTTGTAGTAGGCCTCTCGTGCACCCTGCGCCGTATGACTGATCGCCGTCCGCACCATCGTCTCGACATCACGACGGCCACGCTCAACGATCCCGTCCGCATAGCCTTGGGCTTTGGTGCCCATGATGCCGCGAACAATCTGGTCGGTGGTTTGGCCCTCGACCATACCAATGCGGATACCGTCGCGGATCTTCGCGGCCCGGCTTGCCTCAAGGTCGCCCATCCACTCCTTGAGCAATCGCCCTTGGAATGGCCGAGCAAGCGCAATCTCGCGCACCTGAGCCAAGTTGACCGTGTTCAGGCTGACTTGCACCAGCACCTGGTCCGGAACGACCTTCGTGAAGAGCGCGCCCTGATAGCCGATCTCGTACTGTCCGATGTCCACGACCGACTCAACCATGACCTCGCCTATCGAGGCGTAGACCGACTTGTTCAACTCATACACAGACGCAAGCACGGTGTTTAGCCGTCTCGCCGTATACGAGTTCGGCCCGAGGCGATCAATCGCCTCCAGCAGCTTGGTGCGCAGCTCAGCGTCCGCGCTATTGAGTAGGCGGATGATCTTTCGCACTTCGGCGTTGCTTAGGTGCTGCAAATCGACTGCGTGACCGATTGAGGCCGACTGCATCTGCTCGTTTACGGTTGCCATTTAGATCTCCCCGAGCGCCGGACCTTCCGATTCGATCTTGCCCAACTCATCGAGCCAGTCGTATTCGTCACTGATCACGCCGCGGCGCTGCATCTCTGCGAACAGGGTTTCCTTGGACAGCATCCCAGCATTGGCCATCGCGACAAGCGTCGGCAGTGACACCTCTGGCATGTAGTCAACGTCGAAGTTGCCGCGAATCTCGACCGCGCCGCCTTCGCCCAGGCTACGGTAATCAGCCATGAACTGGAGCAGTTGCGCCAAGCAGTCAGCAAAGTGGTTCGCCATACGGGCCAACGGGGACAGCTCCTGAGCGGACTCCTCTTCTGCCTGGGTGGCAGTCTTGGTGGCGCTCTTCTCTGGCGTGAGCAGCTTGGCGCCGGCCATGCGCATTTCGTCGAGTAGGTCTTGCAGCGCCTCCCGGCCAGCCTTGACGGCAGCTCCGGTGTGCTCGACATACTTGAGGTCGCCATCTTTTGGAAGGTCTGTCAGCGAACCGGTACCCACCTTGAACTCTGGCGGTACAGGCTTGCCCTGATTGTCGTACATGGCCTGCACGCCGATCCGCACCAGAATCGGCACACGGATAACGTGAAGGATATTGTCCTGGTCGCTCTGGCTTTGCCAGTGCTTCACGTTGAGGTGAGCCAGCTCCAGCAGTGGCGGCTTCGCGGTCATGAAGCCCGTACGGCCCGTGTAGAAGGTCACCAAGGGGATGTATTTTAGGCTGTTCGTGCCCTCTTCATGCAGAACCAGCGCCCCGCCCTTCTCCTGCGCGCGGTAGGTCCGCCACGACCCAGGCTCAAGAACCCGGACCTGATACACGCACTTGACACCAAACTCGCCATCCGGCTCTTCGACAGACTCGGAGTAGCGGAACATGGTGAGCTGGCCGCCATTGGAGCGCCAGCCAAGAACCTGCTCTGGCTTGATCATTATTGCGTACGGACGAACTCCGGCTGCGATTTCCTGGGCCTGGGTGCGGACGCCTTCGGCAACAGGGTGATCCACAAGCGCATGACAAAGTCCGTGACTCAAGCCCTCGCGGAAAAACTCGACAGACCAGGAATTCAGGTCATTGCCAGCATGGTCGATGTCCTTGGTCATTTCCTTGATCTGATCGGGCACATCTTCACCGACCTGCAAAGGCTCAGCGAACACCCGGGAGGTCATGTTGCCGACCGTCTCCGAGTAGGCAGGGAGCAGCGTGGACAGCCTCAGACGCTCCTTGTAGGAGTTGTCATCCTCGGCAGGATACTGAGGCAGCAGTGCTTTCCCAGCCGCACGCATCGCCATGGTGCCGCTCATGAGTGGAGTAATCACATCCCAGTAGGCGCGCATGGCGTCGACAGCAGGCAGCGCGATTGCCGGGTTATCGCTCATGGTTACATTCTCAGTGGTTGAGTCATCACGAAAGGTCTGATGATTGGATAGTCGTGGTGGATGAAGTAGCCGCCAGCGTCGTTCGCATGGTCGACGCCTGATTTCTTGTCTGGCTCGCCGTTGGCGGCCCACACCTGCTGCTCCAGGCCGTCCGCATATGTCGGGCAGCGAAGGGGGTTAATCAGGTATCTACGCTCACCCAGTGCGTTGCAGAACATCGCGTTCATGGCGTTGATGCGGTCTTTCACTGGCGGGTTTGCATCCGGCGCGATGACGCTGAATCCCGCTTGGCGCAGTATGGCGATGTCTGTCTCGCTGGCATTCACCGACTTGCGAGATCCGCCTGAGGCGTCCGGATAGATACGGATCTCGCAGGTTTTCTCGTAGTCCTTGCCGTTGTAGCGCCAGTAGCGCTCCTTGATACGGCGGATCATGTCGGGGGTGTCGAAGCCATCGATAAGCTCGTCGACCGCCCGAGGCTTGTCATCGGCGCGCTTTACGTGCGTGATAGCCGCCATCTTGCCGACGTTAAAGTCCATGCCGATGAATAGCGGCTCGCCTGGCTCAACCCCGTCGAAGCAGCCATTCAGCTTTCGGTCATACGCGTGGTAGATCGAACCGGCATTCAGGTTGACGAACTGCCCATTGAGGTAAGCCAGGATCAGCTGCGGCGGGTACGATTCCATCAGGGACTGGATGTAGTCCGGCGGCAGGTTCAGTTCGTTGTCGAACGTGCTGGCCTGCACTAGGCCGTACATATCACCCAGCGAAGGCTTGTCGCGTACCTGCTTGAGGAACTGCTGATAGACGAACTTGTAACCCTCTGGGGTCGTCGTTACGTCCACCCCGTTGCGTAAGCCTGGGGCGTTGTAGCGCATCCGGGCAATGATCTTGCGCCAGGCCTGCTGCGCCTTGACCAAGCTCATCACGTCGAGCTCATCTACCAGCGCGTGACCAATCTTGAAGCCGACAATTGTCTGGGGCTTCTCCATGGATCGACATATCACGGTGCCGCGGTACTGCCGGCCACTGTAGACGTGCACTTCATGGTTCGACTGATTGATCTCAGTGCGAAGCCCCCAGTCGTGCGCAACCTCTTCCATCGTCGGGTAGAAGATGTCGCGGATCTGGGCGTATGTCGGAGCAAAGTAGCCGGCGTTGATGCGCGGCCACTCCCAAAAGTGTTTCCCCAGCGCCGAGCAGCCTACCCAGGTCTTGCCAGAGCCAAACCCAGCCACGAAGGCGCGGAACTTGTGAGGCAGCGCCAGGAACTGGGCTTGAGGTACGTTAAGGCTCGGCATTAGGGCGTCTCGCGTCAGTCACCACTACTTCGATGCGCTGAGGCAATGGCCCGTCGTCTTCAGGGTCGAGCTTCTTGATCATGTCGGCTCGCTTCGACTCAAGGTCACCAATACGGCCCAGCAGGCGGTTGATGATGTCCTCATAGCCCTGGCGTCGACGCTGGGTTGTCATTGATGGGCGGCCTGGCTCTTGCGCCGGCTCACCCTCTTCAACAGGATCTGTCGCCTGGGTGTGGATGCTCTCCATATCCAGAACAAGGCCATCACCAGCCTCAGCCTTGGCCTGAGCCATCAGTGCGCGCCGTAACTGGAGCTTGGCAATCTTGATGTCGTCATCCAGCGTGCCGATACCGATGTCATCCCACAGGCCGTGCTCATCAGCAGTCAGCGTGTCGGAGTAGATGCCGTGTTTGCGAGCGTGCTGGTTGCCCTTGTTGGCCTTGGCAGCCGCCCCGCCGTGTAGCTTGCAGCGAGAGGAACCCGGAACAGCGTGTCGCTTGCATGGTTCCCCGTTGCTGCGCTTCTTTGCGCCGCATAGGGCCATGGCTAAGCCTCATTCATGGGGTGTTTCGCGAATGAATGGTCATTCAACGTCGTTCGAACGTCATTCAATGGTCATTCGATTGTCTTTGCGACGCTTAGCGTCCTAACAAGCCCACCTGTACACGTATCGCGCTTCTTGGCCATTTCTACGGCTTCCGCTGCCGTTGCGCCCATGTCCATCGCAGTTAGAGCGTGAAGACCGCCACTACCGATTGCGTATGGCTTGTCGCTAACCAGTGGGCTTTTCCAGAAGCCATCATCCACATCATTGCCCGCGTACCACAGACCATCAGCATCAACGACGATGGCTGCGCAGGACAGGTCGCGTGATTCTGCCGAGCCGAAGTAGGCGGCAATCAATCTAGAGTAGTGGCTGGTCTTGCCGCAAAGAATGAACTTGACGCCTTTCTCTTCTCGGCACTTCTGGAAGTCGTCGTACAGAATTTCGGTATCGCGGGTGATGCGAGAGTCATAGGCGATCACGCCGTCTTTGTAGGCAATGGTCGTCATGCGCTCACCTTCACACCAACGCCGCGCATGGCGAACGCAATGCACTTTTCGTAATCTGGCGTCATCCCAGTCAAATCAGCGAACAGGCCAACGCCACTCAGGTATGGGTGAACCCACCACGCTACCGACACGCTTACTTCGATCCTGGTCAGCTTCATATGAATTCCTGCGCGCCACGATTTGGCGCTTTCGAAAACGTGGCGCGGATTACTCAGCCTTACGACCTGGCAGCTTGAAGTCAGTCACCCGGTCAGCAATGGAACGGATCTTCTCCACGCCCAGGAAGCCGACCCACCCGCCGACGAAGGTGGCCATGCTCTGGGGAAGATTGAAGAACTCAAGCCCGCTGATGATCGTCAGGGCCAGGCCGCCACAGATAGCGCCCTCCACGATCATCTGGCGCCGGGTACCCCCACCGTAGGTGATTCGCAGGACAGCCATCGCACAGGACAACGCAGCCGCATAGAGGATTGGCGAATGCTGGCTCAACCACGCAAGCGCTATCGCCCATGTGTCTGGTTTGTCTGGCATGCTGGACATCTCGGTTCCTCCCCGTCAGGGAGTTATGGATATGACAGGCCATGACCTGCGGAATAGATCAGCCCCGGCGGCACTCCCAGCTCAGAGCGAAGGGTGTGGCGGGGCCGAAAACAAGAAGGCCTCGATCAATGTCGAGGCCCTGAATAGGTGCGCGTGCCTTCCCACGCTGCCAGCCAAAGACCATCACTGCGTCGACACCCAAGTGCATCGATCTCGCTGTTCCTGTCTCGCGCCACCCTGAAAGCGTGTTAGGTCAGGGCGCGCGGGCTGCCGGTGTTTTTCCGTAGCGCTGCACTACCGGCTTATCAGCGTCCAGGCCTCCCGAGGGCTGCCCTGACTGCAGTTAAAATCAGAATGCTGGGGTGATGTCGAAGTAGTAGTCCTTCCCTTCTTCGAAATGCTCAGCGCGATCTGCGGCCACGTTTACGGTGTATTCGCCGTATGGGGTGTACTTGCCGTAGATCGCATCCTCTTCCGCCGGGTTGGCCGACCACACAGCACCGAAGTGCAGACGAGTCAGTGATTCCGTCGAGCCCTGAACAGGCCCTTTGGAGCGAAGAGTCATTTTGCAGCGGGTGATGTGGGTCATCGGTAGATCCTCGAACGTCGATTGAGCAGGAGGGTCTTTCCGGTCTTTCGCCTGCATTTGGGCAATAAAAAACCCGGCGCGGCGGCCGGGTTTGTTTGTCTCTTGCATCACCTACATGCGCAAGTACGACAGGATGGGTGGATAATGGCTCAATGGATCACTACGCGTCAAGCGACTTCTGATATCACAAGGCCTTCTTGTTCGAGAATGTGCTGAGCCTCCACCAGGGCCAGGTCCACGCTGCTCTCCAGCGCCTTGCGAATATCCCGCCTCCACCGCTCCTGGGTCTTGATCGGATGAGGCTCATTCGACCAGTTGTCCATCTCGTACCATCCGGCAGGCAGCACGTTGGTGGATCGCTTGCCGTCCACACCTGGCAGCCGAGGTAATGCCCATGTGACCACGGCGCAGTGCAGGAACCGCTCCGGCGCCGGCGAACGCATCAAGCGGGTCAGTTCTGCAATTGCAGCATGCTTGCGCTCGGTATGCGTGGAGAACTTCGCCACAAGGGATCGCCAGTGCTCGGCAGACAGCGACTTATGCAGACGCCCGAACACCCAGCAGTCCTGGAGAAACGACGCCTCCTTGCCGACGATCTCCCCCTTCTGCTTGGCGCACTGCACCTTCGGCTCAAAGTCGCAGCCGCCGGCGGAACTGATGGTCTCGGCCGCAAGGGCGCGAACTACTGCTGAAACAACGTTGCGATAGGTCATGCTGCCTGCCCCTTTTTCAGTTCTCTGGTCATTGCGCGGTACTTGGCCTTGATGGCCTTGATCTCATCCACGGTGTACTTGCGAACGCTCTGGTCGGATTCCAGGGCGTCGACCGCCTCCTGGCCAATGCGCGCGATCAGGCCTATCCGGTAGTCGACGGCGTTGCCAGACAGGAACCGGTTGTCCTGCTTGCTCTGTGCGTGACAGTTGCGCTCATCGAAGCGCAGGTGCGGAGCGGAGCCGACGCTGCGGTAATGACCTGCATCTACTGCGTTACCGCTCCAGTCCAATGGCTTGCCGCTGGATATGCATAGGTGTCCGGCGGCCTGGTCCCGGGTGCGGATGTATTCGTTGAACGCCTGCTGGGCTTCGCGCATGTGGTCGCCGCGACTTTTCAGGGCCTCCTTGCGCTCCTTGATATCCCGGCGGCCGGCCTGGGCCAGCGACTTCTTCTCCTTGACCTTCTGCAACTCTACGGTGGCCAGCGCACACTTAGGACTGCACACCGCCTGACCGAGGCGCTGCGGGACGAATGAGTCCCTGCATGCTGGGTTCTTGCAGGTCTTTGGCTTGGGTTGTTTGGTGGCGAGACTCATAGGTCGCGCCCCCACAAAAAACCAACGAGGGCCATTGCATCCGCAATAGCTGCCACCGCCCAGAACGAGGATGGCGCATCAAACGGTCCTATTCCGGCCTGCTTCAGAACTGCGCACATTGCAATGACGAGGATGCACTGGATCATGAAAAAGATAGCGCCCTGGTTCATGCCGCCACCTCCCGCGACTTCTGCTGCTCGGGCGCGAAATCGCCGCGAAGGGGCATCAGGCAGCGCTCAGGAACAGCTGCGTACTTGACCTTGAATGGTTCTGGCTTGAGCTTGTTTGTGGTTACAAGCCCGTCCGCCGCCACCACCCAGCAAACCTTCATCTCTGGATTGCCCACCCTTCCACCATCCGGGAGAGTGATTGTCGAATCACTGGTTTTCCGAATCAGCTCAACAACCATGCCGAGGTTTGATTCAATTGATGCGTCAATGACAAGCGCCAGGTCGCCCGGCTTGAAGTTATGGCTCATGCCGCCACCTCGCCCAACAGATCAGTGAACACCACACCCTTGGCGCTGAACTCGGCAACGATCTGGTCCGTGTAGGCGATGCCCTGGGCACGATTGAACAGGCGAGTCACTGGGAACCCGTCCGGGCCGAAGAGCGAGCAAGGCCCCATCAGTTCGATCTTTGTCTCGTAGTCCAGGTGCAGGAACATCCGGTTCCAGCCGTTGCGGAAGTCGGCGTCGGCATTGCGCATGATCGGCACGCCGAAATGAAGCTTGCAGTACTTGCGGGCGTCCTCCACGTCACCGATCTGGGTCATCTGGGCGATGCGTTGGTAAAGCGCAAACCACAATGCGTTTTGATCCAAGGTCCGGTCTTTGCCTGGGCGCAGGGAGACCACCACGAACTTCTTGTCCCGGTACATGGCTGTCAGGGCGTTGATGGCCTCGGAAAGCTTAGTGGCGCTGTTGACGCTGATCTTGTCGGTCATTGCCCGCCACCCTTCGACCCTTCTGGATCGGCGCTTTGAGACGTTTTTGAGGTCGATTGCCCGCCACGATCTCCCTGGCCCAGGGCGGCGTCGATCACTGCAACCCAGTCGTCACCGTAGATTTTGCTCATGCCGCTATCGGCATCACGCTCGATATAGGAAAATCGTTCCGCATCCTTGCGCAGCGCCTCGATCTCAGCCAATTGCAGGAGCTCGCGCTCAGTGGAGCGGGCACACTCAGCCTTCAGCTCAGCATTCACCTGCTCGTAGGCTTCGTAGCCGGTGCGTAGGCCGGCATTCTCGGCGCGGAGTTTTTCCAGGTCGCTCATGAGCCCGGCAGCCATGTTGTCGATCTGCCCGATAACGCTGGACGCCTTTTCGAACGGCTGGAAATTGGGCGAATCCTTGGCGTAGCACCTGCGCCAGATCGCCATAGCCAAATCGGTCGCCTCGCGCAACGCTGCGACGTTGTCGGCCTTGAGCTGGTCGCGCTCGATCAGCAGCGCCTGGGCAATGGAGTGGAACTGTCGGCGGGACAACTCGTTTTCCATTGCCATTTCAAACGGCATTCCGATTGCGGCTCTGGTTATTTCGCTCATAGCCGCCGCACTCCCTTCTTAGCCAGCGCCTCACGCTCAGCACAAGGCGTGCAAAGCTGAACCCCCGGAATAGCCACACGACGACCCTCCGGTATCCCCTCTCCGCGCTCCACGCACTCTGTGGCGCTTATTCCGGTGTAGCTAGGGATCTGGGCAAGGGACCGATTCAGGGCCTCTTGGATTACGATGTCGGCGTCATCACAGATGTCAGTCATGGCTAGCTCCTTGAAATTGGCCTGGGCAGCCAAGCGCCTTCTCCAAGGCTAAAATGGTCTTCAATCGTGGGCGGCATTCACCAGCCTCATACCTGGAAATCATCGACCAAGAGAGGCAAGTAGCCGATGCAAGCTCACGCTGAGTAAGGCCCTGAGTCGCACGAAGGAAGGAAAGCTTCTCGCTGAACGTGAGGATCGACTTTCCTGGAAACACGCCTTCTTCCTCCTTGGCGGCCTTCCAACCATCCCAGGCGCCATTGGCGTAGGGGCTGTCGTAGTAGTCCGGATGAGTTGCCGATCGGGTGAAATCCATCCCCCGAAAGCGCGGGCTTTTCTCGAACTTTTCACGCATCTTGTCGGTCATGTCCGTTGCTCCGTGGTCTTCTTGCCGAACTTGGCCAACAGCAGCTCGCGGGCTGACTTGCCGTCAGCCGGGATGCCTTGCTGAAGGATTCGTGCCTGGGTTTGCTGGTCGGCCAGTTCGTTGGCGAGTTCGAAGGCCGTCTTCTGGCTGTCGTGGCCGATCCCGGTGAGGATCTTCCCGTCCAGCGGCTGGCCTTCCTGGGCGCGGCGGATCACCACGGCGTAGTTGTGGTCGAATCGCTGGCGAAGGCCCTTGTCCTCCTGCTTGGCTGCGCGCAGGTCGAAGATTCCGGTCTCGTTGGCAGCAATTCGCACGCCTTCATGGCTGTAGACGCCCATCAATGCCTCCACCCATGCGTCAGCGCTTGCGGGCAAGCCGAACGCCTCAGGGCCAGGCGTGCACCAGCCTATGAACTGGCCGACGCTTGGAGCGAACGGTGAGCCGCTTTTGCGGCACTGCTCGATTCCATAACGGATCTGCTCCAGCGAGCGGATGCCGGCGGCCATGAAGCCCATCGTCCAGTTGCGCATCGCGGCGGCCTTGGCCTTGTCGTCGGGCCATGCCTGCTTGTGCGCAGGGAAGATGGCCTGCAACTGCCGAAACAGGCGCTCAACCACTTCACCGGTGGCGTCGTCCACCACTCCAAGCTGGCTGCCGATCTGCGCCGGGGCCTGATAAGGGGCGGCGGTTCCCAGCGCCCGAGCAGCGCCTGGGATCATCTGAGTGACTGTTTTCATAGGTCATCACTCGTATCGGCGCGCCATGACTTGTCGTAGAAGTCCGGGCCTTTGCTGACAGTCCTTCCGCCAGGCAACACCTTCTCCGGGAACAGTCCGGTCCAGCCATTGCTGATGGACTGGATGATCACGGCATCGGGCCAGTGGTGGCCAGCCAGGGTCTTGGCTTGGCGCTCGCAGGTGGTCTTGGTCAGCGGCTTGCGGATCTCTTTGCGGTGCTGGCACCAGTCCGCCCAAACCTGCTCGCTAACGTTGGACGGTTTGCAGGTGAGCGGGTCGAATTTGGGCGCCTTCTTCTTCGCCGAGGGAGCGTCAGCGACCGGCTGCTTTACTGGTTCCTTGACTGGTTCAAAAGAGTGACTGGTTCTGGGGGCAGCTCCTGCCCCACCCCCTGGGTTATCTCCTGCCCCAGGTAGGGCAGCTCCTGCCCCACTATTCATCAACGAAAGGTGGAAGAGGTTCGACTGATTAAGTTCGCCCTTGCGACGAAACTCACGACGCAGCAGACCGCATTTTTCCAGTTCGCGGATGTGAACCTTCACGGTGGAACGTCCGATCTCGCATTGATCAGCGATGTGCTGATACGACGGCCAGCACTCGCCCATGTCATTGGCGTTGTCTGCCAGCTTAATCAGGACGAGCTTGCGCAAAGGATTGCCGACCTTGGTCTTCATGGCCTTGACCATCAGCTCCATGCTCATTGCAGGGTCTCCCACTGAGGGAAGCAATCGCTTCTCAGGAGCTTGTTAAAAGCCCTTTCACGAATGGAGCGAGGGTCGACACCGGTCAGGCGGCGGATCAGTACCTTAGAGGCAAGAACAGCCGTCATAAGCTCGAAACGGGCGTCGTTCGTGCAGTCTTCGCACTTCGATTCCTCATCATCCAGGTAGACGCTCAGAGAGAACTCACTTTTGTCCCAGGCCATATACGCGAGCTGGTCATTAGTGAACTGTTCCATGTAGGCGTCATCAATCATCGTCGCCTGGATTTTTGGTTCGTCTTTCATGATCAGAACTCCAGGCGCTTAATTTCGGAGAGAAGAGCCCGGCTATGGCGCTGGATGTAGATCTGGCTGAGCTTCTGCTTGCGGGATTCGAAGTCCATGCCCACGTCGATCAGAGAAGCGTTGACGCGCTGCAAGTGTTCGATGCACCGAATCTCGCAGGGAGTCAGGTGGTCGCGGATGGAATCGGTGGGGCTGATGCAGTGCGCAGCGCGGTAAGCCTTGGAGGGCATGCCCGGGGCGATTCGGTTGATCAGGTCGAATTCATTACTGAAGTGGTAGTGCTTGGTTTCTTTGCCGGCGGCGAGACGGCCGTGCTTAATTGCGTCAGTTAAGGCCGGGGCCTCAAGGCGAGCCCGCTCCCTTGCCTGCTTCCCTTCGACAAGCTGAATGTGTCCGATGACGACGGCGTCGAAGGTGCGGATCACGTGCAAGTGGAATCGAGCATTGACCCACATTGCATAGGCGTAGATCAGCTCCTTGACCACGTAAGTCCCGCCGCTGCGCCCCTCAATAGTCACCACGGGTAAACTACCCGGATTCTGGGTAGTTAATTCATCGAACATTTCCGTGAACGATTCGGTTGCCATGTACTTGCCCGGCTCTTTGGTACGCTTGTTCGCGCCATCCGCCACCGCCGCCTTGTGCAGGTCATTCAGGCAATACCGACCTTCAAGGTCTTGCTTGATTTTGACGCCGCCGAGACTAAGGGCCATTGTCCGCGCCACGTTTTGCGATTGCATAAAACGTGGCGCGGGATTATTCAGGGCCTGTACATCGATATTAGAGGTGTGCATAATCGGCTCCAGATTGAAACGATATTTGCAAGCGCTGTGAAAAAGCCGGGATCGCACCCCGGCTTTTTTGTGCCTGCGATTTGGGTTTATTGGTTGAGGTCTTCATCAGGCCCTCCTTTTTCAGGCCCTAATACGGCCTTCGGCGGTTCTCGCCTTGTTGTTGGCAGATGCCGGATCTTTCCGGCGCCTCTTGGCCTGGTCTTCTCGAAAAAACGCTCTGCTCCAAGCTTTGCGGCGTATTCGTCGGGCGTCATGCCCGCATCCTTCGCCAAACGTTCAAGCTTCTCGTAGAGGCGCCCATCGATCCCGTGGCAGATCGTGGTTTCAGGCACATAGCCTCCTTCAGGGCCTTCAGGCCTGCATGTGTTTACCGGTAGCATTCGGTTCAACGATGCTTTCCAACTTCTCCTCGACGCACATGCGCACAAACACGGCCAGCTGCAGCTTGTGCAGGCGGGCCACGGCCTTTAACGCTTCGTAGGTTTCATCGTCATAGCGGGACTTGATCTCCCGGTCTTTCAGGTGGCGTGTGTCGTCGTATGCCATTGGTGAGGCTCCTTGGTTGTTCGAAAGGGTTAAGCGGCGGATTTCTTAGCGGGGATGGGGCGAAGCTCGGTGGCCTCAAGCGTCCCGTCATCCATCAGGGTGATATTGATGGTTCGTTTTGATCTGAACATCTGGGATACGGCGCTCTGCTGAATACCCAGAGCCTTAGCGAGATCACTCTGGGTGCCATGCAAAGCCAGGTACTCCCCTAGGGTTACGGTCTTCATTGGCGGTCTCTCAAATTGAATACGGCTAGATAGTAGCACTGCTGTTTTATACAAAACAAGGAATACAGTAGCACTGCTGTTTGCTTAAAAAGCAGCCCTGCTACTAAATCGCACTCATGAATAAACCTGTACGTACTCCCTTGAATGAGGAGCAGCTTGCCGACGCCAAACGACTCAGCGAGATATACAAGCTCAGGGTTCGCCAGGCAAAGGAGCGCAAGGACTCACCTCTCAATCAAATGGAGGTGGGTGAACGCTGCGGATGGAACTCGCCTCAAAGTACTGTCAGTCAGTACATGACCGGCAAAGTTGCCCTAAACTTGGATGCTCTCGTAAAGCTTTCTAGGGCCCTGGATTTCGAGCCCTACGAGGTTAGTCCGACCCTGGCTTCCGGGATCAGGCGAGCGTCTCCATGTCACTCGAAAAGTAATAAGCAACAAGACGCAGCCAATACACCATTCCCGGCTGGCGATGATGCTGGCGTTATTGATGATCGTTATGCCTTCATACCTCAATACGACGCGAGGGCGGCAGCCGGCATTGGTCATGACAATCCACACGTCGAGGCCAAGTCAACACTAGCCTTCAAGCGCGACTGGCTGAAACTCAAAGGGGCAAACCCAGCAAGCCTGATCGTTATTTATGCCGATGGCGAGAGCATGTGGCCAACCATTGATGATCACGATGTGCTGCTGCTGGACACGTCAAAGACCGATCCGGTTGATGGCCATGTATTTGTCCTGGCGAGCAACGACAAAGGGACGATTGTTAAGCGCCTTATCAAGCATGGCGATTCGTGGGTCATTCATAGTGATAACCCTGACGAAAACACGTATCCCGATGTCGTGCTGCCGGATGGCGAGATTTACGAGCATCGGATTATCGGTCGTGTGATCTGGCGCGGCGGGGATCTGTAAGTCATGCCCCTCACCAAACCCAACCAGCAGCTACGCCGCGACCTAAAAGAGGCTGCGGCCTTACTCAAGTGGTCAGGCGTCGATCTGATGAAGATGGCGGTACGGTTGTCTGAGGCAGGGTTTGAGAGTGATGCCAGGGAGCTGCTGACGATCATCTCGGGGTTTCCGGATGCCGAGGACAAGCTGGCAGGTTATGCGGATGAGGTGAAGACGGGAAGGATTGTGCGGGATAGGTCCTGATTAAACCCATAATACCAAGGAGCGGCAATGCACAAAGACACCTGGCTAGACGACTGTCGCCAATGGTGCCAGCGGATAAAGTTCCTATCTGAAGATGTGGAGTGGTCCGAAAAACCCTCTCACAGCGGATGGCTCGAAGCCACAAGTGGCTTGCTGGATGATCGTCGCGTAACCATTCCCAACCTCTACTTCAAAGGCGAATTTCAGCCTGGGAGAATGGGAGAGCGCGTCAGCTATGGGCTCATGTACCGAGAGGGCAAGGAAAAGCGTCGCGTCTTCATGCTTGAAGTGTGGCCGGTGCATGAGCGGTCCCATAGAGAAAAAGGAATAGACATGTTCGGGCCTCATCTTCATCTTGGTGACGAGCGCTTGGCTCAAGTGACGAAAAAGGTCCGATCGTCGATCAGTGGGGCCACTGAGCGTAGATGGGTTGAGCGATTCGTACGACACGCTAGAATTATGAGCGTTAACGGTCGTTCAATATCGACTCCTTTCGATGACGATCTATTTGGGTAAGGGTATGTGCAGCATTGGATGCGGAGATTTTTTCTCAAAATCGGGGTGGCATTGCCAAACCGTCAATGTTGGTAGCGGTCCAGCTACTTACATCAGCACGCCTATAACATTGCCAGGAGGCAAGCCCCTTGATTTTTACCTGATCAAGCGAGGAAACCACATCGAATTTACCGATGACGGGATAACCATCTTCGCGCTTCGCTCGCTTGGATACGCTCTCGGCGACAAGAGAAACTGGAAAGGCCTTGAAAATCTCGGCGTACGCCACGGTTTTGAGCTGACCAGCGCCGGAGCCTTTGAATGCGTTTTCCCTGAGGGCGATCTCGATATTTGGGGGGCGAAGATTCTTCGGCTCATGGCGGCAATCGCTACATGGGAGGAAGACAGATTCTCCGAGGGAGATACCGACTTCTCATTGACTGAAGAGGTCGAGATGCTGCTTCGGGCTAAAGACCCTGAAAGAAAGCTGCTCAGGAATGCGGCTCTCCGCGTCGGCAAGATTGATGTAACCTTCGATTTTTTGTGGGGAGATACCTATGTTGACGCTGTCGCCCCAGTGCAACAGTCAATCAACGCTCGGCTTAGGAAGGCCGTGATCATCAATAAATCCGAAGAGCCAGTTGATGTATTGTTCATCGTTGATGATCGGGACAAGAAACAAAAAGCCGAGGACGAAATCAATGTTCTCGGCGGGCTGTCCCCAACGATACTGTTCAGCGACTTCCAGGCACATTACAGTTCCGCTGTTCACTGACTCAAGCCCGGCCCAGCGCCGGGCTACTTGTATCTGCCCTACTCTGCCTGTCGTATATCCGCGCCTGACACGTAGTCTGCGGCTCGGCTCGTCGCCATTTCCTGACAGTTGACAACCCCTCCAAGCCCTCGCGCTATCTCCCAGCCGTCCATGTACAGCTTGTTGACGGCGATGCCCTTGATGCCTTTAAAGGTTTTCACGGCATCTCCAACCCTCAGCCATCCACGAAAATCTCCTGCGTTCATACCGGCCTTGAAATCCGTACAGCCTGACGCCCATATGAAACTGGCATCCTCATTTGCATCCTGCTGCGTATAGCCGAAAGCCAAGATCGGCACGCAAAGCAGCGATAAAGCACCAACCATGACAACCCGATTCATTGCTCACCCCACTCGCTGATTGAGCCGATTGTAGCAGTCCTTCTTCGCCAATCCTGCCCGCCGTTGAGCGGGATTTTTTTGTGCCCACAAGAAAATATATATCAGCAGTGCTGTTGACTGCCAAATAACAGCAGTGCTACTTTTACTCCATCGAGTCACCCAACAGGGACTCGCCAGGGCCTACCAAGACCCGCCGCAACACAGGCAGCGATGCCAGGCAGACGCCGAACGCTCTTTACACAACCTGACGTGACCCAACGACGTACCGGCAACCCCGGTGGTGAGAAAGCTAAACCGTCGTCCATGCAGCCTCTGGTAGCTGCCGTACTCCCTCATGTGAGTACGCGAAACCACGCACAAACCGGCAAAGCATCGAACACGAAATGTGCTAACGCCGGTGAGAGACGACTCGGACCAATGCGTGGTGGAGATGAAACACCCACAGATTTACTGATGCCGCTTCGATGAGGCGGCATTGGAAATCAACGGAGGAACACAGGATGAACAAGGTGCTTCGTATCACCCTGCGCGGCGAGCTGCAGGTATTCAGCGATGACGACCTGGACGCCTGCGTCCGCGAAGCCAACCGGCTCAACGCGGAACGTGGATACACCAACGGCGTGTGCGTGGTCGAGCAGGAAGATGGGCAGCGCATGACGGCGGCTGACTGCAAGGCTGCGGCATGACGGTCCTTTTCACTGATGCCCATCCGGAGCGGTGGGCATTGGGAAAATCACCGAGGGCAAGACAATGCGACCAGTAATGACGATGAAGACGATTCATGACTCCCTCGGGCGGCGGCTCGAAGGGCTTGATGATGATCGCGAAGGCAAGTTTCACGGCTGGGGTTCTGGCTACGAGGAATTTGAAAGCGGTCCGGGCAACTACACGGTAGCGATCGTTGAATTCCCTGACGGCAAAGTCGACACGGTGATGCCGTACTTGATTCGCTTCCTCGACAGCGACGACGCCAACAATGAGGCGCTGGATTACGCACTGGCCAATCCCATCGTTATTGGTTGAACCATCCTCCTGCGCATTCACAGAGTGCGCAGCGGGATGCGGATGAGTCCACACGGCGCAAGGCCGCCCCCTGCATCACCGTCAGAATTGGTTGTTATCGAGCGCTGGCGGCGCCCCACTCCCGCATGAACGGCTTGCCTGTGCGGGGCTCCTAAGTCCAACCAAGCAAGGAGACACCATGAAGCATGCATCAGCAATCGCCCAACTGACCATCAGCGCTGAGATTTGCGAGAAGAACGCGCCAATCAACGAGGTCGAGGGCAATCACGAACAGGCCGAGCTTGAGCGCAATAACGCAGTAGCGTACCGGGCTGCTATTGCTCGCCTCGAAATCGAATAACCCGCAGCAACTATGACGAACCACCCCGGCCTGACGCCAGTAGCGTGACCGGGTGCAGATGGCTCCCTGCTGATTCAGGTAGCCATCTGGTTTCACAAATGCCTCTAGTCCCCCTGGAGGTATTTGGAAGCCCCGGGGCCCACTGCACATCCCGCCGGGAGGGAGCCGAAAGGTAGCAGCAGCCCGCACATGCGGATTAATTCAATAGGTGGCCACTGCCTTCCCAGTGAGCGAACAGCGGAGGGTTTGCCATGAAGCGAGACTAAATACGGCGATCGATCGCCAACCCCGCGCCACGTAGGGAGGTCTATGTGTCGCACCGAAAGCCCGGGCAATGTTCGGGCTTTTTTACGCCTCACCTCTACCTGTCAGCCTCACCCCCCCCCAGAATCAGGGAAATATTCATGAAGCGATCAGAATTCAGAACTGAGCTGGTGAAGATCATGCCCGGCTACAGCTGGACCGTTCAAAAAGGCAAAGATTCGGATGTTGTGTTCATCGCGACCGGCATTCAAACCAGCGGCTCTAACCGCCTTTCGACTCTGCGCGTAGAGCGGCGCGAGGATGATCGCGGTATCAGCTATCAAGTTAAAAGCGCGGGCTACGGCACGCGGGCTCCGTGGTTGCATACCGCAAGCGATGCAACTCTCGCTCGCGCTCTTCGCTCCCTGCAAGAGCATTACGAGCGCATCGCCAGACAGTACAACGCCCACGCTATTGACCTGCAGACAGGCCGCAAAACGGCATCGGCACCCGCCGCCTAAACGAATTCAATTTATCCGTCAGCACTCCTCCCCCGCGCCCATCGGCAACCAGCGGGAGGCATGAGTGTTGACGAATACAGGTGAACCAACGAATGGAGAGAGTCATGAGCAAAGACGACGGCGGACCGGCGTTCGCAAGACCATTTTCGAAAAACGGCGAATATTCAGATTCTCAACAAAACCGATCTCAAGAAGGCATGAGCCTGCGCGACTACTTCGCAGCTCAAGCCCTGCAAGGCCAGATGCAGCGTGAAAAGGACTTCGGAAAGACCGTCCGCGAGCAGGGTTTTTCCAAGTATGCCGCGCACATCGCGGAGACCTCGTATCAGCTGGCCGACGCCATGCTCGCCGCCCGTTCCGCCTAACCCCAAACACTGGAGGTCGCCATGGCCGTCACTACCTCGCAGGCTGTCATCTACAAGGGCGGCGGTCGGCGCTATCTCACGCTCAGGTCGGCTTGTGCTGCCGAGGCCCGGGCACTGCTCAAAACCCGCTGCGACTGCGAGTACATGGATTACGGCGGTTCAATTGGCGGCGAGTGGCTGACCTGCTGGTATCACGAAGACGAACGCAACGCCGTGCTGATGCGCCGATTGACTGGCGGGTACATGCGCCGCTTCAGATCAACCCAAAAGTAACTGGAGGTCGCCATGAGCGATATCAACCCGATCCACGCAAATAGTCGTGACGGCGGTGATGCCTACCGCATGCTGAACCTGATCCACGTTATGGCCGGGATGCTGGCAAACGAGCCAAAGAAACACTTCACCCTGGCTCGTACAAATAGCAACTCGCAGTACGGCCCGATCACTACCGTCTGGACGAATGGAATCATCGACGTCGAGGCGCGTACTTGGCGCGATCAGGAGCCGGCTTACCACGAATACTCGATGACTCGAGTGGTCACCCAGCCAGCCGAATAACCCCGCCAATTGGAGGCGACCATGACTTACGAAGTAATAGTTGAAGGGTACGTCCTCCAGGTGGAGGTGACGTATTGCGAGGACATCAAGCCGAGCTGGAACACATGGAATAGTGACTGGGACTACTTCGGTAGCCGGGAACTGGAGTTTCAGATCGTGTCGGGAACGATGTACGACGAGGACGGCGTTCCTATGGACGTGTGCCAGATGGAGCTGGCCGTGATTGCCGAGAGCAAGGAATACGTCCCGATGATCGAGAAAGCGCTGTGGTTCGAGATTGACGGCCGCAAGCGCCGAATGGGGAGGAAAGCAGCATGAGCAGAGCAAACGTTATAGCCGTGGGCATGATCGACGCCCGCTTCGACTGCATCCGCAACGGTGACACCTCGGCTCAGTTGTTCGCCGAAACCAGCATGGCCATGGAAATGGCTTACGCGCTGGGCGCCATAGATGACGGTGCGTTCACCCACTACAAGGAGCGCTACAACCGGCTTTATCAGACCCAGGCAGAAGCATTCATCGCAGATATGCGCGGGAGATCAGCACCATGAACACCATGACTCTGGCATTTACTCATTCGACCTGGTACGGCGCGCTGTCGCTGGCCTATGACGCTGGTATCGAGAACGTCCACGCCTGGAGCCGGCGGGCCTGCATGTGTGGTGAGTGGACCGTGGCTTACGAAGTTAAGGCATGACCACCCACCAGCAGCACAGGCGCCGCGCCATCCGCTGGGCCTTCTTCATCACCGGCCTGATCTTCTACGCCGTCCTGTTCCTGGGCCCCGCTATCGGCGGGCTGATAACCGAATAACCCCCAAACCTTCAATAGCTGCGAGCATCGCGGCAAGGAATCCCCATGTCCGCAGTAACAGAACTGGCAGTAGTGCCACCGAAAGAAACCGCACTGACAGTGTTTAGCACAGCCAATGGGCTTGACCCATGGCTTCAACAGGTCCGGGCGAAGGTCGATGAATTCAACAAGGTGCTGCCAGACCTGACAACCCGCAAGGGCCGTGAGGCTTATGCCTCGATGGCGCACCAGATCGCTAAATCGAAAAACGCCCTTGAGGCAGTAGGTAAAGAGATTTCAGCCAAGCAAAAGGAAATCCCCAAGCTGATCGACGCCGAGCGCAAGCGCGTATGGGACACGCTTGAGTCGTGGCAGAAGGAAGTGCGCAAGCCACTGGACGACTGGCAGGCCGCCGAAGATGCGCGGGTAGCCAAGCACAATGATGGCATCCAGCAGATCAAGGATATGGCTCTGTTCGGCGAGATGCCGCCGGCGTCAGTGGTTGCCCGCGTGATTACTGACCTTGAAGCCATTGCAATCGACGATAGCTGGGAAGAGTTTCTGGCAGAAGCTGCCCAGGTAAAAGATCAGGCACTGGCGAAGTTGCGCGCCCTTCTGGCCGAGCGCACACAGTACGAGGCGGATCAAGCTGAATTGGCACAGCGCCGCGCCGAGGCAGAGGCCCAGGCCCAGCGCGACCGCGATGCAGAGATTGCCCGTGTTGCCGCCGAACAGGCCCGACTTCAGGCAGAACAGCAGGCCCAGGCAGAGCGTGATGCCGCAGCCCGCCGAGAACAGGAACTGCTGGATCAGGCCGCAGCTACACAGCGCGCCGCCGCGCAGGCCGCACTGGACGCAGAGGCAGCCGCCGAACGCCAGCGCCTGCAACTGGAACTACAGGCCGAGCAAGCACGCACGGCAGCGGCTCAGGCAGAAGCAAGCCGTGTTGCCACTGAACAGCGCGCCGAGCAAGACCGGCTTACGGCCATTCGCCGCCAAGAGGAAGCCGTTGAGCAGGCGCGACTGGATGAGGTTGCCCGGGCGAACGCAGCGGCAGACGAAATCCTGCGCCAGCAGCAGGAGCGCCAGGCTGACGTAGCGCACAAATCGAAAATCTTGGGCGAAGCCAAGCAGGCCCTGATCGGCATGAACATCAGCGAAGAGCTGGCCAAGGCCATCGTCCTGAAGATCGCCCGCGGCGAAGTGCCGAACGTATCCATTCAATTCTGAGGTATCAAGCATGTCCACCGACATCATCATGCCGGAGTCGCGCCGCCAGGTAGCCGCGCCGGCCGCAATGGACACCAGCATCATGGCTGTCATCAGCCGTGCGGCTTCCGATCCTTCCTGTGACATCAACAAGCTTGAACGCCTAATGGAAATGCATGAGCGCATGCAGGCGCACAGTGCAAAGCAGCTGTACGACGAAGCATTGGCACAGATGCAGGAAGAAATGCCCGTAATCGGCGAGAGAGGCGGGATCAAGGATAAAAACGGACGTATCCAGAGCACCTATGCACTCTGGGAGGACGTAAACGAGATGATCAAGCCGGTAATGGCGAAACACGGGTTCGCCATCACATTTCGCACGCCGCGCAACGAGCGAGGCATCGAGGTTGAGGGTGTTCTCAGTCACCGTGCCGGGCATCGTGAAGTGACCTCAATAGTCCTGCCTGTAGATGCCACTGGCAGCAAAAACGGCGTACAGGCGGTGGCATCTAGTGTCAGCTACGGCAAGCGCTACACCGCCGGACTGCTGCTGAACATCACCACCACAGGCGAGGATGATGACGGCAACGGACCGGCGGCGCAGATCACACCTCGCGTTACTTCGGCTCAGGCTACACAGCTGGCGACACTACTTGAAAAGTGCAGCGACAAGGCCAAGGAGGCATTCAAGAAGATCCATGGCGCCCCAGCATCCGTGGAGAAAGCAGTGTTTGATCAGGTGCTGGGCATGCTCACCAAGTCGGCGGCACAGCATGCCGCCTCTCAGGAGAATACTGATGCAGATAATCACTGAGGTTGAACAGGGCTCACCTGAGTGGCTGGCCCTGCGCCTGGGCATCGTCACCTGTTCCGAGCTTGACTGTCTGCTGGTCAACGGCAAAGGCGAGTCAGGTTTCGGCGCCGGGGCATTCACGTACATGAACACCCTGATCGGCGAGCGCATTACCGGTGAGGCTGCCGACCCCTTCCAGGGCAACCGCCACACCGAGCGCGGGCATGAGCTGGAAGGCGTGGCCCGCAAGCTGTACGAGCAGCGTGAGGAAGTCGAAACCAAGCAAGTCGCGATCATCCTCAACCACGGCGCCGGCTACTCGCCTGACTCTCTGGTGGGCCCCAATGGTCTGACCGAGATCAAAACCAAGCTCCCTAAATTCCAGGTCGAAGTGATCCTGTCCGGCGATATCCCCAAGGAACACGTTGCCCAATGCCAGGGCGGCCTGTGGCTGTCAGAGCGCGAATGGATCGACTTCGTTTGCTACTGGCCCGGGATGCCACTGTTCATCAAGCGCGCATACCGGGATGAGGCGCTGATCCGCAAGTTGTCGGAGCGTGTCAGCACATTCTACGAAATCTTGGATGACCGGATGAATCGGGTCTTGGGGATAGCAGCATGATCAGCATCCTCCATAACGAAGTAGAGCGCCTGCGCCCTGCCCAGGAAGAACTTGCCGCCCAGGTCACTGAGTTTGTGGCGTCCGGCGGGCGGATTGAAGAAGGCCCGGCCAGCGGCTACATCCCCAAGCCGATCACCTACAGCAACCAGATGCCGCCTGCGCCCAAGCCGTTTGTTCGGCGCCGGGTTGAGCCTGTATCGCTGACGGAACCCACCAATACCAAGCTTGAAGAAAGGATCGAGGCGCGCAAACAACGCGCGGCAAGGGTTATGGAGTTGGCCCCTCACCACACCCAAGGCGAAGTATCCAAGATGACCGGGATAGGTCGCCGAGCGCTGCTGAATATGTCGCTCGAATTCAAGTTCAAGTTCAAAACGTCACCTCGCGGCAGGCATGGCAATCCCGATCACATGAAAGCCCTTGCGGATCGAGACGCCAAACTGGCAGAACGAATCAAGGCGTTCATGGAGATCGGTATCAGCCGCCGCAAGGTCTGCGGGAAGCTTGGGATCAACACGAAGACCCTGGCCCGAGTTCTCAAAAATCACGCGATTGACTACCCACTGTCGAAGCCAGGCGGCGACCGATTCGCTGCATAACCCACCCTACTCGCTGCATCCGGTAACCGGAGGGCGGCGCTTACCCGGAGTAACCCCATGACCAAGCAAGCACAGCAAACAATCGCCGCTTCCGAACTCCCTGAGCGCGGCCAACCTCTGGCCGGTGGCGTGTTCGTCACCCGCTACTGGCTGAACGGTGCGGAGCGCGCCCTGATCCTGCTACCTGACGAGCTCAGCGGCCCGTGGGGCGAGTACGGCGTCGAGATCGAAGGCGCCGGCAGCTACAGCGACGGTGAAGCCAACACCCGCGCCATGGCCGAGGCAGGCAGCGTGATCGCCATCAAGGCACTGGAACTGGAAGGCTTCATCCCGTCTTGCCTGGAAGGCCAGCTACTGATGGCGGCCAAGGCCGAGGGCCTGGTGGTGCTGAATGAAGAGCGCTGGCATCACCTGAGTACGCAGCGCTCCGCCTACACCGCCTACACCATGGACTTTGAAGATGGCTGGCTCAACATCTACGCCAAGCTCAACGAGCGGCTCGCGCGCCCTGTCCGCAGCCTCCCTATTCAGTAATTCATTCCTTCAATCGTTTTTCGCAGGTGATTCCCGGGAGCGCCAGGACGGCGCCCAGACCAGAAGCTTGTCGGGAAGCGCCGGCTACCTGCACCCTTATCTCGCCCATAGGAGCATCTCATGCGCGCAAGTGAACTGACCACGTACACCCGTGGTGATCTGACTATCAGCAGCCCTGACCAAGGGGTGGTGCTGAAGCTGGCAACCCTGGCCATCGCCGCTGCTCCCGCCATTGCGGCAAGCGGCATCCCCGCCATCGGCGAGTACTGGCCCGGCGAAGGCGGCATCAACGGCGGCCTGTTCCCCGGAGGCGACAAGCTCTACTACCTGATCGTGCCGACCGGCAGCGATGCAGAGGCGACGCATGAGTGGGGTGGCTACGGCCAGGAGCTCGACGGCGCCAAATCTCCATGGGATGGCCAGGCCAATACCGCGTATCTGGCAAACAGCAACCGGGAGCACGATCACTCGGCCGCCCAGTTCTGCGCGACCTTCGAGCGTGATGGGCACAAGGACTTCTACCTGATGGCCCGCCGCGAGGCTTCTTTCCTCGAAATCACCGTTCCCGAGGTGTTCAGCAAGGCGTACCACTGGACCAGCACGCAGCGCTCCGCCGACCTCGCCTACAGCATGGGCTTTGGAGTTGGCTGGCTCTACGTCATCGGCAAGGGCTACGAGCGGCTCGCGCGCCCTGTCCGCAGAAAGTTTATTTGATCATTCAATTCTTCATTCATGGGTGCGATAGCACCCTCGCTTTTCAGGAGGCCAGGGATGGCGCTGCACACGGAGTTGGAAATCCACAAGGTGGCGGAAGAGTTGTTCGGATTTTCGCTTGATCTGGTGCGCAATATTCCGCGCGACCTCAAGCGATTAGCCGGAGAAAAAATTCGGGATGAGTGCCTGGAAGTGCTGGTCCTAATCGGGCGAGCCAATATGACCAGGGACAAGCTACCCCACATTAATATGCTTCTGGAAAGCATCTGGATGCTCAACTACCTGCTGCGCGCCCTCACCAACAGAGGGTTGATCAGCAAGGGGCAGCACGCCAAGGCAATGATGATGACGGCCTCAGTTGGCCGCCAGGCAAATGCCTGGAAGAAATCCGCAACCGCGCCCGCTGCTTGAGGGTCAAGGCCCTCTTGCCTGTGCGCCAAATCTGGTCGAGCCGCTGACCTCTGGTCACCGCCATGCGCACAACAGATACCGCCGGTCTAAAGCGTCCGCGTAGGTCTCGCGCAGTTTCCAAGCTGATCGGCACTGCCTTCGGTTTGGCGATGTAGATAGCTCGACAGGTCGCAGCGCTCCGCCAACAACGCCTACAACATGGACTTTGAAGATGGCTGGCTCAACAACAACGACAAGAACAACGAGCGGCTCGCGCGCCCTGTCCGCAGATTTAAGTGTTGCTCCCTTCCAGTTCGAGGATCTCGTCCAGGCTTACTACGACTGCCGATGCAACAAGCGGAACTCCGCAAGTGCTCGACTGTTCGAGAAGGACATGGAGATCAGCTTGCTGGAGCTGTACGACGACCTGATAGCCGGCACTTACCGGCCAGGCCGATCCATTTGTTTCGTGGTCACCCGACCGAAAGCCCGGGAAGTCTGGGCGGCAGCCTTTCGGGATCGCATCGTCCACCACCTGCTATACAACCATGTGGCCCCGCGCTTCTACGCCAGCTTCATAGCGGACAGTTGTGCATGCATCCCAGGGCGCGGCACGCTGTACGCCGCCACACGGCTCGAGTCGAAGATCCGCAGCGCCTCGCAGAACTGGTCGAAACCGATCTTCTACCTCAAGTGCGACCTGGCAAACTTCTTCGTGGCCATCGACAAGGCAGTTCTGCGCAAGCAACTGGAGGCCAGAATCACCGACCCCTGGTGGCTGGCCCTGTCCACACAGATCCTCATGCACGACCCGCGTGAAGACTACGAGACCCGCAGCCCGGCCCACCTGTTCAATCGGGTGCCGCAGCACAAGCGCCTGGTTGCGCAGCCCGCTCACCTCGGCCTGCCGATCGGCAACCTGTCGTCGCAGTTCTTCGCGAACGTCTACCTCGACGCCCTGGACCAGTTCGCCAAGCACCGCCTGGGCGCCAAGCACTACATCCGGTACGTCGATGACTTCGTGTTCCTGCATGAGTCGCCGCAGCAGCTCAACCAGTGGCTGGCCGAGGTCGAAGCGTTCCTGCCCAGGCTCGGCGCCAAGCTCAATCCCACGAAGACGATCCTGCAGCCCGTGGATCGTGGCGTCGACTTCGTTGGCCACGTCATCAAGCCCTGGCGGCGGACTACCCGTAAGCGATCACTGGCCCAGGCACTGAAGCGCACCGCCGCAGCGCCCGACGAGGATCTGCGCGAGACCGCAAACAGCTACTTTGGCCTGCTCAGCCAGGCCAGCCATAGCCACGCGGACCGCGCAGCGCTCGCACGTGTCGTGTTGAAGCGCGGCAACAGCGTCAATGCCGACCTGACCAAGACCTACCAGAAGAAATAACCCCACCCCATATCAACGAATCACGCCAGCCGGCGAGGATCCCCTATGCCCGATATCACCTATGGCTCTGTGTGCAGCGGCATCGAAGCCGCGACACAGGCCTGGCACCCGCTGGGCATGCGCGCCGCCTGGTTCGCCGAGATTGAGCCGTTCCCCTCGGCGGTCCTGGCGCACCACTACCCCGACGTTCCGAACCACGGCGACATGACCAAGCTGGCGGCCCTGGTGCTGGCCGGCAAGATCCCGGCGCCGGACGTGCTGGTCGGCGGCACCCCGTGCCAGGCCTTCTCGGTCGCCGGCATGCGCGAAGGCCTCACCGACCCGCGCGGCGCCCTCACCATCAAATACGTGGAGCTTGCAGATGCAGTTGACTATGTTCGCGCCGGCCAGCGAAAGCCCGCCAGCGTCATCGTCTGGGAGAACGTCCCCGGTGTCCTCAGCGACAAAGGGAACGCCTTCGGATGCTTTCTTGGCGCGCTTGCTGGGGAAGGCTGCGAGCTGCAGCCTCCAGGGAAGAAATGGCAGGACGCTGGTTGTGTGTATGGACCCAAAAGAACAATCGCGTGGCGGGTCCTGGACGCCCAATATTTCGGCCTGGCCCAACGACGCCGTCGTGTGTTCGTTGTCGCAAGTGCTCGAGACGGGTTCGATCCCACCGAGGTACTTTTTGAGCGCGAAAGCACTCGCAGGGATAGCCCGCCGGGACGGTCGGCGGAGTTTGCACTTCACCCTACTCTCACGGCACAAGGGGGAGGCTCTCTCGATGATCGAGAGGCATATGTACTGGAGTGCGAAGGCGTCCGGCGAACCAGTGTGATCGAATGGGAGCGCTGCCAAGGCTTTCCCGACGACTACACCCTGATTCCCTGGCGCGGAAAGTGTGCCAGCGAATGCCCGGATGGCCCCCGCTACAAGGCGATCGGCAACAGCAAGGCCGTCACCGTGGTTCGCTGGATCGGCCGGCGACTTCTGCACCAACTCAAAACCAGCCGGATCGGCTGAGCGAGTCGGCCAAGTTGACCAGAGCAGCCATCAGTTCAATTACCAGTATCAATAGTTTCATGGGGGCACCTTAAGGAAGAGAAGCACCAAGGATTTTTTCTTAGCTATAGGTGCCCCATTAATTCAAGCCCAGCACTGCCATTCCTCTTGGGCTTTTTCCATCCCCCCCCACTCCACCGCCCGGGCATGGCCCGGCAAGGACTCCCCGTGATCAACCTGTTCTGGCGCCTGGTCGCCAAGCTGCTTGCACGCCCGGCGGTTGCCGCCTGGCTCATCGCCCGTGCCCAGCGCACCCCATACCTGCACATCATGTCCGCCGACGGCGCCGAGATGTACATGGGCCGCTGGTGGCTGTTCAACCCCTACTCCCGCGAAACGCACAAGCCAGCGCTGTGGTGGTGCCCGTGGTCGTTCCGCATCCACCACATCATGCGGCCCGACGAAGACCGGGACCTGCACGACCACCCATGGAACGCCCGCACCATAATCCTGCGAGGTTGGTACACCGAGCAGCGGTTGCTCGATCATGAAGACCCTGTGCTATCCGGTCTTAACGTGCCGTCCGGCGCCCAGGCGACCGAATACATCGACCGTCACGCCGGCAACACCGCTCGGCTCAACCACGGCGAGTACCACCGGATCGACGAGCTATCGCCCGGCGGCGTCTACACCCTCTTCATCACCAGCAAGTGGCGTGGTAACTGGGGCTTTCTGGTCAACGGCGTGAAGGTGCCGTGGCGCACCTACACCGGCACAGACAATTGAGGTTCTAAGCATGAGCAAAGTAATTCAATCGGTTGAAGAACTGGACGCAGTGCTGCACTGGCGCGGCAAGCACGCGATCGCGGTCAGGGAGCGTGATGGCCTGCAGTTGAGCCTGAACACGGCGGATCAAACCATTGATGATCTCAGTGCTGCGGTTTCCCGGCGAACGAAGCGGGTTCGTGAGCTGGAAGCGCGGCTGGCCTACGCCGTGGACGCCCTCAATGAGGTGGTCAAGGCGTCAGCTATATACGAAAAGCCCTTTGAGATTGCGACCCTAGCTATCGGTGAAATATCGGTCATGGCCGAGCAGCCAGCGCCCGTAGAGGTGGTGCCCGATGGATACTGCATCATGCCCCGCCAACTTACCGCTGAGAATGGCGCAAAAGCCTTGCTGCTCGGCGAGTTCAAGCTGCTTGTCACCAAAGAATGCCCTGAATGCTGCGAGCTTGAAGAACCAACCGAAGGTTGCTCAATCTGCGATGGTGAAGGCGAGTACGGGCAGAAACACACCATCCCGTGGGATCAGATCAAGTTCATCTACAGCAAGGCCGTATCTGGCCTGGCCGTAAATGCTGAGTCAGCCAAAACCTGACAGGAGTACATCCGTACTCCACCCGCAAAACCTGTAACCCCTCCCCCTTCAAAGTCAGCCGCTATAGCGGCAAGGATCCCTATGCGCCTGAAGAAAGCTGAGCGCGAGCAAGTGCGCTTGAAGTACGGCGGGCACTGCGCCTACTGCGGTGTGCTGCTGGGTGACCGGTGGCACGCCGACCACCTCGCTCCAGTGGTGCGCGAGCTGCTTTCAAAGCAGACCACCGCCGGCACCTGGAAGCTGGTGTCTGGCAAGCCACTGCGACCCGAGCATGACGTGCTGGAGAACATGATGCCGGCCTGCGCGCCCTGCAACATCAGCAAAGGCGGCCAAACCCTGGAAGGCTGGCGCAGCTGGATCGCCGGGCACATCAACTCCCTCAACAGCTACCACCCAATCTACCGCCTGGCCAAGTCGTACGGACTGGTCGCCGAGACCGGCGCGCCGGTGGTGTTCCACTTCGAGAAGGTGAACTAATGACCACGACCAAAGAACGCCCCATCCTGTTCTCGGCGCCGATGGTGCGCGCCATCCTGGAAGGCCGGAAGACGGTGACGCGGCGGGCAATCAAGGTTCAGCCGCATGTCGATGCCAGCGGCAATTTCTGCGTAGGGAGCTCCAACTACGGCCAGGACGGTTACGGCAAACCCATGACCAAGCACTTCGTCAACGGCTGCTGCCCCTATGGCAAGCCCGGCGACCGGCTATGGGTGCGCGAGACATTCATTGATCTGCGCGGCACTGGTGTTGAGCATCGACCAGACCCGGACGGGCCGCTTCAGCGATACGCTTACGCTGCCGATTGCCGCCCTGGGTCACACAGCGACGAGGCAAGGAAAGACTTCGGCTTGAAGTTCAAACCCAGCATCCACATGCCACGAGCCGCGTGTCGCATCCTGCTGGAGATCACCGACGTGCGCGTCGAGCGGTTGCAGGACATCACCTACGAGCAGGCGGCGGCCGAGGGAGTTCACCGAGGTCCGCTACGCGAGTGGTGCGCGAGCGACGAAGGTGGCGCCTGCCACAATTACCCGGTGCCCGCCTTCCGCGATCTCTGGCAATCCGTCGGCGGCAACTGGGACGCCAACCCGTGGGTCTGGGTGGTCGAGTTCAAGCGGGTGACGCCATGAGCGATTCCCCGAAGAGTCTCGGCTGGATGGACCACGGAAAGACAGATTGTGGCCTCCTTGTAATGAGTCGATGGGATAGCCCGGATCGCGATGACAACGCCAAAGACCTGCAGCGCTTTGTGAAAGATGTGAAGCGAAGCGGGTTCAACCACTCCCGCATTGAGCGCTTCGAAGGCGACCAATTCCCTGAATGGGTTGGTGAGCTGCACTGCGAAGATATGCAATGCCAGTGCCGGCGCTTCCTCCGCACCAAACAAGCCTAACCCCAATCCCCCTACATGCCTGCCGGTGAGCGAACTCAGGGTAACTGGCTGTCGATCCATCGTTCCGCAGCTGCCATCGCATCACCCAGTGCCGCCGGATAATCAGGCCATGGACCCGTCAGCTCGGCGGCGACTTCCCCCAACCCAGCAACGGCTGCCGGCTCGATGATTCTCGCAAATGCGGGTACGTCATCGTTTGGTCGCCTCCATTCGAACTTGAGAAACAACGTATGCCCTCGATAGGCGTGAACAACTGGAACATCGAGATTGTGTGACACGCGCCCTCCCTGACACATGAGCAAGTTGAACAGTATTTGTAGCTCTTTTTCGCACCCTTCGCCATCGAGGCACTTCGCTATCAACTTCTGCTGCCCAGAGCGGCAAGGACACCCCATGTACGCAACGAAACTCACCCTGCTCCTGACGGCCATCGTGTTGTACGTGGCGGGGTCCACGTTCTGGTTTTTCTGGCAGGTGCCGGAGCTGCTCTCCACCGGTACCGACCAACACCTGATCGCAGCATTCGCCGGCACCATCGCCTGGATGCTGCTCACCTTCGGTTTCATCATCCACATCATCAAGACAGCGCGGCCTACAGCGGGCGCAAGGAGAGAGTCATGAACAGAGCAGAAAACATTGATCGCTTCCTACGCCTCGATGAGGTGCTTCACACAACCGGCCTGGGCCGCAATACTGTTTATAGAAGGATCAGGGAGGGCACCTTCCCAAAACAGGTTAGAATAGGCCCAAACTCGGTCGCCTGGCGCCAGTCAGTCATTGCTGAATGGATGGCTGCAACAACCCCCAGCGAAGACCAATCAGTACATTGATCAGTACACCAGCAACCGAAACCCTCATACACCCCGCCAAAATCAAGCCTTACAGGTCATACCGTGGAAATTTTCAAAGAATTCACCTTCGAGTCCGCCCACCGCTTGCCTCACGTCCCCGAAGGCCATAAATGCGGGCGCCTGCATGGTCACTCCTTCAAGGTGGCCATCCACCTGAGCGGCGACCTTGATCCGCATACCGGCTGGATCCGTGACTTCTCGGAGATCAAGGCGATTTTCAAGCCGCTCTATGAGCGCCTCGACCACAACTACCTCAACGACATCCCCGGCCTGGAAAACCCAACCAGCGAAGTGCTGGCCAAGTGGATCTGGAACGAGTTGAAGCCGTTGCTGCCGGAACTTAGCGCCATTCGTATCCATGAGACCTGCACCAGTGGCTGTATTTATCGCGGTGAGTAAGTCCTTGCATAGCCAGGCTGTTTGAACGGCCGCTCGAGGTGATCTTTGAGGCGCCCTCGGCGTAAGGGTTTGCGTTCGAAGGATCACAGCGATTAAAACCGAACTTCGCCGCAATTCAAGGAGCCAAATCATGGAATCCACCTGGCTGGCACAGGCCAAGCGCCTGCAGGCATTGGCCTCCACCGCGTTGCACTTTTGCAAGAATGAATTTGACCGCGAGCACCTTGAGGAAATTGCCCAGATCGCTCATTCGATGCTCGCACAGTTGGGTAACGTTCCTCTGGAAAGCATTACTGGCCTAGTCTCGGACTTCGCCCAACGCTACTCGACCCCATTGATTGACGTAAGAGGCGCAGTGATAGAGGGCGACCGTATCCTGCTGGTGCGCGAAGCAACCGATGGATGCTGGGCGCTCCCCGGTGGATTTGCGGATGTTGGGTTGTCTGCCGCCGAGAACGTGATCAAAGAAATTCACGAAGAAGCCGGACTGACTGTCACCGCACAAGCGCTCTACAGCGTTACTCACAAGGCCAAAGGCTTGTATACGCCCGATGTCAGGGACTTCTACAAGTTGTACTTCCTCTGTGAACGAACCGATCAGTCCGCTCCCACGGCTGGGCTGGAAACCACCGACGTCGGCTTCTTCCGCCTCGACGAACTCCCGCCCCTGTCACGCGGCCGCACCATCGAGAGTGATCTTGAAGCAGCCTTCGCCTTTCACCGCGGCGAAATCACCCAGACCCTGTTCGACTGACACCCCGGCACGGTGATCCAATTTGTATCACCGCTGCACCGCTTTCGCGCCTGACTGGGCACAACCAACAAGCAATCCCCTCTTCCTGCCCCGCCACCCCCTGAATTGTGTGCAACCTGCACAGCGCCCACCGTGCAGCCGTCACTGCCCTGCAGTTGGCACGCCCGCTGCAATAGGCCCTGGGTCACTCACAGGGGAACGGCACATGACGCAGAACGAACCGGGCAACGATTACCCTCTCAGCGAAGTGCCCATGCATGCACGCAAGGGCCTTGGCTCCACGGCCATGGTGTTGCTGGGCTTCACCTTTTTTACCGCGACCATGTTCGCCGGCGGCAAGCTGGGGGTGGCCTTCAGTTTTACCCAGATGCTCGGTGTCGTGGCCCTGGGTAACCTGCTGTTGGGTATCTACGCCGCAGGCCTGGGTTACATCGCCTTCAAGAGCGGCTTGAACTCAGTGTTGATGGGGCGGTTCTGCTTTGGCGAAGTGGGTAGCAAGTTGAGTGACCTGATCCTGGGTTTCACCCAGATAGGCTGGTACGCCTGGGGCACAGCCACGGCAGCCGTGGTACTGGGCAAATATTTCGACCTGGGCCAGGGCAGCGTGCTGGCGCTGATGGTTGTGTTCGGCCTGGTGTTCTGCGCCACGGCCTACGTGGGCTATCGTGGCCTGGAAATCCTCTCTTACATCGCGGTCCCGGCCATGGGCCTGCTGTTGCTGCTGTCGATGTGGGTGGCCACGGTAAAAGTCGGGGGGCTAGAAGGTTTGCTCGCCGTGGTGCCCAGCGGTGCGTTGGATTTGTCCACGGCCATTACCCTGGTATTCGGCACCTTTGTCAGTGGTGCAACCCAGGCCACCAACTGGACGCGCTTTTCCCGCTCGGCCAAGGTGGCAGTCCTGGCCAGCCTGATTGGCTTTTTTATCGGCAACGGCCTGATGGTGCTGATTGGGGCCTACGGCGCTATCGTCTATCAACAACCGGACGTGGTGGAAGTGTTGCTGCTGCAAGGTTTCGCCATGGCTGCGATGGCCATGCTGCTGCTCAATATCTGGAGTACCCAGGACAACACCATCTACAACTTCGCTGTCGCCGGCTGCAACCTGCTGCGCACCAAACGCCGCAAGACTGTCACGCTGGTCGGTGCCGTGATCGGCACCCTGCTCGCCTTGCTGGGCATGTACGACATGCTGGTGCCCTATCTGATTTTGCTGGGCACCGTGATTCCACCGATCGGCGGGGTGATCATGGCCGACTTCTTCTACCGCTATCGCGGTCAGTACCCTCGGCTGGCGGAGGTGCGTTTGCCAGCGTTCAATTGGCCGGGGCTGATTGCCTATGCAGTCGGTACGGTGCTGGCGTTCAGTTCGCCGTGGGTCGCGCCCCTGGTGGGGATTGTCGCCGCGGCTGCCACCTACATCTTGCTTACCGCCGTCCTGCGGGTGCGGGTGCCATTGGCTGACGCCCAGGCATGAGCCTGACCGTAGCGGATGTGCTGGCCCTGCCGGGGCTGGAATCCATGACCCTGCGGGCCGGTCGCGCAGGCCTGGACAATGGCGTGCGCTGGCCTTATGTGGCCGAGAACAGCGGCATTGCAGAGTGGGTGCTGGGCGGCGAGCTGGTGTTCATCACCGGCATCAACCACCCGCGTGATGAGGCCAACCTCCTGCGTCTGCTGGACGAAGCCTGCTCGCGGCGCGTCGCCGGCCTGGTGATCCTGACCGGCCCGGATTACATCCAGGGGATTGCCCCGGGGTTGCTGCAAGCCGCCGACGCCGCCGGGATGCCTCTGATCGAACAACCGTACTCGCTGAAAATGGTGCTGGTGACCCAGGCCATTGGCTCCGCGCTGATCGAGTCCGAGCAGTTGGGGCGTTCGAGGCATGAGGTGCTGGAACGCCTGTTGGCGGGGGACTACCAATCCCTCGACCTGCTATTGCATCGCGCCAGCCAACTGGGTATGCCGCTGGCCGGACACTGGCAAGTGGCGCAGTTGCAACTGGAGGGTGGCGACGCGTTATTTGCGCAAACCGTGGCTGGCGAGGCCGAAGCACAACTGGCCCGCCAGCACGAGGCCATTACCCGCCGATTGCACCAGTTCGCTGCCGAGCATCCCTCACCCCTACCCGTACTCGGCAGGGCTGGGCAATGGACCTTGCTGCTGCCGGCCACCGATGATCACCGGCAAAGCCTGGCAAATTGGTTGAGGCCGTTGAACCTGCGCCTGGCCCCGCTGAAGCTATGCATCGGCTTGAGCGCGGCAAAACATCCACCCGCCGGCCTCGCCCAGGCCCTGGACGAAGCTCGCCAGGCATTGGTGGTCGCCCGGCGCTTTGGCGAGCATGCCGGGGTCTGTGTCTACGATGAGCTAGGGGTGCTGAAACTACTGAGCGCAGTACGCGATCGCGGGCTGCTCGACCAGTTCCTCCATGAGCGTCTGGGGCCGCTGCTGCGCCATGACCAGCGCCACAGCCCCAGCCTGATGCCGACCCTGCAAGCCTGGTTCCTGGACAATGGTAATCTTGTGGCTGCTGCCCAGCGGTTGGCGGTCCACCGCAACACCCTGACTCATCGCGTCCAGCGTATCGAGGCCCTGTGCGGGCTGTCGCTGGACAATCCCAATGACCGTCTGGACATCGGCGTCGCGCTGATGATCTGGCGGCTGTCTGCCTGATTGCTTTTTGCCCAAGAGGAACTTGCCCATGCATATCATCAATGCCCGCCTGCGCAACCGTGAAGGCCTGCATGATCTGCACCTGGAACATGGCCGGATCGCCAGTATTACGCCACAAACAGCCACGCCGCCCATGGGGCCGGACGACCTGGATGCCGCGGGTAACCTGGTGGTACCGCCCTTTGTCGAGCCGCATATCCACCTTGATGCCACCCTCACTGCCGGCGAGCCGCGCTGGAATATGAGCGGGACGCTGTTTGAAGGGATCGAATGCTGGGGCGAACGCAAGGCCACCATCACCCAGGAAGACACCAAGACCCGCGCCAAACAGACCATCCAGGCCCTGGCGGCCCATGGTATCCAGCATGTGCGCACCCACGTGGACGTCACCGACCCGGACTTGACGGCGCTCAAGGCTATGCTCGAAGTGCGCCAGGAGAGCAGCCACCTGATCGACCTGCAGATCGTGGCATTCCCCCAGGAAGGCATCGAGTCCTACCGCAATGGCCGTGAACTGATGGAAGAAGCCATTCGCCTCGGCGCCGATGTGGTGGGTGGCATTCCCCATTTCGAATACACCCGCGACCAAGGGGTGAGCTCGGTCAAGTTCCTCATGGACCTGGCCGAACGCACGGGCTGCCTGGTCGACGTGCATTGCGATGAAACCGACGACCCGCACTCGCGTTTTCTCGAGGTACTGGCCGAAGAGGCCCGCAGTCGCGACATGGGCAACCGGGTCACCGCCAGCCACACCACGGCTATGGGCTCCTACGACAATGCCTACTGCGCAAAACTGTTCCGTCTGTTGGGGCACTCTGGCATCAGCTTTGTTTCCTGCCCCACCGAAAGCATTCACTTACAGGGCCGTTTCGACAGTTTCCCGAAACGCCGGGGCGTGACCCGGGTCAACGAGCTGTTGGAAGCCGGCATGAACGTGTGCTTCGGCCAGGACTCCATCGTCGATCCCTGGTACCCACTGGGCAACGGCAATATTCTGCGGGTACTCGAAGCCGGGCTGCATATCTGCCATATGCTCGGCTACAGCAACCTGCAAAGAGCACTGGACCTTGTCACCGACAACAGCGCCAAGGCCATGGCCCTGGGCGATCGCTACGGCCTGGAGCCGGGGCGACCGGCCAACCTGCTGATTCTCTCGGCTGACAGCGACTACGAGGTCATTCGCAGCCAAGGCCTGGCACTGTATTCGATCCGCAATGGCAAGGTGTTGATGAAGCGCCAGATGGCGCAGGTGGCCTTTTTTTAGAGCCTTTGGCTAAACGATCGAGTCGAGGTCCAACGGCTGGCCTTTGCCATGTTCGTCATGCGGGGCCGGCGGGATGCTTGCCACTTGTGATAACTCACGGTTTTCCCGGTGGCTGAACCAGCGTTTGAGGCTGGCTGGCAGTTTTGCACCCTGCGCATGGCTGCCATAGACATCACGCGCTTGCAGGCGTCGCCAGCGCAAGCTTTCCAGGCGTTGGCGACTGACTTGCAAGCGGTCGATTTCAGCGGCCAAGCCATCGTAGTGTTCATAGCTGCGCCCGTTCGCCGGCCGGCGACGGTGGAGTTCCAGCTGCTTGTCCTGCAATTGGCGTCCCATGGTGCCCAGGGCGTGATCGATCAATGCGTATTCCCGCGCCGTCACGAGGGAGCCGCGGTTATCCAGGGTTTGTTGCCAGCGACGCAAGGTAGCCCAGGCTGCCGGCACGTAGCTGCTGACCATGAAGTGTTGGCTGGCCTGGAACAGTTGCTTGATCAGGTTATCGCGCTCGGGCATGTCTCCGTTCAGGTACAAGGCGCGATTGCATCCCACCTCCTCCAGAGACTCACATCCCGGCTTCCACAGCACCGATGAATGCGCTCCGTCCGGGAGCAGGATCGGCATGAAGTGTTGTTGCTCACCGTGGTGCCAGTAAGGATTGCCACCGATACGTACCAGGCCTGCCGCAAACAGCAGGCCTGCAGGCGCGGGAGCGCTGAACAAGGTCACCGCGCCCGGAACCCAGAGTTTGGCTGTGGTGTTCATCCACGGTGCCGGCACGCTGGGAACCGGGTCATTGTGGTTGACGATACGGTGATGCACCAGATCAGCCGCGCCCCCGGTAAATTCGGCGTCGGCAGCGCGTGGAGCACCGTAGGTGTATAGGAGCACGTTGTAGTCGGCATCTTTGACCCGACGCAGTCCCTCTGCCAGCAGCAGGGCGATTGCCCCTCCCAGGCTATGGCCGCAGATCACGATGCGTTGCCCGCTGTAGAACTGATCGAGGTAGCGCAGCACGAATTCGCGCATGGCACGATAGGCCTGATAAAAACCTTCATGGGCCTTGCCGATGCCGTCCGCGAACGGCACCTGGTGGGCGTTTGCATCACGCAGGCCATCAGCGGCACTGGCCGTACCCCGTACCGAAATCAGCACAACCTCATCGTGATGGCTGATAAAGGCCTGGGTATCAGTACCCTGCTCTTCATCATCGAAAAAGTGCAGGTTCGCCGGATGCTCCTGCTCACCCAAAAGCTTCGGGCTGTTTTGCGGATACAACTGGGGATCGAAGGGCAGGATCTCGAAACGCCGGGAATAGGCGACTTCCTCATACAGCGGGTAAAACCGTTGTACTTGCCCTGCGTCGACCCTCCAGGCTTGCTCATACCCCGAGAGTTTTTCAGCAAACAGATGGCCGATGCTGGGGTCCAGGGGGAAACGGACTTCATCTTGCGGCTGGGTTGCCGGCTCCTGGCCAAAACGGCAGTAACTCAAGGTCGCCATCAATGCCAGTTGGTACAGGTTCAAGGCACAGAACCCATCCTCGCTGGACAGCATCGGGCGTAACGCTCGCAAGGGTCGGACTTCCAGCACGCTGTGCTGGTTGGGGAACAGCACCACACCCGACAATGCAGGCTGCGGTGGGCCGAATCCAAGGTCGGCCATCATTTTCAGGGCATGGCGTCGGGGGGAATAAGACCGGGGTGCAGGAGGCGGTAAATGGGCGGTATGGCGGACGAGGTCGCGGACTTCGACTTGGTAGAATCGATTGGCTTGCTCCTGCGCCGGATTGCACTCGACCCGCTGGCCGTCATTGCGCACAAATCGAGTATGTTCAGCTCGAAATTGAAGCTCGGTGATAGGTAAGGGGTAGTGATCTCGCGCTTGCAATACTCCGTGATAATCAGCTCCAGATGACTCATGAACCGCCTCGAAAGTCAGAACCAATGGGCCTCTGTATTGGTTGGCCAGCTTCACATAGCCATCACCGTCCAAGCGCCCAATGTGCCGCTGTCCGTTACTATCCAGGACCGAATAAGTAAGCCCTCCATAGGCTTTCCCATTGCCGGTTTCATCAACCAGGGAAAAACTCAGCCAACATCCACGTAACGGACAAGCCGGCATTTTTTCGCTGAAAAACGGTACCTTCCATTCTTCGATAGCCATAGCTGAATATCCTTATTCAGTACAGGTTGGGTAAACATTGCACTCACGCCCGTCAGGCATCTTGAAAGGCCTGAAAGTGGGAGCATCCTTCGCGCAAAAACCATATTGATCGTCCAGGTTTTTCCCTAGGCAACGCTTCCACCCGTGAGGGAAACGGATCCAGGTATTCCCCATGTAAGGTCTCTCTTCATTCGTAACCTCCATCACCAAGCTAAGTGTGTTTCCTGCTAGTTGATCGCGCGGCACTACGCCACCTGACTGCATGCTCTGCAATTGCCCTTCGTTGTCCAGCGAGTTGCATTTAAGAATCTTCCTGATGGCATGTTGTGACCCGAGGGTACGAAACAGCCACTGACACCGCCCTTTCAACTCCAAAGTCTCCAACCCAAGCGCCTCCCCTCCTGAACGGTCCTGAAAGTAGATCGCCGCAATATCCCCCCCAATATCCGTATCCCGCGTTCCCCACCGTGCATAAAAATCAAACTCCACGCTGCGCAACACCAACGGGCAACCTTCTACCGTTTCAGTCAGCGGCAGGTCCTGGGTCACGCGGCTGGCCGCCGGGTTATATGGCACGCTAAAGATCTTGCGCTCCGGCCTTTTGCCTCGACGTGCAGGCAAGGTGCAGCTTTCGCCAGCCGCAGGGCTGTAATTGGCTGCGCTTTTAAAACGAAAGTTGGCAGGCAGTTCCACCTGCAAGGTAAAACGCTCGGCGGGCACCCTTGCACATCCCGCCATCCACACCATGCCCACTACCAGTAATGCACCGTACGCCCGCTTACTCATGTTTTTCCCTCAAGCTGTGCCACTGGGCCAACACCCGTGAAAAGTGATCGGCCGGCGCTTCCCCCGTCAACGGCTGCCACCGGATCAAACAGGCCCCCGTCGCTTCCTCCAACCGGCGCACCACCAAAAATTCCAATTGTTGCGCCCCGCGCCATTGCCAGGTGCGAGCCTGTTCCAGTACCTGCGCCAGCCATATCCTTGGGTCCTGGAATTCAACCAATGCCGCCAGGCTTTCGCCGTGTTCAGCCAGCAGGTAACGCAAGATATTGGCGTGCAGAATGGCCGAGGACTGAGGATTGGGAATGTCGAGCCAAGGGGCAGGATCGGGTACCGGGTACTTGCCCGGCGCAGGGTTGCTGGCACTGCACCATTGGTCTTCATACCAGTAGCACACACTGATCAGCGGCCCGAGATAGGCCGGTCGCTGCGCTACCGGCAAACAGGCCAGTGCACGTGCCAGGGTACGGTTGTCGTGGAAACGGTACAGGGCCTGATCGCCCGGCGGTCCCACCAGCATTCGCGCGTGCCAATGCTCGATGACGCCACCCAGATCCGTGTCGGGCAAGCTGCCCAGCCAGCCCCAGTTCACCTGCGGGCGCTCCAGCAAGCCCACCAGGGCAGGTTCACCGAGTTGCTCCACCAGCAGGATCACCGGCCCTGCAGCGGCCAGTGCCGCCACTGCGCTCCCAGCGTAGACGCTGCGACATTGCGCCAGGTCGCGGGACGCCATCAACGACAGGCGTGCCTCGCTGCTGCCCTCAAGGATCAAACATAGGCGTCGCCCTGCCTGCTGCTGTTGGGCCATCCATTGGCCTGGCATCAGCGCCATCACGCGACCCTCCCGATGTCACACTCACCTTCACGGCAGCGCTCGCATACCGGACAAAAATCCGCATCCAGTTGCCTTGCCCAGCGCATGATTTCGCCCTGAACCACTGAAATAGAGGGACCGCTGGTGGCACGCGGCGGCGATGACGGGTTATCGCCCGGCCCCAAGGGATTGGCCGAACGCGTAGCCGCTGGCGCGCCACCAAGGGTGATGGGGCGACTGCTGAAAATTCCGCCGGCCTGGATCAGCAGGTGTTCGCCTCCGGCCTTGAAACTCAACTGCGCACCCGCGTCGATCACCAGGCTGGCGCCCGCTTTGAGATGGATCTGTTGTCCAGCCTCGACCACCAGGGTCTGGCCGATATAGGCCTGGCTGTCGCCCTCTACCTGGAGGTGATCGCCAGCCCCGATCAGGACTTTGCGACTACCGCGAACGTCGCGGTGTTCCTCGTTTTCCAGGTAAACGGTGCTCAGGCCGCGAATGGTTTCGCGCCGCTCGCCACCGACTTCCAGGTGGCAGTCGTGACCCACCTGCTGCTGCAGGTCCCGTTGGGCCCGCAGGTAGATGAGTTCCTTACCCAGACGGTCCTCCAGATGCAGTTCGTTGGCACCGGCGCCACCGGGAGAACTGCGGCTGCGTAATACGCTGCGGGTCTTGTGTTGCGGTAACGGATAAGGGGGCAGATGCCGCGCATTGGGCAGGCAACCGTTGATCAAAGGCCGGTCAGGATCACCGTCCAGGAAAGTCACCAGCACTTCCATGCCGACCCGGGGCGTCATGATCGCGCCAAAGCCGTCACCCGCCCACCCGGAGGCCACTCGCACCCAGCAGCTGCTTTTGTCACTCATCTTATCCAACCGATCCCAGTGAAACCGCACCTTCACCCGACCATAGGCGTCACAGTGCACCTCCTCGCCCACCGGCCCCGTCACGGTGGCCGTCTGACTACCGGTGATCGTCGGCTTCGGGTGCTTGAGCGCCGGACGGTGGACCGCGCGCCAGGGTGTGGCGTTGAAGCGGTTGCGATAGCCCTGGAACACTTCGCTGCCAGGCATCGCCTCTTCCAGCACCTGTGGTTGATACCCCTCGTGATGCACTGAGGTCAGCAGCCACAAGTCATTGCAGGAGGACTGCGGGTGATCGCTCAACGGCAGGAAATGGCCACTGCACAATGCCGGTTGATCACTCTTGCCCAAGGCCCGGCAATGGTCGCGCTGATGGCGCTCCAGGCTGCGGCGGGCCAGTTGCACGCCGCGTGCCCGACCCGTAAAACCTGCGGGGTAGTGATAGTCCTCAAGAGGTAGCACCGATGGCGCCCCGGCTTGCTCTTGCAGGCGCCGCGAAGGATGCTCGAAGTCATGGTCACGACGCACGACCTGGCGGCTACGGGTTGCCAGGCGCACATCGAAGCGCTGGATGACTCGCGCCTCGGCCTCTGGGCCGCTGGCAGGGCGATAACGCTGTGCAGGCAAACGGCGAAACACCGTCTGGTCATCACCAAATACCAGTAGATGAGCGTCCGGGCTGTGGCGAAAGTGGTAGTGAATCCCCTCTTCTTCACACAGCCGCTGGATAAAGTGCAGGTCGGTCTCTGCGTATTGCACACAGAACGTACGTGGCGGATAGACCACCGGGCCCAATTCGAAGGCATACGCGTCGGCCAGGATACCGTGGCGTTCGAGTACGGCCGCGATAATCTGCGGCACGCTGCGTTGTTGAAAGATGCGCAGGTCACGACGGTGTTCCAGCCACGCCAGGCGCGGCGCCAGGGTCAGCCGGTAAAGGGTGAGCCGAGCCCCGGGGTCATCGCGACCGACCGCATACACCTGCCCATGCAGGCCTTCGCCCGCTTCGCCGAAACCCAGGTATGCCGACTGGTGCAGCAATGCTTCCAGATCAAGGCCAGGGTTTTCGCTGACCAACTGCACCTCGATGAAGTAGGGCTGATCAAGGGCTTCGTGGCCTTTGAATGCCAGGACTTGAAAGTCGTTCTCCACACTCTGCAGGACAAATTTGAAACGTGACGAAACAAGCGCATTAACCATCCGTTGTTACCCGCCGTCCGCTATCTGACTGAAATACTCCCCCCCGCCAAGCTAAAGCCCGCAGCCAAAGAAAGTGCCTGAATGCTCTTAAAGATTAGCGAGATCCGCGAACATTCGGCACTTTGAAAATAAAAAAGAAGTTTCGTACGAACAGGATGGAAGTCTCTTTTACAAGATGAGAAAGCAGCAAAAAAACCAGGTAACAACAACAGGAAATCACTTACGCAACACATCAACCGATAACTAAACAATAAGGAAACAACTGACACTTATTTAAGCTATCAAGTACTTCCCCCCTCAACTTTGAAGCGTTGCGGCCCCGAACAGACTGACACTGAGCAACGTGTCGGCCTGAACATGCAGACGTACCGGCGCCGTGCCTCCTGGCATCACCACGGCAACCTCCCCCGCCTCGACCCAACCCGCTCGCCATGCTGCGCAGGCCACCGCGCTGGCGCTGGTCCCGGAGGATGCCGTGGGGCCTTCGCCGCGCTCGAATACCCGGGCAATCACCCGATTGGCAGAGTCGCGGGCGGCCCATTGCAGATTGACCCCGGCAGCACAAGGCCGGCCACCACCTGCCGGCGGGGCAAAGGCAATCGCTTTCAGTGGTGCGAACAGACCCGGCTGGTGCATTTGCCGATTGTCCGGCAAGGCCGACTCGTGCTCGACCAAGGTCACACAATGGGGATTGCCGATGCGCACAAATTCACTGCGCGCCCATTGCGGGTTGATCGCAGCCAGCGCACTCACGTGGCCAGGCGCGTTCCTCGCCGCCCCCACTGCTCCCACCGCCTGAGGTCCGAATGTCGGCTGCCCCAACGTCAACCAGAACCCCGAAACCTGCTGATAGACCGCCGGCTCAACCCAGGTCGCCACCGTTGATGGGGCATCAGGTTTGTCATGGTGCACCCGCAGCTCACAGGCCTGAGTCATCAGCCCGGCGTCCGTCAGGGCCTGGGCAAAGATCGTCAAGCCATTGCCGCTGCGCTCGGCCAGGGAACCATCGGTGTTGATAATCAGCAGGTCATACGGCGGCGCAGCCTGGAACGGCCCGACCAGCAAACCATCGCAGCGATAAGCCTTGGCCTGGGCTGGACGCGGCGCCGTCCCCCAGCCACATTCGGACGCTATCGCCGAGGCTGCCCAGGCCTGACGAGTGCTGGCGGCCAGGGCGGCGCTATCGGGCACGGCAATGCCCCGGCTGCGTAACAGGGCCGGGCTGGCCACTCCGTAGATATTGCCGCGAGCGTCGTAGAACAGGGTCATGGATCATCCACCTCGACAGGGAAAAGCACCTGGCGATTGTGGGCAATGTCGACCCGGGACACCACCCACCAAAGTGGCCTGGAAGGTGGTAATCCTCTGCAAGCAGCCTGGGGTTCACCGCCACTCGAAGGGATTACGCACCATCCAGGCCACCTCAAGCGGGCCCGCTAGCCTCTCTGTGGTGCTCATTGGCAAAAGTGTTCCATGTCGTAAAAAATAAGTTCGCTGCGACCACGGGAACCCGGCTCGCTCGATAAGGCCTGATGTGCAAGGATGTCCCGCCGCACATCGTTCGCTGAACGCAAAATCAAGGATTTTCATGACTGCCATCCCCACCCCAGCGCCTGTGATTCCAGGACGTTTGGAACAAATGTCGACCCGCATCGCGTTTTTCATTGCAGGCTTTGGCATCGCGGCCTGGGCACCGCTGGTTCCCTATGCCAAGGCCCGTGCCCAACTCAACGAAGGTACCCTGGGCCTGTTGCTGTTGTGCCTGGGGGTGGGGTCCATCATCGCCATGCCGGCGGCGGGCGCTCTGGCGTCACGCTTTGGCTGCCGTCGCGTGCTCAGCGCCGGGACGATTCTGCTCTGCGTGGCCCTACCGATGCTGGCCACCGTCAGCTCGATACCGTTACTAATGGCCGGGTTGTTTCTGTTTGGTGCCGGCCTTGGCACGGTGGACTCAACCGTCAACCTGCAAGCCGTGATCGTAGAACGAGCCAGTGGCAAGACCATGATGTCGGGTTTCCATGGGCTGTTCAGCCTGGGAGGGATTGTGGGGGCGGCGGGTGTCAGCGCCTTGCTCGGCCTGGGGCTGTCACCGCTGTCGGCGACCTTGGTGGTGATCGTGATTACGCTGGCCGCACTGCTCAAGGCGGCCCCCCATTTGTTGCCCTATGGCAGTGAAAGCTCAGGCCCCGCCTTTGCCATGCCCCACGGGGTGGTGCTGTTTATCGGTTGCCTGTGTTTTATCGTGTTCCTGGCAGAAGGTGCCGTGCTCGACTGGAGCGCCGTGTTCCTCAGTGACGAACGCGGCCTCGACGAAGCCTATGCGGGCCTGGGTTATGCGGCGTTTGCCTTGACCATGACCATCGGCCGCCTGACCGGCGATGCCATTGTTCGTCGCCTGGGGGCAAAACGGGTGATCGTGATCGGTGGTTTGCTGGCCACCGCCGGCATGCTCCTGGCCACGCTGCTCCCGGCGTGGGAAACCGCGCTGCTGGGCTATGCACTGGTAGGCGCGGGCTGTTCGAACATTGTGCCGGTGCTATACACCGCTGTCGGCAAACAAACCGTCATGCCGGAGCACATTGCGGTGCCGGCCATCACCACCCTGGGTTACGCGGGCATTCTCGCGGGCCCGGCGCTGATCGGCTTTATCGCCCATGGCAGCAGCTTGAGCGTAGCCTTTGTGTTGATCGCCGTGCTCCTGCTGGGCGTGGCGATCAGTGGGAAAATACTGCGGGTGTCATGAGTCCAGAGCACTAAAGGGGCTTGTTGTTCTCAAGCCAGCCGTCAAGGTCTTTACTGCTCAACCATCCCTTCTGGTTGCGACTGCCATAAATGCGTCGCCAGCCAGAATGGATGCGCGCCAGTGAGTTCAATAGCCTGGGACGGTCCACCAGGTTTTTTGACATGTATACCAGCTGTTCGCTGTACATCTTTTTCGGCAGCCCGGTGGCGGGGTCCCGGATAACCGTGCCTTGGGTGTCCGTTTCGTCCGGGTCCTTGCTGATTGAGACAAGCCTCTCGATCTGCACGTAGCCGACCTGCTCAAAAAAGTTCGTGCGGTCCCGGGACCTGTCCCGAAGTTCATCAAATGCCGCCCGAAACGCCTGCACTAGCTCGACATTGGTCTTGGCATGAAAAGGGTCCGAGCTGAAGGCATTGGGATCGCTGTTGCCAAACACTGCCGGCACGGCCTTTGACAGGCTTTGCCGCGTGATGAACCCTTCCTCGTCGAGGATCGCGTCGATCAACCGCGGGCGCTGGACAAGTGCCCTGGCCAGCAGGATGGCGTTATTACGCGCGGGTGTGTCAGTCATTTTTTCACTGGCGATCCGCCGCAGTGACGACAGTTTCAATCCTTCATTTTTCATGAAATTTTTCCAGCACGGAAAAATGATCACCCAGCGCCGTCACGAGCTGGCTATCCGGCAGTTGGGTATAGGGATTCACATCGGTTGTACGCACCGAAGGCGTGTTTCTCAATTCCTGATGATGCAGCGTCATTTCATTGGGCGTGGCCCAGCGCAAGGGACGCCGGAACCCCGAAGATCGAATCGTGCTGGGCAACGGCTGATTATCATCCTGCCACCCACGCGGCGTGGTTTCGCTTGAAGCAGCATGAGCTTTTTGTTGTGCGTGATCCGGTATCGCATCATGGCGGCTCGTAATATCGGGCCGCAGAAGAGGTACCCCACCGTCAATTGCCATGTTTCATATCCACCTTTTCTAGACCCCATCTCAGACCGGCTACCACCTCTGTCACTGCAACGGTGGCTCTCCAACAAGCGCAAAGTATGTGGCCTGGCATCCGCAATGGTTCCGGGTGGCCGATCAATTTCGATGACTACATGTAAACAACTGGCAGGACCTGGGGCAGCCTCCGCCCGTCTTTGAGCACCACAACGCTGCCTATCTGGAAACACCCAGCAAGACCTTTAATGCCGTGACCAAGCCGGTTGTCATGCCCGCGGTTTCCGGCACCGGGCCACCTGGGGTGTGGGTGGTACGGTGAGGAAGCAGGCCTTTGGCGAAATCATCCGCCGCCGGTGCCTTGAATGTGTACTGCCCTGGAAAGAACTTTGCGCCCAGAGCTTCAGGCGCCTCCTCGCCAAGCACGTGCTGGGCCTGGACACCGAAGCGTCGGCCCTGCTCACCATTGTCACAGGTGGGTGCAAGAAGGGATTGCGGCAGACCGGGAGTTTGAGTTCCAAGTGACGTTGAAGTCATGTCAACACCCTCTCTTTAAGTGAAACCGTCGGCGTCATAAAGGCCGTCAGATACACGTTGTGTGGCAAACAGCGCAAAACAGTTCCGGACGATTGATATGGCACCGGCGAGCAGGAAAAAACCGCGAAGAGCCTGCGGCTTTTTCCCGTGGATGAAATACCTGTGCAGTACCGATGATTGATTACGACAACATCAGTTCGCGCAGCGTCTGTCGGCTAATCCGGCCGTCATAGGGATGGCCTGCGATATTGTCCATTTTCTGCAAGAGGCTCGAGCGGCTGACGACTTCTTTCGCCAGGAGGATGAGTTGATCCCTTTGCGAGTTGCCCGTCAGCGGACGCTGGGCCAAGGCACGCAGATCGTTGATCTTGATGGTTTGGTTCCAGAACCCGCCTTTCAACTTGTTGAAGTTCTCGAGCATCGTACTGGCCAGTTGCTTGTCATCCTGGAACTTCAACGGATTGCTGGAACGGATTACGTCATTGATGTTCTGCCAGCTGAACCGATCGTCCAGCACGCCCGTACGTCCGTCGCGATCCAGCGCGCTCATGAGTTCCGGACGCTTGAGGATTTCCCTGGCCAGCCTGATGTTCTGATCCATGGCCGGGTTGCCTGTCAGCGGTCTTGCCGCCATGTTGCTCAAACTCTGCCGCGTCACGTGGCCAGGATTTCGCGGATCCTTGAATACCTGGAAGTTATCCAGCAGCTGTTGGGCCAACTGGTCATGACTGCGCTTTGAATAGTGCGGATCGGGCTGCTGGGGAAACGGTCTTGGCGGCGGGTTTCCGTGGATCGGATGTGGCCTTTGTGGCGGATGCCCGCAGCTCGGATCGGGCCTTTGCGGTGGACGCCCGCAGCTAGGATCGGGCCTTTGCGGTGGACGCCCATAGCCCGGATCGGGCCTGTGGGGCAAGTGCCCACAATGCGGCGGCCTGGCGGCGAAGAAAAACCCTTTCAAACGGCTGAAAAGCCCCTGAGAGAAGTTGTTCTGCCACGTGGAAGCCTGGCTGCTCCAAGGGGCGCGAGCGCCTGCAGCGACGTGCGCCAGCGTCGGTGACTCGGCGAACACCGGCCCCGACTTACCCGCTGGCGCGCTGAAACTAGGGCCACTGGAAGGCGCCCCGATAACCGGAGCCTTTGCCTCTTTGGTGTTGGCCCCTTGTTGGGCTCCTTGATGTGTGCCGTCAGTTGGTAGATTGACAACAGGCTGATTGAACGCAGGTACCGACATAGATCTTCTCCAGTGCGACTTGTTGACACGGTCCACCTCACACGCCCAGGCACCTCGACAACGCAGTTATCACAAGGCACCCGTGCACGGAGGGTTGATGGTGTGTGGCAGGCCTACGGAGTTCGGTTCCTGAAAGCGATGAAAGCCGCAAAAAAAAGGTAGGAAATGCACGCTAACGCCCCTTCAATCAGCACAGAAGAATCGTCAGGCGCATACACAGCAGTGCGAGGAAAGGCGCTGTGAAGTACGTCAGCAGCAACGTCTTGGGTCAGCAGGCACATCGCCGCCGGCCCGATCAAGGCGCGGCGACGCTGCCGTCACGCGATCAGAAGCCCACGCTCGCCTGCACAAAGAATGTACGCGGCTCGCCCAGGTAAATCCCTGCGTTGTTATCGCTGGAACGGGTGTAGTGCTGCTGGTCGAACAGGTTTTTTACCCCCACGCCCAGTTTCAGGTTCGACAGTTGGGCACCAAAGTCATAACCACTGCGCACGTTGACCGACACATATCCCGGAATATCACCGTACTGACCGTCAGCGGTCGGCTGGGTGATATAGGTGCTGGTCGTGCCGGGGGCGCGCTGGCCGGACTGAGCGTAAGCGTCCAGGTTGTGGGTCCAGTGATTGACCGCGTATCGCAGCCCCAGGGTCGCCACTTGGCGCGAATACAACGGCAAGTCACGGCCCTTGAATGCTACATCGCCCTCGGCAGTCGCCCTGGTGTAGGTGAACCCGGCGTTAGCGGTCAAACCCTCCAGGCGTGGGTCCAGGCTGGACAGATCGTAGTGGGCCGAGGTTTCGATACCGGTGTGTTTGGTAGCGCCCAGGTTGGTCCAACCCACGTCATTGCTGACGTACTGCAGCTCATCGGAGAAGTCGATATAGAACAGCGTCACTTCGCCACCCCAGACCTCATCGTTGTAGCGGGTACCGATCTCGTAGGTCTTGGCCTTTTCCGGTTGCAGGCCATTGGCTGTCTGGTCGCCGTTACCGCCCTGGCCCAACTGGAAATATTGCAGGCTGCCGAAGGACGTTTCGTAGTTGGCAAACAGTTTCCAGGCATCGGAGACGTGGTACATCACACTCAGGGCCGGCAGCGGTTCGTTGTTCTTGATCTCGCGGTGTTTTTCCTGGGTACGCGTGCCGTTCAAGCCCACGACCGGGCGGTCATGCCATTGGGTGCGAATGCTCTCAAAGCGGATACCTGGGGTGATCGTCCATTTGCCGACGTCGATTTTGTCGTCAATGTAGAACGCGTTGGCCTCTGTGCCACCGGTACGGTCCTGATAAACGTGGCCGTCATTTTGACCGATCGGTGTGGGGACGTTGTTGACCAGTTTCAAATTGCTGGCCTGCTCGTGCATGCCTTCTTTCAGGTAGCGGTAGCCGACGCTGACTTCCTGGCTGGTCGGGCCCAGGTCAAACACATGGGACACCCGTGGCTCGATGCCAAAGGTGTAGTAGGTGCGTGGAAACGAACCGAGAGTCTGCTGGTCACGGCTGGCGATGTTGCTGCCACGAAAGCTGTCGGAGTAGTACGTCAGCACTTGCGCCTGGGTACGGTCGTCAACCTGGCGGATGTACTTGAACGACACATCCTTGCGCCGGCCGCTGAAGTTGTCCCAGTCGCGCACCGACTGATAAGGGTTGGCGTCGAACTGCTTCTGGGTCAGGCCGCCGGGCATATCGGCAGTGGCATCGTAGTAATGAAAGTTGAGCGTGAAGTCATCTTGATCGGTCGGTGCCCAGTGGGTCTTGAGGATCACATCGTCGATGTCGTTACCGTTGTTGCTGTCGCGATAACCGTTGCCATTGACCCCGGAATACAGGAGCGCCATGCCGATGCCGTTGTCTGCGGTACCGCCGATAAAGGCGTTGTCGACATGTTTCCAACCGCCATGGGAAGAGGTTTGCAGGGTGGTGCCGACTTCGCCGGAAAAGGTCTCGGGGATCGCGCGGGTCACGAAGTTGATCACCCCGCCGACGTTCTGCGGTCCATAACGCACGGAACCGGCGCCACGTACCACATCGATGCTTTCAAGATTGCCAGCGGAAATCGGCGCCATCGACAACTGCGGCTGACCATAGGGAGCGAACGCCGCAGGAATCCCGTCAATCAACACCGTGGAGCGCGGCGACAGGCGCGACGTCAGGCCGCGTACACCGACGTTGAGGGAAATATCGCTACCGCCAGTGCCGTTGGCTTCCTGCACCTGCACCCCGGGAACCCGGCGCAGCACGTCGCCGACGTTCATCGCGCCCTGCTCCACCATTGCCTCGCGGCGGATCACGGTACGTGCGCCGGGATGGTTCTGCACCACTTCGGCATTGGCGTCGCCCAGCCAATCGCCTACGACATTGATCGCAGTGGCACCCAGTTCCAGGGGCGAACCGGCTTCACCGGTGCCCGTGGAGACTGGATGCAACGTCACCGAACCCGCGTCAATCTGATAGTCCAGGCCACTGCCCTGCAACAACTGGCGCAGGGCCTGTTCCGGCGACAGGTTGCCGTCAATAGCCTGAGCTTGTTTGCCGGCCACCATCTGCGGGCTGAAAAACACTTGCAGCGACGTTTGCTGGCCCAATTGGCTCAGCGCCGCGCCCAGGGGCTGGGCCTTGATATGAATGGCTTCGTCGGCGTAAGCCGCAGGCATTGCGGCACTGACCGCCAAGGCCAGGGCAAGAGGGGCCCAGCGGGAGGCTTTATTGTTGTTCGCAGCGAGTTTTTTCACGTCGTACCTAGTCCAGTGATGCCAAGAGAGCGCGTCGGTTAATGCAAACCAGTTGCAGTTGGACAAGAAGACGAAGAACTCGAAAAAAACCTGAACCTAGCGTGAAATTATTTCCTGGCTACCGTCAGGCAGCGTGCGCAAAGCCACCGGCAGGATGTGCGGCAACGCCTTGAGCAAGGCATCGGTGTCGTTGGATTTGAACACGCTGGTCAGGCGTAACTCGCTGGCCGCAGCGCTGACCCGCAAGGGTTTTTCGCGGTAGCGCGAGACTTCCCGCGCCACCTCGGCCAGGCTGGCGTCGTTGAACACCAGCTTGCCGGTCTGCCAGGCCAGCAGCGCCTGGGCGTTGACCGGGCGGGCCGCCGCGACCGCGCCCTGGTTGTCGATCGAGGTGCCCAGGCCGGCTGTCAGTGTGACCACTGGGTGGGCAGCATGCCCTTGCACCTTGACCGTCCCGGCCTCGACCACCACGCGGGTCTGGTCATCGTCGCGGCGCACGTCAAACCGAGTCCCGGTAACCGTCACCTGCCCGGCCCCGGCCTGCACCACAAAAGGCCGGCTGGTGTCGTGTTCGACGCTGAACAGCGCCTCACCCTGCTTGAGTTCAATCCCACGCCGGCCCTTTTCGTAATGCACCGCCACCACGCTGCGGCTATTGAGGTCCATCAGCGAGCCGTCGGGCAACGCCACTTGGCGGCGCTCACCCAACGCCGTGCTGAACTGCGCGTCGTACACCGCCGGATGATCCAGGCCGCTGAACAGCCCCAAACCCACGGCCACCGCCAGCACACTCGCCGCCATGGCATAGCGCCCCCTCCCACGACGCTTGCGCGGCACAGGCGTAGCGACCAAGGCCTGCAAACGAACCTTGGGCAGCAGGTCGGCGACGCTCCACAGCCCTTGCAGCAACTCGAATTCATACTGATGCGCGGGATGCTCCCCACGCCAGGCGTCAAAAAGATGCTGGTCCCCAACGCTCAAGGGATGGTCCTGCAAACGCACGAACCACTGCGCCGCCTCGTCACGCACCGCTGCGCTGCCACAGGCACACTCACGGGTATCCATCATGGAAGATCCTGTTTCAAAGCGGGCATTGGTCATGGGGCCAGCGCGTCCAGGCGATCACGCAGATGCCGCAGGGTGCGGATCATATACTTTTCCACCATGTTTTTAGAAAGCCCCAGGCGCTCGGCGATTTCCTGCTGGGTCAGGCCCTCGATCTTTTGCCAGATGAAAATCCTGCGGCAATTGAGGGGCAATTCGGCCAGGGCCCGCTCGATGGAGTCCGCCAACTGCACGGCGTGCATAAAATGCTCCGGGTCGCCACTGTGCGACGCACCCGGTTCAAAGGCCTGCAACGCCACCGCGTCGTGCCGGTCCGCACGACGATAGGCATCCACCGCAATATTGCGTGCCGTCTGGTGCAAATAGGCACGCGGCTGCTCGACCAGCGCCGACTTGGACTCCAAGACCCGCACAAACGTATCGTGGGCCAGGTCCTCGGCCTGCTGGCGATTGCGCAGGCGACGCGTCCAGGTCCCGACCAACTCTTCGTAGTACGCGAAAAAGCCTGGTCTGCGGGGCGGCTGGGGAGTCATCGGAGATGCACTGGATAGGCGGGGCGTGAATAGTAATGCTTCCTATTAAGTGGGGCAATTGCTTGCCGTCGCCAATCCAGCCTCTAGACCAACCGCTTGATCTGCTTATGCCGCCACACCAACCGGTAATACGCGGTCTGCAACCCCAGCATCACCAGATAGGTCACCGGGAACGCCATCCACACCCCTTCCAGGCCAAAGCGTGCATTGAGCAGATATGCCACCGGCAACTCCACACCCAACACGCAGAAGATCGAGATCGCCACCGGCATCAGCACCACGCCGCTGGCGCGCATGATCCCGCCGATCACCGCCTGGAAGCCGAACACCAGAATGCTCCAGAGCATGATGTGCAGCAGGTGTTCGGCCTGGACCCGCGCCTGGTCATCGGTGATGAACAGGCCCAGGAGCCAGTGGGACAAGGCGTAACCGAGCAGGATCAGGCCCCCCGTCAGGCACAGGTTGATCGCAAGTCCGGTGCGCAGGATCGGCCCGATGCGTTCCAGGCGCCCGGCGCCGATGGCCTGAGCGCCGAGGATCGAGGCAGTGATGGCAATCGACAGCGCCGGGAATTGCACATAGTTGACGATCTGCGTCACCGCGCCATACGCCGCCGTGGCCATTGACCAGTGCCAGGATCACCAGCTCCGACAACGACAGCACCACCATCTGCAAGCCCGTGGGCAGGCCGATGCGCAGGACTTTGCCAAGGATCGCCCGGTCCAGGCGCAAGGCCGCCAGCAATACGCGGTCCGGCGCCATCACGTGGTTTTTGTGGCGCAGGCGCAGCACCAGAAACAACATGGCCACGGCATTCGCGGCCAGGCCGGCATAGGCCGCGCTCTGGATACCCATGGGCGGCAGCCCCAGCCAGCCGCGGATCAGGGCCGGGGTCAGCAACAGGCCAACCACCGTCGAAACGATCAGCGCCAGCAGCGGTGACACCGTATCGCTCACGCCCCGCAGCAGTTGGGTGTAGAGGATGAACACCAGCAACAACGGCATGATCAGCATCATCACCTGGGCATAACCGACCGCGTCGTCCAGTACATCCAACGGCGTGCCCAAAGCTTGCATCGCCGGGCGCGCGAACAGGCTGCCGAGCACGGCGGCGATCAGCCCGATCAGCGCGCCCAGGGTCAGGGTCGCGCCGGTGATTACCTTGACCAACGCCGTTTCGCCCGCGCCCCAGGCCTGGCCGATCAGCACCGAAGCGCCCGCCCCCAGGCCAATCACCAGGGCGATAAAAAAGAACACTATGGGAAACATCCCCGACACCGCCGCCAGCGCCTGGGTGCCGAGCATTTGCCCGACATAGATACCGTTGAGGGTGCCGGAAAAACTCTGCAGGAAGTTGGACAGCACCATCGGCGCAAGAAAGAACAGGTAGACCTGCCACAACGGGCGTTGCAAAGGGTTTTGCATGAAAAGCGGGGCCTCGGATTTACACAGCGACCGAGGGTTTATAGCGTATTGGATCCGATGTTGCTGTGTTTTAACCCGCCACCCCGCTTACAACGCCTATCCCAGCATTTCCCGCAGCCGGTACCACAACATGCCCAGTGCCAGTAATGGCGAGCGCAAGGCCTTGCCGCCCGGGAACGTCATATGCGGCACTCGGCTGAAGGTCTCCAGGCCCTGGCTGTGGCCGGCATGGATAGCTTCGGCCAGCAGCCGCGCGCACCAGTGGGTAACATTAAGCCCATGCCCCGAATAGCCCTGGGCGTAAAACACGTTGGGGTACTGCTGCAACCTGCCGACCTGGGGAAAGCGATTGGCGGTGATACCAATCTTGCCGCCCCATTGGAACTCGATGGCAGTAGTGGCCAGCTGTGGAAACACCTTGAGCATTTTCGGGCGCATATAAGCCGCGATATCCACCGGATCACGCCCCGAATAATGACAGGCGCCTCCGAACAGCAGCCGACGGTCTGCCGAGAGCCGGTAGTAGTCCAGGCCGACTTTCTGGTCGCACAGCGCCAGGTTCTGCGGGATCAGTTCATCGGCAAGCGCGGCCGGCAACGGCTCGGTTGCGATGATATAGCTGCCGGCCGGCAGCACCTTGCCGCTCAGGCGTGGCTCCAGCTCTTCAAGGTGTGCATTGCACGCCAACACCAGGCTGGCGGCCCGCACAGTGCCGCTGGCGCAGCGCACCTGCACGGTGTCGCCATGGCTCAGTTGCAGCGCCGGGCTTTGCTCGAAAATCCGCACGCCCAGCGCCTCGGCCACGCGGGCCTCGCCCAGCACCAGATTGAGCGGATGCAAATGGCCCGAGCCCATGTCCACCAAACCACCGGCGTACAGCTTAGAGCCGACCACCTGCGCCATATCCTGCGCCGCCACCAGCCGGGTTTCAGGCACATAGCCCAGAGCAGCCAGGCTTTGCTGCTCGCCCTTGAACGCGGCAAATTGCGCCGGCGTATTGGCCAACTCACAAAAGCCCCAGCGCAGGTCGCAGTCGATGCCATGCTCACGGATGCGTTCACCCACCAACGCTACCGAATCGATCCCGGCCCGTTGCAGGTAACGCACGCCCTCCTCGCCCACATGCCGGGCAAAGCCCGAAACATCATGGCCGATTCCCCGGATCAACTGCCCACCATTGCGCCCACTGGCGCCCCAGCCAATGCGCCGGGCTTCCAGGAGGATCACCGACAGGCCGCGCTGGGCCAGTTCGATGGCGGTGTTGACGCCGGTAAAGCCGCCGCCGATCACACACACATCGGCACTCAAGTCCTCGGCCAACGCTGGGCGTTCGGGCATGGCATTGGCCGAAGCCCGGTAATAAGAGCGGGCGTGGTCTTGGGACGGATTCATTGGTTGGACTTCACTTTGCTCCAGGCACGGGTCATCACACGCATGATGGCCGGGCTGGGAGTGGTGGAAATGTACAGTTTGTCGAGCACCTCCTGGGGCGGGTACACCTCAGGATTATTCACCAGTTCCGGTGCCATGAAGGCCTTCGCCGCCGGGTTGGCGTTGGCGTAGCCGACATAGGTGCTGACCTTGGCAATGACCTCGGGGTCCAGCAGATAGTTGATAAAACGGTGGGCCTCTTTCGGGTTGGTGGCGTCTGCAGGAATCGCCAGCAGGTCGAACCACAGGTTGCTGCCCTCCTTGGGGATCGAATAGGCGATGTTCACCCCGTTCTTGGCTTCCTTGGCGCGGTTGGCCGCCTGGAACACATCACCGGAGTAGCCGAAGGCCACGCAGATATCACCATTGGCCAGGTCCGAGATGTACTTGGAGGAATGGAAATAGGTGATGTACGGGCGCAGGGTCAGCAACTTGGCTTCGGCCTTTTTATAATCGCCGTCCTCCTCGCTGCGCGGGTCCATGCCCATATAGTTGAGGATCGCCGGGAACGCTTCATCCGCCGAATCGAGGAACGCCACGCCGCATTGCTGCAGCTTCTTCAGGTTCTCGGGCTCGAACATCACCGCCCACGAATCGATACGGTCGATGCCCAGCACTTGCTTGACCTTGTCGACGTTATAGCCGATGCCATTGGTGCCCCACAGGTACGGCACCGCGTGCGCGTTGCCGGGGTCGTTCTGCTCCAGCAGCTTGAGCAACTTGGGGTCCAGGTTCGGGTAGTTGGGCAATTGCGCGCGGTCCAGCTTGAGGAACGCCCCGGCCTTTACCTGGCGCCCCAAAAAGTGATTGGACGGCACCACCACGTCATACCCGGTACGCCCCGCCAGCAGCTTGCCCTCCAGGGTTTCATTGGAGTCGAACACGTCGTAGACCACCTTGGTCCCGGTCTTGGCCTGGAAGTCGGCCAGGGTGGTCTCGCCGATGTAATCGGTCCAGTTGTAGACACTGACCGTCGGCGCGGCGTTGCTGGCGCTGCTGAACACTGCGGCCAGGGCCAGTGGGAGAAGCTGTTTGACGAGAGGCATATCGACACCTTTTTTATGGTTGATGGTGGAGTCAGACACTCAGCAGCAGGAACTCGCGCTCCCAGGAGCTGATCACCCGCTTGAAATTCTCGTGCTCGGCGCGTTTCACCGCGACATACCCCCGCACAAACTTGTCCCCCAGGTACTGCTTGACCGTGTCGCAGGCCTCCATGCGCGCCAGGGCATCTTCGATGGTGATGGGCAGGCGCAGGTTGCGGCGTTCATAGGCACGACCTTCCACCGGAGCACTCGGCTGGATCTTTTCGATCATCCCCAGATAGCCGCACAGCAGGCTGGCGGCAATGGCCAGGTAGGGGTTGGCATCGGCACCCGGCAGACGGTTTTCGACGCGCATCGCGTCGGGGCTGGAAGTCGGCACACGCAGGCCGACGGTGCGGTTTTCTTCACCCCATTCAACGTTGACCGGGGCCGAGGTGTCGGGCAGGAAGCGGCGGAACGAGTTGACGTTGGGCGCGAACATCGGCAGCAGCATCGGGATGTATTTCTGCAGGCCGCCAATGTGCTGCAGGAACAGCTGGCTCATCTGCCCGTCAGCGTCGACAAACACCGGTTGGCCGGTAGCGATATCCACCACGCTCTGGTGCAGGTGCATGGCGCTGCCCGGCTCGTCGGCCACAGGCTTGGCCATAAAGGTTGCGGCCACATTGTGCTTGAGCGCGGCTTCGCGCAGGGTGCGCTTGAACACGGTGATCTGGTCGGCCAGGTCGAGGGCGTCGCCGTGGCGGAAGTTGATTTCCATCTGCGCCGGGCCGTCTTCGTGGATCAGCGTATCGAGGTCCAGGCCCTGGGCTTCGCACCAGTCATAGACATCTTCAAACAGCGGGTCAAACTCGTTGGCCGCGTCGATGGAGAACGACTGGCGCCCGGTTTCGGCACGCCCGGAACGCCCCACCGGGGTTTTCAGCGGCAGGTCCGGGTCTTCGCAGCGCTGGGTCAGGTAAAACTCCATTTCCGGCGCAACAATCGGCTGCCAGCCCTGGTCGGTATACAGCTGCAGGACCTTTTTCAGCACGTTGCGTGGCGACAGTTCGATGGGGTTGCCCTGCTTATCGAAAGTGTCGTGGATCACGATGGCGGTGGGTTCGATGGCCCACGGCACCACATAGGTGGCGTTGGCCACCGGGCGGCAGATCATGTCGATATCGGCCGGGTCCAGCAGGTCGTAATAGATATCGTCGTCGACAAAGTCCCCGGTTACCGTTTGCAGCAACACACTTTCCGGCAGGCGCATGCCGCGCTCATGCAGGAACTTGTTGGTGGGCGCAATCTTGCCGCGGGCGATGCCCGTCAGGTCGCTGATCACGCATTCGACTTCGGTAATCTTGTGTTCTTTCAGCCAGGTGGACAGCTGATCGAAAGGGGCATTCATAAAGACCTCGGCATGGGTTGGGTGCTGCGCCGGCTTGTACTCCCAGCGCATTGAGGTCTATCTTGGGCCAGCCTTTTCCCGGCATCTATCCACTTTGCACGACCCACAACGCACCAATAGAGTGCGCACGGATCACCCATGACACAGGCAACAGCTTTGCGCGTACAGGCCTTCACCACCGGTGATGTGGCCGCTCAATGCAGTGCGACACCCGGTTGGGTGCAGCAGTACCAGCAGATGTCCCCGGGGCATTTTGCCGGGCAGATCCGCTACCTCGACCTACAGGGTGTGCAGGTGTACGAAGAGTGCATGAATACCCGCGTCGAGCAGCACTTCAACGCGCCGCCAGGCTCACTTGCCTTCTGTTTCGACGGCAGCGACAACGCGCTGTATCTGCTCAATGGCGAAAGCCGCAATACCTGGATCACCCCGGAAAACTACCGTGAAGTGGCGGTGGTGTTTGGCCCGCAGTTCGTGCAGCGCCATGGCCTGGATGTGGCCAGACTCGAAGGCCTGTTCATGGCACCGTTGACCGGCCAACAAAACGCGCTGTTCAGCCGCTGGCTCAGTGGCACCCTGACGCGTTTGTCCAGTGTGATCGACCCGCTCAGCCGCGACGCCCTCACCCGGCAACTACTGGACGATTGCCTGTTTATCCTCGACAACGCCTGTGTCTGCCTGGACCGCCACTCATTGCAGCGACGCAGCGCAGAACGCCAGTTGATGGCGCGCATTGGCGCGTGGGCGGCGGATGCGCCGGATGAAACGGTCAACCTGCTGCAACTGGCGCAGATTGCCGGTGTGCCGCTGCGTCAGTTGCAACAGGGCTTCAAGACCTACACCGGGATGAGCCCGGCGCAATGGCTGCGCCTGCGCCGGTTGAACGGCGCGCGCCGCGAGTTGTTGAGTTCAGCCACCACCACGGTGGCCGAGGTGGCGATGAATTGGTCGTTCTGGCATTTGGGGCGGTTTTCCAATAGCTACCGGGCACTGTTCAAGGAACTGCCCAGCGAAACCCTCAAGCGTCATGGTTGATACACGGTCAACCCTGTGGGAGCGGGCTTGCTCGCGAAAGCGGTGTGTCAGGCAATGAGTGTCTGACTGACCCACCGTATTCGCGAGCAAGCCCGCTCCCACATTTGATTGCTATCAGGCTTGAGATTTGAGGAAGAGACTCAGCAACTGATTCACTTGCTCCGCCGCCTCCAACTGCACCATATGCCCCTGCCCCGGCAAGACCTCCACCTGGGCCTGCAACCCCTGAGCATGCCGCACCGGGATGATGGCATCGTCACTGCCCCAGATCACCAGGCTCGGCTGCTGCCCTACCACCGCGCGCAAATCCAGCATCTGCCGCCCACCATCGAACAGCTTGGCATTGAGTTGGCGCAGCGCCTGATCCACCCCTTCCAACCGTTTGAACTTGAGCATGTCTTCGAGCATCTGCCGCGTGACCAGTGCAGGGTCACTGAACAGTTGCACCAACTGCGGCTTGAGCGCGTTGCGGTTATTGGCCTCGGTGAATCCCTGCAGGTAGTCACCATTGATGTCCGCGCCCAGGCCGGCACTGGCGATCAGCACCAGCGAAGCTATGCGCTCCGGCGCCTGGCTCGCCACTGTCAGCGAAACCAGCCCGCCCATGGAATGCCCGGCCAGGTGCACGCGTTCGAGCTTGAGGTGATCGAGCAACGCCAACACCGCCTGGCTCAACTCCTCGGCATCGCCACTGTGCAGGTGCTTGCCCGACTCGCCATGCCCCGGCAGGTCCAGGGCAATCACCCGGCGCTCGGCGGCCAGGGCCGGATGGTTGAACAGCCAATTGTTCAAGTCGCCGCCAAAACCGTGGATCAGCACCAGCGGCGTGCCGCCCTCGCCGAGGTCGAGGTAACGCAGCAGGCGCCCGCCCAGCTCGACCTTCTGCGCACTCGGCCCCGACGCCTGCGCCTCGGCGCTGCTGGAGACAAAGCCTTCATTGAAGCTGTCGATCACCGCATCGATTTCTGCTTCCGTGGCTTCGCCCTCCACCACAATGCCCAGCAACGCGCCGACCGGTAACGTCTCGTCGCTCTGCGCCAGCACCCGGCGCAACACGCCACTGAACGGCGCCTCGACGCTGCTGGAGATTTTGTCGGTCTCTACGTCGAGCACTTCCTCGCCCTTCTCTACCCGGTCGCCCGGCTGCTTGAGCCAGACATCGACCCGGCCTTCGGTCATCGACAGCCCCCACTTGGGCATGGTCAAGGTATGGATCATGCCGCAGTCCTCTTGTCAGCGATCTTGCGCACAGCGGCCTCGATCTTTGCCGCGTCGGGGATGTACAGGTCTTCCAGGGCATCGGAAAACGGCACCGGCGTATGCGGCGCGGTGACCATCTCGATCGGCGCACGCAGGAAGGAAAACCCACGCTGGGCCACCATGGCGCTGATATCCGTGGCAATCGAGCAGCGCGGGTTGGACTCGTCGATCACCACCAGGCGCCCGGTTTTCTCCACGCTTTCAAGGATGCTGTCTTCATCCAGCGGGCTGGTGGTGCGCAGGTCCAGCACTTCGCAGTCGATGCCCTGGCGCGCCAGGTTGGCCGCAGCTTCCAGGGCCACATGCAGCATGCGCCCGTAGGTCACCAGGGTCACATCGTTGCCTTCGCGCACAAAGTTGGCCTCGCCAAACGGCACGGTGTACAGCTCCTCCGGCACTTCGCCTTGCAGGCTGTAGAGCATCTTGTGTTCAAGGAAGATCACCGGGTCGTTGTCGCGGATCGCCTGGATCAGCATGCCCTTGGCGTCATAGGGCGTGGCCGGGCACACCACCTTCAGGCCGGGAATGTGCGTCCACATCGAGGTGAGCATCTGCGAATGCTGGGCCGCGGCACGCAGGCCGGCGCCGTACATGGCGCGCACCACCAGCGGCGTGGTGGTCTTGCCGCCGAACATGTAGCGGAACTTGGCGGCCTGGTTGAGCAACTGGTCGAGGCAGCAGCCGATAAAGTCGACGAACATCAACTCGCACACCGGGCGCATGCCCCGGGTGGCGGCGCCAACGGCCATGCCCACGTAACCGACTTCAGACAGCGGCGCATCCAGCACGCGCTCGGGGAACTCCGGGTACAGGCCCTTGGTTACGCCCAACACGCCGCCCCAGGCATCTTGCTCGCCAGGGGCGCCGGTGCCGCCGGACACGTCCTGGCCGATGATAAAGACGCTCTGGTCGCGGCGCATTTCCTGGGCCAGGGCTTCGTTGATTGCCTGCTGATAACTGATTTTGCGAGCCATAAAATTCTCTCCGGGTCTTGTTGTTATTAGCGGTAGGCGACGTAGACATCGCTGAGCAGGTCGGCGGCCTGGGGCTTGGGATCGGACTTGGCTAGGCGCACGGCGGCGTCGATCAACTGCGCGACTTCGGCGTCGATGCGCTCGAACTGCGCCGCGTCCAGCCAGCCTTCGGTGCTGCAGCGCTGGCGAAACAGCGCCAGGCAATCCTGGGTTTCGCGCAGGTTTTTCACCTCATCGCGGCCACGATAGGTTTGTGCGTCGCCTTCAAAGTGGCCGTAGAAGCGGTGCAGCTTGACCTCGACCAGGGTCGGCCCCTCGCCCTGGCGCGCCCGCTGCACCGCCACGCCCAACGCTGCGTGGACGGCAAAGAAGTCATTGCCATCGACGATCACCCCCGGCATGCCAAAACCCACGGCGCGCTCGGCAATGTCCTTGCACGCCACCGACCAGCCGGAACCGGTCGCTTCCGCGTAGCCGTTGTTCTCGGCGACAAACAGGCACGGCAATTTCATGATCGCGGCCAGGTTCATCGCCTCGAATACCGCTCCCTCGTTGGAACCGCCGTCGCCAAAAAACGCCACGGCCACACCCTGGCTGCCCTTGAGTTTGGACGCCAATGCCGCACCGGCCGCCAACGGTGCGCCGGCACCGACAATGCCGTTGGCGCCGAGCATGCCCTTCTCCTGATCGGCAATGTGCATGGAGCCACCCTTGCCGCCGCATACCCCGGTTTTCTTGCCGTAGATCTCGGCCATCATGCCGAACACATCCACGCCCTTGGCGATGCAGTGGCCGTGGCCACGGTGGTTGGAGGCGATGCAATCTTCATCGTTGAGATGGGCCATGACCCCGGCGGCACAGGCCTCCTGGCCGGCATACAGGTGCACGAAGCCTGGGATCTCGCCGGTGGCGAATTCCACGTGCAGGCGTTCTTCAAAATCACGGATGGTGCGCATCACGGTATAGGCATGCAGCAGTTGATCGGTGGACAGGTGAGTGGACATCTTGTTGTTCTCCAGGTTGTCTCGACACACAAAAGGCTGGCTGCGGCCAGCTGCAACCTGTTCAGCACAGCCTGTGCCAACGTGCGGCAAAACCTGGCAAAGCCTTGATCCAGAGCAGTGCCGTGCGGTTGTGCCGGTGCGGCAGGCCACCGCACAATGAGACGGCGCATTGCAGCGTGCGGGCTGCGTCTCAGGCAGGATGAGACGTTGCGTCTCACGGCGGGCAGTTGGTCAGGCCGCCCTTGTCCCCTTGCGCCCCTGGGCGCTTAATGGCGGGCATAACAACAAAGATCGAGAACCGGAGGCCTTATGCTCGCCGCGAACTCCAGGGAGCATGTCGACTGTGTCAGTCGCGTGGTCCGTAATGCCGAGCGCCTACCCCAGGCGCCAGTGCCGTCGCTGATTTTCGATTCATGGCGCCGCTCCATGGAGCAACACCACCTGGATCCCGGCTCGCTGCAGGGGCCACGGATCCTCACCGAACCGTTGCTCAAGGAATGCCGCGAGCGCGCCGAGCTGTTCATGCGCATTGCCAGCGAGCAAGTCAGCCAACTGCACCACCGCGTGCGCCATGCCGACTACTGCGTGATGCTCACCGACGCCCAGGGCCAGACCATCGACCACCGGGTAGATGCGGCGATCCGCAGCGACTGCCGCAAGGCCGGCCTGTACCTGGGCACCTGCTGGTCGGAAGCCGAAGAAGGCACCTGCGGCGTGGCCACGGTGTTGACCAGCCAGGCGGCGGTGACGGTGCACAAGCGCGATCACTTCCGCGCCGCCTTTATCAACCTGACCTGCTCCGCCGCGCCGATTTTCGACCCCCAGGGCAACCTGCTGGGGGTGATGGACGCCTCGGCGCTGCAATCGCCGGATGACCGACGCAGCCAGCACTTGGTGCGCCAGATGGTGGCGCAGAGCGCCCAGGCCATCGAAAACGCCTTCTTCATGCACAGCGCCGCCCGGCACTGGGTGCTCCAGGCCCATAGCACGCCGGGTTATGTCGACAGCCAACCCGACCTGCTGCTGGCCTGGGACCAGGAAGGTCGTCTGCAAGCTTTGAACAGCAAGGCACGCCAGGCCTTGCGCCGACGTTTTGGCCAGGTGCCGATGCATATCGGCGAGGTGTTCGACCTCGATGCGTTGCGCGCGGTGACCGATCAATCGGTCCAGCAATTGCAATGGCTGGGAGAAGCGGGCGTGCTGCAGGTGCGCGTCAACACGCCGCGGCGCCAACCTGCGCGGGCGCTGCCCACTACCCAGGTCGACCCACGGGTGGAGGAACACCTGCGCCTGGCCGTGCGGGTCAAGGACCGCAACCTGCCGGTGCTGGTGCAAGGTGAAACCGGGGCCGGCAAGGAAGTCTTCGCCCGCCAACTGCACGCCCGCAGTGCGCGCCGCGACGGGCCATTCGTGGCGGTGAACTGTGCGGCGATTCCGGAAAACCTGATTGAAAGCGAGCTGTTCGGCTACGTCGCCGGAGCCTTTACCGGCGCGTCCAGCAAGGGCATGACCGGGCTGTTGCAACAGGCCCACGGCGGCACGTTGTTCCTCGATGAAATCGGCGATATGCCCCTGACCCTGCAAACACGCTTGCTGCGGGTGATGGCCGAAGGTGAAGTGGCCCCGCTAGGTGCGGCGAAAACCCAAGCGGTGGATATCCAGGTCATCTGCGCCAGCCACCGCGACCTGGCAGCCCTGGTCAATGACGGAGGTTTTCGTGAAGACCTGTACTTTCGCCTGGGCTGCGCCCGTGTCACCTTGCCGCCGCTGCGCGAGCGCACCGACAAATTGGGCTTGATCAACCGTCTGCTGGAGCAGGAAGCACGCAGCTGCGCGATCACGGTGGGCATCGGCCAGGCAGCGCTTGAGGCACTGCTGGGCTATGCCTGGCCTGGCAACGTGCGGCAACTGCGCCATGTGCTGGCCTATGCCTGTGCGGTGTGCGAAGGCGGGACGATCCAACTGACGGACTTGCCGGTCGAGGTGCGCGGCGAACGGGTGGAAGTCGAGGTAGAACACAGTGCGAGCCCAGAGCGGCAGGTGCTGCTGGATGCGCTGGTGCGCCATCGCTGGAAGCCGTTGCCGGCGGCGCAGGCGCTGGGGATTTCCCGTGCGACCTTGTATCGCCGGGTCAAGCAACTGGGCATTGATATGCCCGGTAAACACCCCTGAAACCCTGCAATCCAAATGTGGGAGCGGGCTTGCCCGCGAAAGCCATAGGTATCTACACAACTTTGCCGCAACGCCTAAATCCAGGCAGATAGCGCAGTTGTGGCGAGCGGGCTTGCCCACTCCCACATTTTTTACCGGGTCGAGCCTGGGGTTTAGCGGTAGACGAGGCCGCCGTCGATCAACGGTGCCTGCCCGGTCATGTAGTCCGAATCCGGTCCGGCCAGGTAGGCCACCAGGCCCGCCACGTCCTCCGGCGTTTCTGCGCGGCCCAGCGCGATGCCATCCACGTACTTCTTGTACGTTGCGCCAACTTCAGCACCGGTAATCTGGGCCATGCGCTTGTCGATCTCGACCCACATATCGGTGCCTACCACACCCGGGCAATAGGCATTCACCGTCACCCCCGCGCTGGCCAGTTCCTTGGCCGCCGCCTGGGTCAGGGCGCGCACGGCAAACTTGGTCGCCGAGTACACGCCCAGCAGGGCAAAGCCTTCATGCCCGGCAATCGAGCAGGCGTTGATGATCTTGCCCTTCTGTTTGAGCGCCTTGAACTTATTGCCGGCGGCCTGGATGCCCCACAACACGCCCTGCACGTTGATGCCCAGGGTGCGTTCGACCTGTTCCGGGGTCACCTCCAGCAGCGAATCGATCTGCGCCACTCCGGCGTTGTTGACGATGATGTCGAAGCCACCGAGGGTCTGGTGCGCATGTTCGACCGCCGCGACCACCTGCTGACGCTTGGACACGTCGGCGGTAAACACCGAGGCCTTGCGCCCCAGTGCCACGACCTCGGCCGCCACGGCTTCAAGCTTGGCGTTGTTGATGTCGACCAGGGCGATATCCGCCCCGTCCCGCGCCAGGCGCAAGGCGATGGCCCGGCCAATGCCCTGCCCGGCACCGGTCACCAGTGCAACTTTTCCAGCGATACTCATGATGATCTCCTGCAACGATAAGCGAAGCCTTGTCTATCGCAGGTGTGGGGTAGCACTGTCGAGGCCCGAATGAACTGGCGTGGGGCTTGAGACGCAACGTCTCACATCAACGCGCCAAGGCGAGTACTTGTAAAGGCGCGCAGTTATGCCTAGCTTATGCGCCCCCGCCCCGCGCTTTAAGGCCTTGCCCCCATGGTTTTGCGTTTTCGCCCCGTCGTCACCTCACATTTGGCCCTCGGCCTGCTGCTCAGCGGCGGCATTGGCAACAGCCTGGCGGCTGAGCTTGAATTGCCAGCGCTGAATATCCAGGGCGAGGATGAGTCCGGTTATCGCGCGCAAAGCGCTTCGGTCGGCGGTTTCGAACAAGCGCCGCTGCTCGACACCCCGGCCTCGATCACCGTGATCAATGCCGCGCTGATCAAGGACCAGCAGGCACGTCTGCTCAGTGAAGTGCTGCGCAACGACGCCTCGGTGGGCGAAAGCTACGCGCCGATCGGCTACTACGAAAACTTCGTGGTCCGGGGCTTTTCCCTGAATGCTGCCAGCAGCTACAAGATCAACGGCCGCACCATCACCGGCGAGCAGAACGTCGCCCTGGAAAACAAGCAGCGGGTGGAATTGCTCAAGGGCCTGGCGGGCCTGCAAAGCGGGATTGCCGAACCCAGCGGCGTAATCAACTACGTGACCAAGCGCCCGGAAGACGTGCGTTCGGTCACACTGTCCACCGATGATCGCGGCAGCGGCTATATCGCCACCGATGTCGGCGGCTGGTTTGGCAGCGAACAGCAATTTGGCCTGCGCGCCAACGTCGCCCATGAAGACCTCAACTCTTATGTCGAACACGCCAATGGCCAGCGCGATTTTGTGTCGCTGGCCTTCGACTGGAACATCAGCCCCGACGCCGTGCTGCAACTGGATGCCGAATACCAGGACAAGCAGCAGCGCTCGGTGCCCGGCTACCAACTGCTCGGCGGCACCGAAGTGCCCCATGACGCCTCGCCGAAAAAACTGCTCGGCCATCAGAGCGGCTCCAAACAGGTGGGCATCGAATCGCTGAATCTTAACGGCAAGTTCGAGTACCGCTTCAGCGACCAGTGGAAAGGCAGCGTCAGCGCGGCCCGCAGCAAGGTGGTGATTGATGACTACAGTTCGTTTGCCTGGGGTTGCTACTACGTTGGCACGTGCAACGCGAACACTTTCAGCCCCGAGGGTGACTACGACGTCTACGACTACCGAAGCCCCGACGACACCCGGCGCAATGATGAAATCCAGGCGGCAATGACTGGGCTGTTCGACACTGCGGGGATAGGCCATGAACTGACCTTCGGCACCAGCGCGTTCCGTCGGGTGATCGACAAGCGCGAGTCGGTCAACGAATACGTCGGCACCGGCAACATCAATCAGGACCCGGAAACCTTCAAGCCCACCAACGAGCCCTTGAAGGACAGTCACCGGCGCCTCGACAGCCGCCAGTACGGGCTGTTCGTCACCGACCGCATCAGTTTCAACGAGCAATGGCAAACCGTGCTCGGTGGCCGTGAAGTGCGCCTGGATGAAAAAACCTTCGACGAGACTGGGGTGCAGGCTCGCCATACCCAGAAGTATGTGTTCCTGCCCAACGCTGCCTTGATCTTCAAGCCGATGGAAAACCTGTCGCTGTATACCAGCTACAGCAAAGGCCTGTCGCTGGGCGGCGAAGCACCGTGGTATGCGAGGATTCCCGGCCAGATACTTGCGCCAACCGTTTCCCGCCAGCTCGAAGCCGGGGTGAAATACGACTGGCGCCGCATCAGCTTCGCCGCCGCCGTGTTCCAGACACGCCAGGCCTACCAGTACGCCAAGCCCGACAGCGCCGGTACCTTCACCTACGTGCAGCAGGGCCAGCAGAAAAACACGGGCCTGGAGCTGTCGGCCAATGGCTGGGCCACCGAGCGTCTGCAGATCGCCACCAGCGTGGCGGCGATTCGCGCCCGGGTAAACGGCAGCGGCACGCCGCAATACGAAGGTCACCAGACGATCAACGTGCCCAAGCTGCGCGCCAGCGTGTATGCCGACTACGCCCTACCGTGGGTCAACGGCTTGGCGGTACTCGGCGGCGTGCAATACAGCGCCAGCAAGAACGCCAATCGCACCGGCAATGTGGAAGTGGGCGACTATGCGCTGGTCAACATTGGCAGCCGCTACACCACCAAGGTCGACGGCTATGAAACGGTGTTTCGCCTGAGCGTCGACAACCTGTTCGACAAGCGCTACTGGCGTGACGCGGGCGAATACATGGGCGATGACTATCTGTTCCAGGGCGCGCCATTGACAGCGCGCTTGAGTGCCTCCGTCAACTTCTGACCCCGCCCCCAGCAACGGGCTGTTGTGGCGAGCGGGCTTGCCCCGCGCTGGGCTGCGAAGCAGCCCCAAAACCAGCCGCGAGGGAGTATCTGGCACACCGCATTCGGCTTATTGGGGCTGCTTCGCAGCCCAGCGCGGGGCAAGCCCGCTCGCCACAGGGGATTGGTCCGCTGGCCTGTAATAGCCAGCGCCCATCTTTGAATGGTGTTACTTGGGCATCTTGCGAAAGCCCACCGCCAGGCGGTTCCAGCTGTTGATGGTGGCGATGGCCACGCTCAGGTCCACCTGTTCGGCCGGGCTGAATTCGGCATTGAGCAACGCGTAATCTTCGTCCGAGGCGTGGGTCTGGCTGATCAGTGTCAGGCTTTCGGCCCAAGCCAGGGCGGCACGTTCCCGTGGGGTGAAGAATGGCGTTTCACGCCAGGCCGAAAGGGTGTACAGGCGACGTTCGGTCTCGCCACCCTTGCGTGCATCGGCGGTGTGCATGTCCAGGCAGAAGGCGCAGCCGTTGATCTGGGACACGCGCAGGCGCACCAGCTCCAGCAGCGGCAGTTCGATGGACAATTTGCCGACGGCCGCTTCCAGGGCGAGCATGGCTTTCATCGCGTCAGGGGAAGCGGTGTAGAAATCGATACGGGCAGACATGTTGTTACTCCAGGACAGTGGGGATTGGTGCCCAGCTTAATCACCCCACTACCCTGCACAAATAGCCAATCCGGGCGAAGAACAGGTAGCCAATGCCAAGCGCTTCAGGCGCGGCTGCGCAGCCAATGCAAGAAGCCCTTTTTCACCGGTACGATTGGCGCATCCTGGGTCAGGTGCTGGGCGGCGTGCAGGCGGAAATCCAGGAGGTTTTGCATGGCTTCGCTGATATCGTGGCGCGCGTCCAGGCACGGCTTGAGGTATTCCTTTTCGATGCGATAGAGGGTGCAGTAGGTCTTCGCCACAAAGTCTGCCGGCACGCTTTGCTCACCCAGGATCCCGGCCTCGCCGATCACTTCACCTGGCCCCATGCGCCCGGCTTCGAACGTGTGCCCGGCCTTGACCAGCATCACCGAAACGACCCCGGACTCGATGATAAACAGATGATCGCTGACCTCCCCCGTCGGCAGGATCATCTCGCCGGCGCGGAAGGTGCGCAGGGTCATGTTCTGGCTGAAGGTTTCCTTCTCTTCCTGGCGCAGGGTCGAGAAGATATTGGAGCTTTCCAACAGCGCCCGCGCCGGCGAGGTGGCCAGCGAGGTGGGGCTCTCGGCGCTCGACAGCAGGCTTACGCCAGCCGCCTGCAAATGCCGGTAGGCCAGGTCGTAAAGCTGATTGCGCACCTCACGCTTGAGGCCCATGGCCGGCACAAAGCCGCTGATTTCATATTCCACGCCGCCGCTCGTGGAGGTCTTGAATGCCACGCTTGGCGCCGGTTTGGCCAGCAATTGCCGGCAGCCCTGCATGGCACGCTCCAAGGCTTCGAGCACCGTTTGTGGGCGCGCATGGGGGCTGACTTGCAGGCTCACCGCCAGGCCGAACATATCGGCCGGGCGCGAGAAATTGATGATCTTGGCCTTGGCCGCCAGCGAATTGGGGATCACCGCCATGCTGCCCTGGGAGGTTTGCAGGCGCGTGGCGCGCCAGTCGATATCCGTCACCCGGCCTTCGGTGCCGTCGATGGAGATCCAGTCATCCAGTTGGTAGGGCTTGGTGGTGTTGAGCACGATCCCGGAAAACACATCGCTCAAGGTGCTCTGCAAGGCCAGGCCGACGATGATCGCCACCGCGCCGGACGTCGCCAGCACGCCCTTGACGGGCAGATCGAGCACATAGGCCATGGCCGCGATGATCGCGATCAGGAAGATCACCGCGCCCATCAGGTCTTGCAGCAACCGCCCGGTATGGCCGACCCGCTGCATCATCAAGGCCCCGAGCAAGACCGTCAGGGTGCGTGCGGCGAACAACCACCAGCCGATCTGCAATGCCGTGGCGGCCAGGTGCAGCGGGGTGTTGTCGGCATAGGGCGCCAGTTGCATGGGGTTCATGCCGTCGTTGAACAGCACGGCGCTGAACACAGCGAAAATCCCCAGGCGCGCGATCAATTTCCAGTTGCCGGGGCTGGCCGAAAACAGACGCCAGACGACGATATCGATAAGGATCAGCGCCAGGGCGCACAGCATCGGGTGAGCGGCGATAAAAGACAGCATCCAGGCGACTCCAGGGCGAATGCCCTGAAGATCGCATGAAATGCAGTTGGCGGGTATAGGGCGCCACCAATCAATCGGCGGCGCCGTGCAGTTGGCCGAATTGGCCGGACTGGAAGTCGGCAAAGGCCTGGTGGATCTCTTGCTCGGTGTTCATCACGAACGGGCCGTGACCGACGATGGGCTCGTCGATGGGTTCACCACTGAGCAACAGCACCATGGCGTCGGCGTTGGACTCCAGGCTGATCTGCTCGCCATCACGCTCGAACAGCACCAGTTGCCCTTCCCGGGCCAGTTCACCGCCGTTGACTTGCACGGTGCCTTTGAGCACCACCAGCGCGCTATTGCGCCCGGCGTGCAGGTCCAGGGTCACGGCCTTGCCACCGTTGAGGCGCAGGTCCCACACGTCAATCGGCGTGAAGGTGCGCGCCGGGCCTGTATGGCCGGCGAACTGACCGGCGATCAGGCGCAGGCTGCCAGCACCGTTGGCCAGGGGCAACGAGGGAATATCGCCGTCGAGGATGGTCTGGTAGCCGGCGTCGCTCATTTTGTCCTTGGCCGGCAGATTGACCCACAGTTGCACCATTTCCAGGGCTCCACCTCGTTTGGCGAAGGCTTGGGAATGGAACTCCTCATGCAGGATCCCTTTGGCTGCCGTCATCCATTGCACGTCACCCGGGCCGATGGTGCCGCCGGCACCGGTTGAATCGCGGTGCTCGACTTCACCTTCGTAGACGATCGTCACGGTTTCAAAGCCGCGATGGGGATGCTGGCCCACGCCACGTCGCTGGGTGGTGGGGGTGAAATTTTCCGGGCCGGCGTGGTCCAGCAGCAGGAACGGACTGATGTGCTTGCCCATGGTGTCGTAGGAAAACAGCGTGCGAACCGGGAAACCGTCGCCAACCCAATGGCCACGTGGGCTGGTGTAGATACCGATGATGTTTTTCATGATGGTCCTCCAATGTGCATACACCTTAAATCCAATACCAATAAGGCGGTAGGCGGCGGATTTGGCTCGCATCGTTCCATACATGGGACGACTTGATGTCGCCACTCTCCCGCTCAACTCACTTTTAGGGGCTGGATTAAATTATATTTCGGTCGTAATATTCGACAAAATATTACAGCTGTAATTTTTACTGACCCAGCAGCACCAGGAGCCTGAAATGAGCACACGCCTTCTCCTTCAAAGCCTTTTCCCGCCCTTGGCGCTGTTGCTGCTGCTCAGCGGCTGCAACAGCCAGGCCGACCCCAGCGCCAATGCTGCGCCACCACGTCCGGTGCTGGCGGCCAAGGCCGAAGCCGCCGCCAGCCAGCAGAACGCCTATACCGGCGTGGTGGCGGCCCGGACCGAAAGTGATCTGGGGTTTCGAGTCAGCGGCAAGGTGATCGAACGCAAGGTCGATCCCGGCCAACACGTTTCCCGTGGCGACACCTTGCTGGTGCTGGACATCGGCGACTTCGAACTGGCGCTGCGTTCGGCGAACAACCGCGTCAACGCCGCCCAGGCCCAGTTACGCCAGCGCCGCGATGACGCAAACCGCTACCAGCGCCTGGCCAGCACTGGCGCTGTGTCACGGCAGATTTTCGACCAGTCCGCGACTAACCTGCGGGTCGCCGAAGCGGAGCTTGCCGCCGCCCGGTCGGATGCCAGCCAGATCGAAAACCGTCGCACCTACTCGGTGCTGCGAGCCGATGGCGACGGGGTGATCACCGATGTGCGGGTGGAGCGCGGCCAGGTGGTGGCCGAAGGGCAGATCGTCGCACGCCTGGCCCACGACGGAGCACGGGAAGCAATCATCAACCTGCCGGAAAACCAGCGCGACCGCGCCTCGCAAAAAGCCTTGGCCTTGCCGTTCGGCGCGCCGGACCACGCCGTCAACGCCACCTTGCGCGAACTGTCCGCCAGCGCCGATCCCGTCACCCGCACCTACCGAGCGCGCTATGTATTGCACGGCACGGTTGAGCGTTTCGCCCTCGGTTCCACCATCACCTTGCGCCTGCAAGGCAACGGCCAACCGCCACAGACCCGCGTGCCGATTGGCGCCCTGCAGGATGCCGGCAACGGCACCGGAGTCTGGCTGATTGGTGCCGATGACAAGGTCAGCTTCGCCCCGGTCACGGTGGCCAGCCTGGGCCAGGAAGAAGCCTTGCTTTCCGGCGGCGTCAGCCCCGGGCAACTGATCGTCGCCCTCGGCGCGCATCTGCTGCACCAGGGTGACAGCGTGCGCCTGTTGCCCGCCCAGGCACTGACCCTCAATCGCCGGCAGGAACCTTGAGCATGCATGGCCTGAACCTCTCCGCACTGGCGGTCAAACACCGCGCCGTCACGCTGTTCCTGATTCTCGCGATACTCGCCGCCGGGATTTTTTCCTTTGGCAAACTGGGACGTGCCGAAGACCCGTTGTTCACGGTCAAGGTCATGACCATCAGCGCCGCCTGGCCCGACGCCACGGCCCAGGAGATGCAGGAGCAAGTGGCCGACCGCCTGGAAAAGCGCCTGCAGGAACTGGACTACTACGATCGGGTGGAAACCATCGCCCAACCGGGGTTTGTGTCGATGCGCATGACCTTCCTCGAGTCCACGCGCCCCAATGAAATCCAGGACCTGTTCTACCAGACCCGCAAAAAACTCAGCGACGAAGCCGCCAGGCTGCCCAAGGGTGTGATCGGACCCTTCTTCAACGATGAATATTCCGATGTGTACTTCGCCCTGTACGCCCTGGAAGCCGAACACCTGCCCCATCGCCAACAGGTACAGATGGCCGAAGCCATGCGCCAGGACTTCCTCAGGCTACCGGGGGTGAAGAAGGTCAATATCCTCGGCGAGCAGGCGCAGCGGGTGTTTGTCGAGTTCTCCTACGAGCGCCTGGCCACCCTGGGGATCAAGCCCGAGCAGATCTTCGCCGCCCTCGCCGCGCAAAACGCCGTGGCCCCGTCGGGGTTTGTCGAAACCGCCGGTGCCCGCGCCTATATCCGTATCGACGGCGCCTTCGACAGCCTGGCGCTGATCGAAAACGTGCCGCTGCCGGTGGACGGCAAAGTGCTGCGCATCGCTGACGTCGCCACCGTCAGCCGTGGCTATGAAGACCCGCCCAGCTACCGCATTCGCCACCAGGGCGACCCAGCGTTGATGCTCGGCATCATCATGGAAAAACACTGGAACGGCCTGGACCTGGACAAGAGCCTCAAGGCCCAGGAAGCGAGGATCCAGGCGGACCTGCCCCTGGGCGTCAACTTCGCGAAAGTCTCCGACCAGGCGAAAAACATCCGCCTGGCGGTCGATGAATTCATGCTCAAATTCTTCGTCGCCCTGGCCGTGGTGATGCTCATCAGTCTGTTGGCCCTGGGCTTTCGCGTCGGTTTGGTGGTGGCGGCAGCGGTGCCGCTGACCCTGTCCATCGTGTTTGTGATCATGCTGCTGACCGGCCGTGAATTTGACCGCATCACCCTCGGCGCGCTGATTATTTCCCTGGGGCTTTTGGTGGACGACGCGATCATCGCCATTGAAATGATGGTGGTGAAACTCGAAGAAGGTTTCGACCGCATCCACGCCGCCACCTTCGCCTGGAGTTCCACCGCCGCCCCCATGCTGACCGGCACCCTGGTGACGATCATCGGCTTTCTGCCAGTGGGCTTTGCCCGTTCTGCTGCGGGCGAGTATGCCGGCAATATCTTCTGGATCGTAGGCTTTGCCCTGATCGCCTCCTGGTTGGTGGCGGTGGTATTTACCCCGTACCTGGGGGTCAAACTGCTGCCGAACATCCAGCCGGTGCCCGGCGGCCACGACGCAATCTATGCCGGCCCCTGGTACCAGAAACTGCGCCGCCTGGTGCAAACCTGCGTACGCCGCCGCTGGCTGGTGACCGGCCTGGTAGTGTCGGCGTTTGTGCTGTGCGGCTTGGGCATGGCCGTGGTGAAGAAGCAGTTCTTCCCTAACTCCGACCGCTCCGAACTGATCCTGGAGGTGTATATGCCACCGGGCAGTGCCTTCAAAAGTACCGAGGCGGTAGCGGCGCAACTGGAAAAGGCGCTGCTGCAGGAACCGCAGACCCGGATGGTCGACACCTATGTGGGCGGCGGTGCGCCCCGCTTTTTTCTGTCGCTCAACCCTGAGTTGCCCGACCCGGCGTTCGCCAAACTGATCGTGCAAACCCCTGATGCCCAGGCCCGGGACGCCTTGAAACTGCGCATGCGCGAACGTATCGCCGCCGGCGAATTCCCCGCCGCGCGGGTACGCGTCACGCAATTGCTGTTCGGCCCGCCGGTGCCCTTCCCGGTGGTGTTTCGCGTGTCGGGTCCGGACGTGAATGTGTTGCGCAGCCTGTCTGAAGAAGTGCGCCAGGTGGTCGCCGCCCACCACCTGACCAAGGATGCGTTCCTCGATTGGGGCGAGCGCAGCAGCGGTTATCGCCTGGTGCTGGACCAGGATCGCCTGCGACTGTTGGGCTTTACCCCCGACGAGGTGAAATCCCAACTCAATGCCCTGCTCAGCGGCAACCCCATCACTGAAGTGCGCGAAGGCAACCGTACGGTGTCGGTGGTAGCCCGTGCCCAGGGCAGCCAACGTGAAGACCTCGGCAACCTCGACAATATGACCCTGACCAACAGCGCCGGGGTGTCGGTACCCCTGGCTCAGGTGGGGCATTTGCAGGCAGTGATGGAAGAACCGATCCTCAAGCGCCGCAACCGCGCGAGCACCGTCGAAGTACGCGCCGACATCGTCGACGGCGTGCAACCGCCCGATGTAGAAATGGCGGTCTACAAAGACCTGCAACCGCTGATCGCACGATTGCCGACCGGCTATCGCCTGGACATTGGCGGCCCGGTGGAAGAAAGCGCCAAGGCCAACGTGGCCCTCGCGGCGCTGTTCCCAATCATGATCCTGCTGACCCTGACAGTGATCATGTTCCAGGTGCGCTCGTTCGGCGTGATGTTCATGGTCTTCGCCACCGCGCCACTGGGCTTGATCGGCGCGGTGCCGACCCTGCTGCTGTTCAACCAGCCGTTCGGCTTCAATGCGATCCTGGGGCTGATCGGAATTGGCGGAATCCTGATGCGCAACACGCTGATCTTCACCGATCAGATCCGCCAGAATCAGGAACAGGGCATGGCAACCAGCGAAGCGATTATAGAAGCCACCGTACGCCGCGCACGGCCGGTGATATTGACCGCACTGGCGGCGGCCTTGGCGTTTATTCCGCTGACGTTATCGGTGTTCTGGTCGTCGCTGGCTTATGTGCTGATTGGTGGGGTGCTAGTGGGGACGGTGTTGACGCTGCTGTTCTTGCCGGCGTTGTGCAGCTTGGTGTTGGGCCGGGACAAGAAGCGGGCAGCAATCCCCCAAACCCCATAAATCCAATGTGTGTGTGTGTTTGTGTGGGCTTGTGTGGGAGCGGGCTTGCTCGCGAAAGCGGTGGATCAGTCAATAAATTCGGCGACTGACACTACGCTTTCGCGAGCAAGCCCGCTCCCACACAAGCCCACTCCTACAACTAGGTCAACGCTTGGCCAACGCCATCCACCGAAATATCCCACCCTGCAGCCAGATAAACTCTACTTATACCCGCTGAAAACCTCTGCAAAGTCCCTCGCCTGACCACACAGCGCGAGGGACCGCCGATGCACATATCCACTGATGCCCTGATCCAGGGTGCAACCTCTTGAATACCGCCATGGGTTTTATGGTCCTGGCGGCCATGGACTTCAAGACACGGGACGTCGAAGCGGTTCTCAGCGACTTCCGGCAATGCCTGAACACCTATGACGCCTGGGCCGAGAGCTTCTGGAGCTTCTCGGCGCTGGAGCTGGAACAGGTCTTCAAGGTGGGCGATGAGGTGGCGCTGGTGGCGCCCATTGCGTCCAAAGCCCCCAGCAGCACGGTCGCGATGTGCAAGGCCAGTGGCTCGTTGACTCTGGTGCACCTGTTCCAAAGCACACGCTTTGTGCCCATCGGCAACACCCCGGTGATGCTGCAAGCCATCCCCCAGGACGGTGGCCCGCTAGGCGAGCCCATTTACAAAACCATCGGCCCCAGCGGCATTCTCGAAGTCACCGACTGTACCCGCGACCAGTCGTATCGGATCACCTTCTACCCCAACGTTTCCAAAGACCACGTCAAGGCGTTGTATGCGTCTTATCAGTCGATCATTGCGCCGCTGGAAAGCCGCTTGCGCAAGGACTGGACCAGCACATTTGCACCGCTGTGGCAGGACTACTCCGAAGCCAATTTTGTGCAGCGCTATCGCCTGCTGGACCAAGCCTATGCCCGTGGATTTGGCGACGCACTGCATGAACTGTGGGACAACATCGAGCAATTGTATGAATGGCTGGCGGACCTTGGGCCCAACAGCGAGAAACTCCTGCAATACCTCTCCCAGACCGAACTGGATGCCCTGCTGCAACTGAGCCAGGACGCCATCGCCAATGGCCTGCTGGTGCTCAGCGACGAGCCGCTGCTGTTTATCTATCTGTCGGCGCTGGTCAGTTGGATGCGCATGCTGCCGCCGCCGTACTTGAACGAACTGCTGGGGCAAATCACCGCCCAAGTGCTGATCAACCTGTTGCTGGTGTGGGTCACTGCCGGCATGGGCGTGACGGTGCGCCTGGGCGCGCAAGTGCTGGGCAAGGTCAAGTCGGGGCGAGTCCGCCAGTGGCTGGAGCAGATGGCCCGACCGTTTGCACAAACCGGGTTGGGGCCCCATGCCGAGGCGCTCAAGCCGTTATTACTGGGCAGCCGCGCAACACAGATCAAAACGGTGCCCAGCGTGCCACTCAAGGCCGGCGCGATTGAAGTCGCCAATCCGGTGCCACTGGTGCGGGCAAAATCCGCGCCCAAGACGGCCTTGATCAAACATGAGGCGGTGGACGACGCGCCCTCCTCCGCGAAAAACCCCAACGGCGCGGCCAGCGCCAGCGCCGATAAAACTGCGACCCATGGCTGCCCGGTGTCCATGGTCACTGGCGAAGAACTGCTGACCCTGACCGATGGCGAACTGGATGGCGTACTGCCGGCGAAGAACTGCTGACCCTGACCGATGGCGAACTGGATGGCGTACTGCCGTTTGCCTGGACGCGGCTGTATCGCACCAGTGCCGTGGAGGTGGATTGCGGGCTGGGGTTTGGCTGGAGCCATTCCCTGGCCCAGCGGCTGGAGGTGGCCGGCGAGTCAGTGGTGTGGACCGATCACGAGAACCGCAGCACCACCTTTCCCCTACCGTCCATTGCCCGCCCGGCCATCAGCAATAGCCTGGCCGAGGCAGCGATCTATCTCGGGGCGGCGTCGGATGAACTGGTGCTGGCTCAAGGGGCACGGTTCTACCACTTTCAAGACGGTGTGCTGACGGCGATCAGCGATGGGTATGACAACCGCCTGCGTATTTCCCGCGATGTATCGGGGCGGATTCTGCGCCTGGATAACGATGCCGGGCGGGCGTTGCTGCTGCGTTACGACCGCGGGCATATCGTGGCGGTGGACTACCAGGTGTTTCGTGTTGAGAGCGAAGCGGATGACGCCTGGGTGACTGAGCAGAACGTCGTTTCCTACCGCTATGACGAACAGTGGCGACTGGTTGAGGCGATCAATGCTGTAGGCGAAAGCGAGCACTATCAGTACGACAGCCTTGCGGTAATCACTGAGCGGCAGTTGGCCGGTGGGGCGAGTTTCTTCTGGGCGTGGGAACGGTCTGGCAAGGCGGCGCGCTGTGTGCGGCATTGGGCCAGTTTTGCGCAGATGGATACGCGCTATGTCTGGGATGACGACGGCCGCGTCACCCTGCTTAACGCTGATGGCAGCCAGGAAGTCTACGTGCATGACCTGCGCGCACGGCTGGTGCAGCGGGTCGATCCGGATGGTGGCGAGCACTTCAAGTCCTACGACGCCCAGGGTCGGCTGACGGTTGAGCAGGATCCACTCGGGGCGATTACGGCCTATCAGTACGACGAGGCCGGGCGATTGGTGGCGCTGTTTCCGGGGGATGACGAGCCTACCGCCTACGAGCATGAGCATGGTTTCGTACGGGTCATGCGCCGGGGTGCGGCGGTCTGGAAGTACCAGCGTAATGATCAGGGCGATATCACCCGCCAGACTGATCCGGACGGCAATGTCACCGAGTACAGCTATGACAAGCGCGGGCAGCTTTTAGCGGTTTGGTATCCGGACCATAGCTGTCAGCGCCTGACCTGGAATGACCTTGGGCAGTTGGTTGGGGAGCAACTGCCCAACGGCGGCGTGCGCCGTTATCGCTATGACGACCTGGGCCGGCAGATTGCCCGTGAAGATGAACATGGCGCCCTGACCCAGTATCAGTGGGACGCTGTAGGCCGCCTGATCAAAGTGGTATTGCCGGGCGGCGCCACCCGCGAATTGAGCTACAACCCATACGGAAAAATCATCGCCGAGCGCGATGAACTGGGGCGTGTGACCCGGTATGAATATGCCGATGGCTTGCACCTGATCAGTCGTCGCATCAATCCCGATGGTTCTCAACTCAAATACCGCTACGACAACACCCGCCTGCTGCTGAGCGAAATCGAAAACGAAGCCGGTGAGCTGTACCAACTGAAGTACTACGCCAACGGCCTGATCCAGCAGGAAACCGGTTTCGACGGCAAACGCACCGCCTACGTCTACGACCTCAACGGCCACCTGCAGGAAAAAACCGAGTTCGGCGACGATGACCGTCAGTTGATTACCGCCTACCAGCGCGATAACGCCGGCCGCCTCATCCGAAAAAACCTGCCCGATGGCAGCACGGTGGATTACACCTACGACCGCCTCGGCAATCTCCTAAGCGTCGACGACGGCCACTGGCCGCTGCACTACGAATACGACAGCCAAAACCGCCTGACCGCCGAACACCAGGGCTGGGGCACCTTGCGTTACGGCTACGACAGCTGCGGCCAACTCGACCACCTGCGCCTGCCCGACAACAACCACCTGACCTTCAACCACGACAAGGGCGGCCACCTCGCCACGGTTGACCTCAATGGCCGGACACTCACCTCGCACCTGTTCAAGGCCGGCCGCGAACAGCAGCGCCAGCAGGGCCAACTGCTCAGCCACTACCACTACGACGACCAGGGCCGCCTGACCCAACACCAACACCGCCACTACACCTACGACAAAAGCGGCAACCTCACCCGCCTGCTCGACACCCGCAAGGGCCAGCACGACTACCACTACGACCCCCTCGACCGCCTGACCCGCGCCGACCACTCCCAGGCCCCCACCGAACGCTTCGCCCACGACCCGGCGGGCAACCTGCTGATGCAAGACCGCCCAGGCCCCGGCATCGTCGTCGGCAACCGCCTGTTACTACAAGGCGACCGGCATTACGACTACGACGCCTTCGGAAACCTCATACGCGAACGCCGTGGCCGCGCACAGCAACTGGTCACGGAATACCGCTACGACTGCCAGCACCGACTGATCGGCGTGACGCAACCGGACGGCAGCCAGGCCAGCTATCGCTATGACCCATTTGGCCGGCGCATCAGCAAAACCGTGGCGGGCAAGACGACAGAGTTTTTCTGGCAAGGCGACAAGGTTATCGCCGAGCACACGGCGGGCCAGCACCGCAGTTACCTCTACGAACCGGACAGCTTCAGGCCGCTGGCCTTGCTCGAAGGTTTCGGGCCGGCCAATACACAGGTCTTCCACTACCAACTTGACCACCTGGGCACGCCGCAGGAGCTGACCAGCGCGGACGGCAACATCGTCTGGTCTGCCCATTACCAGGCCTACGGGAAAATCACCCGGCTGGACGTAAGTGAGGTCGACAACCCACTGCGCTTTCAGGGGCAGTATTACGACCGGGAAAGCTGGCTACATTACAACCGGCATCGCTACTACAATCCGGATAACGGACGCTACCTGACCCCAGACCCGGTGAAGTTGGCGGGTGGGGTGAACGGATATTTGTATGTGCCTAACCCTACGGGGTGGGTGGATCCGTTGGGGTTGAATGCGTGTCCGGGCGAAGACAAATGTAAGCCAGGATCTGAAGGCCAAAACCCGTCCGCCAATACAAAGGCCGACGAGCACGCTCCCTCCCTTCCAGCCCCCGCAACGAAAAAGCAATATCTTTACCGGGGAGACTCCAGGCACCCACTTGAAATTTTCAAACATGGATTTAAGAGCAGAGGAAAAAGCACTGACCTGCTCCTACACTCGCTAGACAATACGAATCCACCAAGCAACTTTGTACCCACCTCGACATCAAGGGAAGTAGGTATAGAATTTGCCACAAGCTACGGATTAGAAGATGGTTTTTTGTACACCTTGAAAAATATACCCGGTCGAGACGTAAACAAAGAACTAGGAATACTATCCGAATACAAAAGAGAAAAAGAAATAGCCATACCCGGCCGCATTCATCGAAAAGACATATTAGGTGCAACCCCAATAAACGAAGATGGCACCTCCGAGAATTACAGTCTAATAAACCCTTATAGGAAGTAAAGCATGAAAAATATAGAAATAAACATACTCAATAAAGGCAACATTGAAAAAGCAAAAATTGAATATGACCGAAACACATGCGCGCTTTTTATAACCTTTTCCGACCAGACAAAAAAAACATACTCCGGGCTGGATATTTTTCGCGCATTTGGTTTATTACGAAAGGAATTCAGCGAAATAAAATTCCTGTGCAAAGGTTCGAAAATCAATGTTTTCCCATCTGCGATGTCATCTTCCATGTCTGGTGGACTCGTGGCCTATGAAATGAAACTAGGTGAGCCTGACCCAGAGATGGTGCGCATATTCGATTACGATGAACATGACCTGACTAACGATATCGAGGAGCAAGTTAATTTTCGCGTGCGTTGGGGAGAATCGTTAAAATAAATAAACCCTTGTACAAGACACTAGAAAAACCATCATCACCTGCAGGCTTTGATACTGAAGGAGCGGCTAATTTCAATAAGTGCCTGGGACTATAAAAATTCAATAATCCCACCCCAATGGTGATTATCAAATCGCCATCGCCGGCAAGCCGGCTCCTACAGGTCGCGAGTCGTCTGTGAGGGCCTTTCAAACCGACCGCACCCACCCTCCTTGCACCGACCGCACCCGATTGCGCCCGCCGCTCTTGGCCTCATACAACGCCTGGTCGGCGTCGTTCAGCCAACTGGTCGCATCGCCGTGGGACGCTTGATACGGCGCCAGGCCGATGCTCAGGCTGGCGCGCAGTGTCGGGTCTTGGGCGTAGCCCAGGGAGTTGAAGCGGTCGCGCAGGGCGTCCATCACTTCGGTGGCGTGGCCCAGGGGCATGTCCGGGAGGATCACGCAGAATTCGTCGCCACCGTAGCGCCCGGCCAGGTCGGTGGCGCGCAGGTTCTGACGCAGGATTTTGCTCAGTTGGCGCAGCACGATGTCGCCGGTGACATGGCCGTAGGTGTCGTTGATGATCTTGAAATGGTCGATATCGATCAGTGCAATCGCAGCGCCCTGCTGGCCGCCCTGGCAGCGGGCAAACTCGATTTCCAGGTGGTCTTTCCAGGCGCCGTGGTTGAGCAGCCCGGACAGGCTGTCGGTTCGGCTTAAAGCCAGCAGGTCGCGCTTATGTTGGGCCAGGGTGATGGCCTGGCGATAACAGATCCAGCCCAGCGCCAGCGGATAGAGCATCAGGATCGGCAAGCAGGCATAGAGTTGGGTGGGCGTGGTCAGGGCGATATAGGCCGGGGCGAACAGCAGCAGTGCCGCACCAAGCCCCAGCGCCTGGGCAACCCAGCCCATCAGCATGAAGCGGAACCCGCCAATGGCGACGTTGTTCATGGTCATCATCGACAACGTGGTGACGCTGGGCAGCGGGTTGAAGTGCATGGCACCGACCCAGAAACCGCCACAAAACGAGTCCACCAAGAGGTGGCGGCGTTCGGCGCGCAGGGAGTTTTCGGTGCGGCGCGACAGCCGGTAGGCCAGGTGCGGCCAGGCAAAAGCGTTGATCAGCATCCAGGCCCAGACCCAGCCAGGTGGATCCAGTGGGTACATACCGGCCCAGACACAGACGAACCCGAGCGTCAGCCCCAGGGTCCGCGATTTGTACAGGCGTTTGGCGAGCGGAAGTCCTTTTCCTCCTGCGGCTGGCATGATCTGGCTGATCCTGGATGAATGCTGGAAGTCTATCAGGGGACCGGCAAATAGCCACTACCGCTCAGAGGGTTATCCCCCACGCCAATCACCTTGCCAAACACTTGACGCCAGGGGCCTAGCTGGAGAATCCACGGGCCAGCAACATCGCCACCGCCAGCAGCAAGACTGCCGTGACTTTCTGCAACAGCACGCGCTTGCGCGGCGACTCGAGCACATGCTTGATCCGCTGGCCGAAGTAGCAATAAAGGCAGCCGCTGGCGAACTGCAAGACCAGGAAGGTCAGGCCAAGAATGGCGATGTCTCCGGCAGCGCTGTCCTGCCCAACGGCGGCAAACTGCGGGAACACCGCGCTGAACAGGATGATCGCCTTGGGATTGGACAGGCCGGTCAGCAGGCCCTTGCCGAACAGGCCACGGGGCGTCTCCGGTCCTTGCCCGGCGGTGTTGATCTGCACACCACTGCTGGTCCACTGTTTGTAGGCCAGGTACAGAATATAGGCCACGCCCACCAGTTGGATGCCTTGGGTAATCAGCGGGTAGCCCTTGATCAACTCGGAAAAACCCACGGCAAAGATCAGGATCGAAATCAGGTACGACACGCTGGCGCCGAACTGTGCCGGCAAGGAGTGGCGCAAGCCGTCCTTGAGACCCAGACTCAGCAGCAGCAGGGTCATGGGGCCGGGGCTGAAGGCCAGGGTGCTGCACAGCACCAGGAAATACAGGAAGGACGACAGCGTAAGGGCAGTGACCATGGTGGGTAATTTCACAGCGGCGAGGAATGTTGTGCAGTCTAGGGCGCAGATTGCGTGTGGGGCAGGTAAACTCGGCGGTTATTCACGCAGGCTTTACCGGTAAAGTGACCGGCAAACTTCAGGACGTCGCGATGGCCCTCCCGCAGATCCACTTTGATGATCACACCCCCAAGGTCCAACAAATCGTCGAGGCCTTCGCCCGCGCCATCGAACAAGGTGAATTGGCCGCAGGCAGCAAACTGCCGTCGGTGCGTGAGTTGGGCGCGCAGCTGGGTGTCGGAAAATTCACCGTCAATGAAGCCCTGGACCGCCTGCGCGGCCAACATCTGCTGACCTCGCGTCAGGGCCGTGGGCACTTTGTCGCCCAGCGCCAGACGCAGCCGTCGTCGAGCAACTGGGTCGACTTGCTGCCCCAGGATCTGCTCAGTGTACTGCGCCGCCCGATGCTCACCGGCCAGGGCGAACTGCGCCCCGGTGGCGGCCACCTGCCCGAAGACTGGCTGGACTCCGAAGCCTTGCGCCAGGCCATGCGCAGTGTGGTGCGCGCCCCCTCCCTGCGCGTTGCCGGCATGGGCACGCCGGCGGGTTTCCTGCCGCTGCGCCAGGCCCTGCAACAAAAGCTGCAGGGCGATGGCCTGGCGGTCTCGGTGGAACAGATCATCACCACGCCCAGCACCCTGCAAGGCCTGGACATGTTGATGCGTCTGCTGGCCCGCCCCGGTGACACGGTGCTGCTGGATGCGCCGTGCTATTTCAACTTCCACGCCAACCTGGCGTTGCACGGGGTCAGGGTGCTGACCCTGCCACGGGGCCCGGACGGTCTCGACTTCGCGGCCCTGGAGCGCTTGCTCGCCGAGGAGCGGCCCAGCCTGTATGTGACCACCAGCATCCTGCACAACCCCACCGGTCACTCCTTCAGCGCGGCCCAGGCCTTTGGGCTGCTGCAGCTGATGCGTCAATACCACTGCCATATCATCGAGGACGACCTCTACGGCGACCTGCACCCCAACCCACCGCCCCGCCTGGCGGCACTCGCCGGCCTGGAGCAGGTGACCTACCTGTCGGGCTTCTCGAAAACCCTCAGCGCCAATACCCGGGTCAGCTATGTGGTGGCCGCACCGCAACTGGCGGCCAACCTGACCAATATGAAGCTGATGAGCGGCGGCGTGACATCGGAATTGTTCGAGCAACTGGTCTACCGCCTGCTCAGCGAAGGCAGCTATGCGCGGCACCGCAAGCGCATGGTTCAGCGCCTGCTGGAAGCCGGCGCCCGCGTGGAGCAATGGCTGCGCCGCTGCGGCTGTGAGCTGCCCATGGGGTATGAAGCCGGGATGTTTATCTGGGCGCGCCTGCCGGCTGGGGTCAACGGCGAACAACTGGCCGAGGCCGGGCTCAAGCGCGGCATGGTATTGGCGCCGGGGGCGCTGTTTGGGTACGAACCGGGGATGGGGGAATTTATGCGCTTCAATGTGGCCCATTGTGATGATCCACGGGTGTGGGCCGCGATCGAGCAATTGTGGGAGCGGGCTTGCCCGCGATAGCCATAGGTATCTACACAACTTTCAGAAACTGACGAACTCTCCTGTGGCGAGCGGGCTTGCCCCGCGCTGGGCTGCGAAGCAGCCCCAAAACCAGCCGCTGCGGTGTATCTGGTACAACGCATTCGGCTTATTGGGGCTGCTTCGCAGCCCA
>NZ_JAAQWU010000011.1:0-198907 GCF_012985695.1 Pseudomonas sp. WS 5027 | reverse complement strand
CACAGCTGTACATCGCGGTCGGTATCTCCGGCGCGATCCAGCATTTGGCTGGTATGAAGGACTCCAAAGTGATCGTTGCGATCAACAAGGACGAAGAAGCACCGATCTTCCAGGTGGCTGATTACGGTCTGGTGGCGGACTTGTTCGAGGCGGTTCCCGCGTTGAGCGGTAGCCTGTAGATGGCTCATGCAGGCGCGAACAGTTGCGCGCCTGCATGGCCTATGGCGATCAGGCGCCCAGGCTTTCGATGTCCCTGGCCAACATCACCAGTTGATGAGCCAGGGAGCTTTGCAGGGTATCGGTAGGCAGTTGGAACTTCGGCGCGCCACAGGTCAGGGCCATGATGCTGCCGTCGGCCAGGCGCAGCGGTACGCCAGCAGCGTTGACGTTGCGGTCCCACTCGCCGAGGGACAGGCAAAAACCGAACTCTTCATACTCGCGGAACGATTCGTTCAGCGAGATCTCCAGGGCCGGCCATTCGTCACCGGCCTTCTTGGCTATTTCGCCGATCAGATGCGCCCGCTCGTTTTCCGGCGTGGCGGCCAGGTAGGCGCGACCTGCGGCAGTGGTGCTCAGCGGCAGGCGCACACCGGCTTCCATACGCAGGCTGGCGACGTCGGGTGGGCGGCAGCTTTCCACGTAGATCATCGATAGGCGGTCGCGGCAGGTGAGGCCAACGGTGGTGTTGGTGCGCCGTGCGAACTCGTCCATCAGCGGCTTGCCCAGCTGGCGTACCCGCAGGTTGTTGACGTAGGCGTAACCCAGGGCCAGCACCCCGGAGTCGAGTTGGTACTTTTCCACGTCCTGGTTGTAGCTCAGGTAGCCAAGCTGCGTCAGGGTGTAGGTCAGGCGCGAAACCGTGGGCTTGGGCAGCCCGGTAATCCGTGCAATGTCCTGGTTGCCACGGGTGACGTTGCCGTGGGTGAACGCGCGCAGCACTTCGAGACCGCGACTCAGGGCTTCGACGAATTTCCGGTCCTTGGGTTCGTTCTCGGGCGTTTCGATTTCTTCAGTCATGGAGGCTCGTGTGGGCAGCGGACAGGCAGTGGAAGAGGTTAGCCGATAATGCCGGGCAGTGTGGGCAGTAACCGTCGAGATTTCAATGCAACGACTTACATAGTCGCGCGAAAGGGCAGCATAGCGGAATCCCATTCCGCTAGTGGAGCCATTGCACGACCCACGACAGGGCCAGCAATAGCGGAATGGCGATCAGGGCGAAACGGCCATTCCAGGTGAGAACAATCGTCCACGCCGAGGTGCCTGCAGTGCGCGCCAGGATCAGCACCGCAGGCCCAAAGGGCGAGAGCAGCATCGCCAGGGAAAACGCGCAGACCAGGCTGACGGCAGGCCCCAGTGGGTTGACGCCGGCCACCTGCAATTGGGCGAGTAAGCCGGCACAAATGCTCAGGGTAATAATCGGCGCAATGCCGACCAGAGCGAGCCCCACCACACCCAGCAGCGCCATGCACTGCACCCAGAAAACCTGTGACGAGCCGCCCAGCAACGGCACCAGTTGCTCCAGGGAAACCAGTTGATTGAACAGCGCACCGAACAGCGCCGAGCAGCCAAATATAAAGACCTCATTGCGCATGCCCGCCAGGTGCTCGGCCAATTCGTCGTAGGCCTTGCGCGGGCTTTCGAGGAACAGCCAGCCGCTGACCAGTAGCGGCACCACCATCAGCGATGCCTGGGTGATGTTCAGCCAACTCAGGCTGGCCAGCGCCACAATTGCACCAATGCCCACGGCGGTGCCGAGCGCCAGTGGGTTGAGAGACGCGGCGGGGATTTCGGGTGATTCGTCGACCAGGGTCTGCAAGTGGCGGTTTTCCGTGCGTGCGCCAATGAGCATGAGCAGCACCGTGGCGATCACTCCGTAAGGCAGCAGGTCGGCCCAGGCCAGGCTCGGCACTTCACGGGTGATGATCGCCACGACAATACTGGTCGGCGCAACCAACGGCACCAGGGCAAAACCGCGAATGGCAGCGGTCAGCACGCCGCGCTGGCCATCACGCCGGCCCGGATGATCCGGCGCAAACGGCTGCAGGTAACTGTGCAGGGTCGAGCACATCAGGTTGAGCATGCCGAAACTGAGGATTGATCCCAACCCCAATGCGGCCAGCAGATAGCGTGGATAGAGCAGCGAGCGTGGTCCACGCAACAGAAAACCATGCACCTCGCGCAGTGCCGGCAGGCGCTTGACCAGGCAGCCCATCAGCCCCAATCCACCAATAAACGCTGCGTAATAGGCGCCCGCGCTGCTCATGCGCTGGACGGCGGGCAGATCCAGCGGAGCCTTGACCAGCCAGATCGCGAGCAACACCAGCGTTGCCAGGCCCAGGCGCCGAGGGTAGGGCATGAGCGACTGCCAATGGCGGATAAAAAACAATCCGAACAGCAGCGCCGCGATCAGGCTGAACGCACTGGTACGCGTGCCCAGGGCAATCAGTTCGCACAGCAGGGCCAGTGGCAGCAGGCGTGTCAGCTTCACGCGGGCAGGCGGCGCAGGCGACTGCGTTTGAACACACCTTCGGCGCTGGCCAACAGGTGGTCCTCGGCATCGAGCACATCACACGCGGCCATGTAGATTTTCGGCCCGCCGCCCCGGACCCGGGCGATTACCCGAACCTGACTGCCCGCAGGGGCGGGAGCCATGTAATTGATGTTCAGTGACAGTGTCAGGGACAAACGCCACAGGTCCGGGTCGATGTTCCAGGTGCCGCACATGCCCAGCGCCGCGTCGGCCATGGCGGCAATCACACCGCCGTGCAGGTTGCCGGCTTGGTTGAGGTGCTCGGGGCGCACCTGCAGCGCGATGATGGTTTGCGCCTGGCCGTATTCAACCAGATCAAGGCCCAGGTACGCGGCGAATCCACTGAACAGGCCTTGCAGGTCGGCGGGTGGTGAGACGGTCATGGTGTGTTCTCTTTTTGTTATGGGGTGAACGATGGCACTTGCTATGCACGGTATGTTCCGCAAGGAACCGTTTTTAGATTGAAGTTGAGCCTGACAATAATTAGTATTCTAGTCAATATGGAATTAGGTTCTGCACAGCGAAACATAAAATCGGAGAAACCATGTTTTCACGTATCGGTGTGATTGGCAGCGGCGCCATGGGCCGTGGCATTGTTCAAGTGTTTGCGACGTCAGGCTGCGAGGTGCTGCTGTATGACGTGCGCCCTGAAGCGGTCGAACAGGCGCTGAGCTTTAACAAGGACCTGTTGGCGCGCCAGGTGGCCAAGGGCAGGCTCAGCCCCGAGCAGTTGGAACAGACCCTGGCGCGCATGCAGCCCGCCGCCAGCCTGGAAGCCTTGGCCGGTTGCGATCTGTTGATCGAAGCCATCGTCGAGAACCTGGAGGCCAAGCAAGGGCTGTTTCGCCAGTTGGAAGCCATCGTTGCGCCGAGCGCGGTATTGGCGACTAACACGTCTTCGCTGTCCGTCACGCAGATCGCCAGCGGCTGCCAACACCCTGAGCGGGTTGCCGGTTTTCACTTCTTCAACCCGGTACCTCTGATGAAAATCGTCGAGGTGGTGCGCGGCGAACGTACCCAGGTGCAGGTGGTGGAGCGCCTGTGTGCGTTGGCCGAGGCGGCGGGTCACTTTGCGGCGCAGACCCCAGACACGCCGGGCTTTCTGGTCAACCATGCCGGTCGTGCCTATGGCACTGAAGCGTTGCGTATCCTTGGCGAGAACATTGCCGATGTCGAGCAGATCGACCGCATTCTGCGCGATGGCCCGGGGTTTCGCATGGGGCCGTTCGAGTTGTTTGACCTCACCGGCCTGGACATTTCCCATAGCGTGATGGAGTCGATTTACGCGCAGTTTTATGGTGATCCGCGTTACACCCCATCCTACCTGGCGGCCCAGCGAGTGGCCGCAGGTTTGCTGGGGCGCAAGAGTGATGGGCATGGTTTCTACCGCTACATCGATGGCCAGCAACTGCGTGCGCCGCAGCCCCAGCGCGCACCTGTATCGGTTGACCGTTGCTTCTGGCTCGACAGCCAGGATGCGCAAGTAAGGGCTGAAGTGGCGGCCTTGCTCGCAGCCGGCGGGGCGACTCTCGAAGCGGGCGCTCAACCGTCTGCCGACGCAATCTGCCTGATAACCCCGCTGGGGGAAGATGCCAGCAGCGTGATCGCGCGCCTGGGGTTGCCCGCCGAGCGCACCCTGGCCCTGGATACCTTCTGCGACTTCTCCAAACGCCTGGTGCTGATGCGTCAACCGGCACTTGACCCGGCGCTGGAAGCCCAGGCGGTGCAGGCCTTGAGCAGCAATGGGGTGCCGGTGGAAGTGATCAATGACTCACCCGGTTTTATCATTCAGCGGGTCGTGGCAAGCGTGGCCAATCTGGGCGCGGAAATCGTCCAGCGTGGCATCGCCACCCCGGCCACCCTCGACCGTGCGGTGATGCTGGCGCTGGGTTATCCGCGTGGCCCACTGGCTTTGGCCGAGTTCTATGGCGCAGACAAAATCCTCGCGGTGCTGCGTGGCATTCAAGGCTGCTATGAGGAGCCGCGTTATCGTCCCAGCCCCTGGCTGCGTCGCCGGGTCCAGTTGGGCCTGAGCCTGCAAACTCCCGATCAACCCTCTGCCGTGCAGGAGCAATAACCATGTCTGCTTATATCTATGATGGCCTGCGTACACCTTTTGGCCGCAGCGCCGGCGCCTTGGCCAGCGTGCGCCCCGATGACTTGCTGGGTGAGGTCATCCGCGCCTTGGTGGCGCGTAGCCCGTTCGCTGCCCAGGACTATGAAGACGTCGTGGTGGGCTGTGCCTGCCAGGCCGGTGAAGATGCGCGCAACGTCGCCCGCAATGCGGCATTGCTCGCGGGTTTGCCATTGACCACCGGTGGCTTGACCGTCAACCGTTTGTGCGGCTCGGGGCTGGCGGCGGTGCTGGATGTGAGTCGGATGATCCGGTGCGATGAAGGCCAGCTGTTTATCGCCGGCGGCACCGAGAGCATGAGTCGTGCGCCGTTTGTCGTCGGCAAGAGTGAGGCGGCGTTTTCCCGGGCGTTCCAGGTCTTCGACAGCAGCATCGGTGCGCGTTTTCCCAACCCGCGTATCGAGGCTGAATTCGGCGCCGACAGCATGCCGCAAACCGCCGATAACATTGCGCACGACCTGGGCATCAGCCGTGGCGACAGTGATGGGTTCGCGGCACGCAGCCAGGCGTTGTATGCCAAGGCGCTGGCCGAGGGCTTTTACGAGGAGGAACTGCTGCAGGTCTTGGTACCCCAAGGGCGCAAGCTGCCGCCCAAGGCGGTGGTCGCCGATGAGCACCCACGGCCGAGCACCGATGAACCCGCGCTGGCCCGTCTGGGGGCGCTGTTCGAGGGCGGCGTGGTCACGGCAGGTAATGCCTCGGGGATCAACGATGGCGCGGCGGCGCTGATTATGGGCAACCGCGCTATCGGTGAGCGTCACGGGCTCAAGCCACGGGCACGGATCGTGGCCGGTGCGGTCGCGGGTGTTGCGCCACGGGTGATGGGCCTGGGGCCGGTACCGGCGATTCGCAAGGTCCTGGCGCGAGCCGGGCTCAGCCTGGCGGATATGGATGTGATTGAAATCAATGAAGCCTTCGCCACCCAGGTACTGGGGTGTGCCAAGGAGTTGGGCCTGGCCTTTGACGACCCACGCTTGAATGCCCAGGGCGGTGCCATCGCCATTGGCCACCCGCTGGGCGCCTCCGGTGCCCGCTTGGCCCTGACGGCCTTGCGCAGCCTGGAGCGCCAACAAGGGCGCTACGCGTTGGTGAGCCTGTGCATCGGGATTGGTCAGGGCATTGCTTGCGTGATCGAGCGGCTTGACTAAAACCACTATGCAAATGCGGGAGCGAGCTTGTTGTGGCGAGCGGGCTTGCCCCGCGCTGGGCTGCGTAGCAGCCCCAAAACCTGCCGGCTCGGTATATCTGAAACAACCGCGGTGCCTGGAGTGGGGCTGCTACGCAGCCCAGCGCGGGGCAAGCCCGCTCGCCACAGGGTAGGTCGTCAGTTTCAGACCTATGGTTATCCCAGGCAAGCCAGCTCCCACATGTGATGGGGGGTGTGCCCAAGACTCTGCGCCTGGCACAGATCCCTTGTGGGAGCGGGCTTGCCCGCGAAGGCGGCGGGTCAGAAAAATAGATTCTGACTGACCCACCGCTTTCGCGGGCAAGCCCGTTCCCACACAGATGCAGCTTCGCACGCTGGTTCTGCGTCAGACCACTTCGAACAACCCCGCAGCCCCTTGCCCGCCGCCGATGCACATGGTCACCACCACATACCTGGCGCCGCGCCGTTTGCCTTCGATCAGGGCATGGCCGGTCAGGCGTGAGCCGGTGACGCCATAAGGGTGGCCGATGGAGATGGAGCCGCCGTTGACGTTCATCTTCTCCAAGGGAATGCCGAGCTTTTCCCGGCAGTAAATCACCTGCGAGGCGAAGGCTTCGTTGAGCTCCCACAAGTCGATATCGTCGATCTTCAGGCCGTTGCGCTTGAGCAGGCGCGGGATGGCGTAGACCGGGCCAATCCCCATTTCGTCCGGCTCGCAACCGGCCACGGCAAAACCGCGGAAAATCCCCAGCGGCTCGAGGTTATTGCGTTCGGCGTACAGGCTGTCCATGACCAGGCACACCGATGCCCCATCGGACAATTGGCTGGCATTGCCCGCTGTGATGAATTGCCCGGCACCGCGCACCGGCTCCAGCAGGGCCAGGTTTTGCAGGGTGGTGGAGGGGCGGTTGCATTCGTCCTGGGTGAGGGTGACGGGCTGCTCGCTGACTTCGCCGCTGTGTTTGTCCTTGACCAGCATGTGCGTGGTGAAAGGGACAATCTCGGCATCAAACAAACCGGCTGCCTGGGCGGCGGCGGTGCGCTGTTGGCTGAGCAGGGCGTATTCGTCCTGGGCCTGGCGGCTGATGGTGTAGCGATGGGCAACGATGTCGGCGGTTTCGATCATCGACAGGTAAAGCTCGGGTTTGTGCTCCAGCAGCCAAGGGTTCTGGCTGCGATAGCTATTGAGCTTGTCGTTTTGCAGCAGGCTGATGGATTCCACGCCGCCGGCGATCATCGCCGGGACTTTCTCCGACACGATACGCTGTGCCGCAAGCGCGATGGCTTGCAGCCCCGAGCTGCAAAAGCGGTTGATCGACATGCCCGCCGTTGCGCTGGACAGCCCGCCACGAATGGCTGCCAGGCGTGCCATGTTCTTGCCCTGGGCGCCTTCATGGAACGTCGCGCCGAGGATCACATCTTCAATCAGCCCCGGATCAATCCCGGCACGGGCCACGGCCTCTTGGATCACATGCCCGGCCAGGTCGATGCTGTGGGTGTTGTTCAGCGCGCCCCGGTAGGATTTGCCCAGGGCGGTACGCGCGGTGGAGACAATAACGGCGTCAGACATCAATCAGCTTCCTGTGCCAGTAATGGTGGGGGTGTGGGCGGCCCATTCTTCATCCTGCAATTGGCGCCATAGCAGTTTGCCGGCACCTGATTGCGGCAGATGCTCGCGAAACTCAATGGTGACCGGGACTTTGTAGGCCGACATGTTGGCCTTGCACCACTCGATGATGTCGCAGGCGGTGGTGTCCTGTTGGTCGGGGTGCAACGTCACCAGGGCCTTGACCGCTTCCCCACGGCGGGCGTCGGGCGAGGAAATGACGCAGCACTGCTTGATCGCCGGATGGCGGTACATCAGGCTTTCGACTTCCGAAGGCCAGACCTTGTAGCCGGAGGCATTAATCATGCGTTTGATGCGGTCGACCATGAAGAAGTAGCCGTCTTCATCGTAGTAGCCGAGGTCGCCGGTACGTAGGAAGCGTTTACCTTCCAGTTCGATAAAGGCTTTTTCGGTGTCCTGCGGCAGTCGCCAGTAGCCTTTGAACAGCTGCGGGCCATTACAGATGATTTCCCCCACCTCGTTAGGGGGCAGCTCCAGTCCGGTGGTGCTGTCGATAACGCGTGAGTCCACGTCGAACGCCGGAATGCCCAGGCATTGGGGTTTGCTGCGCGCCTTGGGGTTCATATGGGTCGCGGCCATGGTTTCGGTCATGCCATACCCTTCGATGTAGTCCAGGCCCAGCAACTGCTTGAGCTTGTCCTTGACCGGGCCGGGCATCGCCGCGCCGCCGCCGCCAATGTAGTCGAGGCTCGATAGGTCATAGCGATCAAGCCCGTCCTGGGTCAGGAAATCCACGGCCATGGTGACGATATTCGACCAGTTGCTGACGCGATAACGCTGCATCAACTGTGCGGCGACTTCACGGTTCCAGCGGGTCATGACCACCACACAGGCACCACTGAAAATCGGCCCGTTCATCGACGATTGCATACCGGCCACATGGAACAGCGGCAACGTGGTCAGCACCACGTCTTCGCAATTGCGCCCAGTCCAGGCCTGGCGGTGTACCGTCGTCGCCATTACCGACCCATGGGTATGCAGGCAACCCTTGGGCACGCCGGTGGTGCCTGAGCTGTAAGGCATCACACAGTGATCGTCGGCGCCGCTCAGGTGGGGGCCGGGGCGTTGCCCGCAATCGAGGGCGGCCTGCCAGCGCGTCACCCCCGGCACTGTTGCCGTTTCAACCGGGGCAAGCAGCTCGGGCGGCAGGGGCAGGTCGGTGGGCGTGCGCAGGTACTCGGAGTAAGCCGTGGTCAGCACGTGGCGCAGCTTGAAGCGGCCGAGCAGCGGCGTGACAAAAGGCGCGAGATCCTGGGCGCAGACGACGATCTCGCCGTCCGTATCGTGCAGGTAGTGTTCCAGCTCGCTGGCGCGGCTCATGGGGTTGAGCGGTACCACCATGGCATCGGCGCGCAGGGCGGCGTAGTAGGTGATGATGAACTGCGGCGAGTTCTGCATGAACAACAGGACCCGGTCGCCGCGCTTGACCCCCTGGGATTGGAAATACCCGGCCAATCGCTCGACTTCATCGAGCAACTGGGCGTAGCTGATGAGGGTGTCGTAGTAAATGATCGCGGTCTTTTGCGGATAACGCCGGGCAGAGATTTCCAGGTTACAGAACAGGCTGGTATCCGGCAGTGTCAGGTGGTGGGGCGCACCCTCCGGCCAATGGGGCAGGTGACGGTTGAACATTCTAAAACCCTATTGTTATGAGTCTGGGTTAATCGATATGCGTGCGGCATGGCAGTGCCATCTCGCTGGAGATTTGCATGCAATGCGGCTTGATGTCAAATATATGGAATCATGTTTCGCTATGCGGAACTATTGATCGGTTATTCGTAAGCCTTCGAAGTCTGCGGGGCGCTTGTCGAAGAAGGCTGCAATGCCCTCGGCGGCTTCATCGTCCCCCATGGACACCACCATATGGCTGGCCTCCAACTCCAACTGCTGTTCCAGGGTGGTGCTGCTGGCCTGGCGGCACAGGGTCTTGATTCGCGCCATGGCTCGCTGTGGGCCTGAGGCAACTCGGCTTGCCAGGGTGATGGCTGCGGGGAGCGCGTCGCCGGGTTCGGTCAGCACATTGACCGCGCCCAAGGCATGCAAGCGCTCGCCGCTGATACGCTCACCTGTCAGGCACAGCTGCGTCAGCACCTGGCGCGAGACAAACTCGGCGAGGAACGCCGTGGCGCCTCCATCTGGAGTGAGGCCGACCTTGACGTAGGCCACCGAAAACGAAGCGTTACGCGCAACCACCAGCATGTCGCAAGCCAACGCAATCGACAGGCCGGCCCCGGCGGCGGCGCCTTCGACGGCGGCAATCACCGGCTTGCTGCAATTTTGGATCGCACGGATCAGGTCATGCAGCCCTTCAAGATTGACCCGTCGCGCTGCTGGCGTCATGGCTCGGCGTAATGCCAGGCGCTGCAGATCGCCGCCGGCGCAGAAGTGGCCGCCAACCCCGGTCAGCACCACGGCGCCAATGGCCGGATCCGCCTCGGCCTGGGCCAGGGCCTGGGGCAATGCTGCATAAAACTCGGGGGTGAGCGCATTACGTGCGGCGGGGTTGTTATTGGACAGCACCAGGACAGCGCCTTCACGGCCCACAAGAATCGGTTCACGCATGGTTTCACCTGTTGTGCTCAGCGGCGGATTATCCGAAGGATTATCGGAATGCAAGGCTTCGTTGACAATCACAGCCCTGATTGACAGGCTGTTCAAAATTCTTTGACAGTGATCCCCATGGACCTCAAGTCGCTTACCTTGCTGGTCGAAATCATCGATGCGGGCAACCTCAGCGAGGCCGCACGGCGACTCAAAGTCAGCCGGGCCAATATCAGCTACCACCTCAGCCGCCTGGAGCAGTCGATCGGTTTGCAACTGGTGCGGCGCACTACGCGGCGCATTGAGCCGACCGAGATCGGTCTGCGCCTGTATGAGCACGGGCGAGCCATTCGCAATGAGCTAATGGCGGCGCAAGAGTCGATCTCGTCGCTGGGCCAGAGCCTGCAGGGCAGGGTGCGGGTGAGTGTGCCCAGCGGTTATGGCCAATGGGTGATGGCCGACTGGCTGCTCGACTTCAAGCGCCAGTACCCGGGGATCGTGCTGGATGTGATGTTCGAAAACCGCGTCGAAGACCTGATGCGCGATGAAGTGGATATCGCAGTACGGGTCATGTCCGAGCCGCCGCAAAACCTGGTGGCGCGGGACATGGGCGTGTTGCGCTATGTGGCTTGCGTCTCGGCGGCCTATGCCCGGGAACATGGCGTGCCCGGACAACTGAGCGACTTGCGCACCGCGCCGCTGATTACCGCGGCGGTGGTCGGCCGACAGTTGCGCGTTGCGGCATACCTGGACGATGAGCGTCATGAGGTACTGCTGGAGCCCACGCTGATTTCAGAGAACTTCCTGTTTCTGCGCCAAGCCGTATTGGCCGGGCTGGGCGTAGGGCTGGTGCCGGACTACCTGGTGCAGGACGACGTACGCCAGGGCACGCTGGTGACCGCACTGGACACCTGGCGGCTGAGCATCTTCGGCACCAACATGTATATGCTCTACATGCCTGACCACCACCACACCCGCGCGACATCGACTTTCATCGACTTCATGCTCGCCCGAGCCAGAACCACAGAGATAGACTGCGCCCCATGTCCATCCAACACGCACTCCTGACCTCGCTCCTGGAAAAACCCTCGACGGGTTATGAGTTGGCCAATCGCTTCGACCGCTCCATGGGGTACTTCTGGCAAGCCACCCATCAGCAGATCTATCGCGAACTGGGGCGTATGGTCACTGCCGGCTGGCTCATGGCGCAGGACTGCCCCGAGGCTGACAAACGACGCAAAAAAACCTACCAGGTGCTGCCTGCGGGGCGCGAAGAACTGCGGCGTTGGGCCGCCGAACCGCAAGACTCGGGGGACCAGAACCAGGCACTGCTGATCAAGCTACGTGCCGAGGCGGTAATCGGGCCGTTGGGCCTGCGTGAGGAAGTGCTGCGCCTGATCAAGCAACACCAGGCACTGCTTGAGACGTATCGGCAGATTGAGCAGCGTGACTTTTCATCTGCATCGTTGACCCGCGCACAGCGCCTGCAATACGTGGTGCTGCGGCGCGGAATCATGATCGAAGAAAGCTGGCTGGCCTGGGCGGATGAGTTACTGCCATTGATTGAGGCTTGAGGCCAGGCAGGGGTCGACTTCACCCAACCTGAAATCCCCGCCCTGTGGGAGCTGTCGAGCTTTAGCGAGGCTGCGAAAGCGGCAGCATAGCCACTGAAGATGTCGCCTGACCCACCGCTTTCGCAGCCTCGCCGGGGCTCGACAGCTCCCACACTTGATCTTCATCCAACCTGAAATCCCGGACCCGCCGCCAATCCCTGTGGGAGCTGTCGAGCTTTAGCGAGGCTGCGAAAGCGGCAGCCCAGCCACTGAAGATGTCGCCTGACCCACCGCTTTCGCAGCCTCGCCAGGGCTCGACAGCTCCCACATTTGATCTTCATCCAACCTGAAATCCCCGCCCCACCGCCAATCCCTGTGGGAGCTGTCGAGCTTTAGCGAGGCTGCGATGGCGGCAGCCCAGCCAACAAATAGGCCACCTGACTCACCGCTTTCGCAGCCTCGCCGGGCCTCGACAGCTCTTGGGCCTTTAATGAGTAGCGCTGAGGTCCAGGCGTTTACGTGAGGCTTGATACTCGCCCTTGAGCCGCTCGATCAGCTTGCTGGCTGGGAGCACCGACTTGACCGCGCCGACGCCTTGGCCGGCCCCCCAGATATCTTTCCATGCCTTGGCCTTGGCTCCGTCACCGGTGCCGAAATTCATTTTCGAGGGATCGGACACCGGCAGTTCATCCGGGTCCAGGCCGCTGTTGGCAATGCTTTGACGCAGGTAGTTGCCATGCACGCCGGTAAACAGGTTGGAGTAGACAATGTCATCGGCCGAGCTTTCGACAATCATTTGTTTGTAGGCCGCCTGGGCATGCGCTTCTTCAGTGGCGATAAATGCCGAGCCTATGTAGGCCAGGTCAGCCCCTGCCGCCTGTGCGGCAAGAATCCCGTTACCGTGTGAAATAGCCCCCGAAAGCAGCAGCGGGCCGTCGAACCATTCACGAATTTCCTGGATAAGTGCAAAGGGCGAAATCTTTCCCGCATGGCCTCCGGCACCTGCTGCCACGGCAATCAGGCCGTCGGCGCCTTTCTCGATGGCTTTTTTGGCGAAGGTATTGTTGATCACGTCGTGCAGCACGATGCCGCCGTAGGCGTGGACCGCCTCGTTCACATCCACCCGCGCACCCAGGGAGGTGATGATGATCGGGACTTTGTACTTGGCGCACAGGGCCAGGTCGTGTTCGAGGCGATCATTGGACTTGTGCACGATCTGGTTGACCGCAAACGGCGCAGAGGGCTTATCCGGATGCAGGGCATCGTACGCGGCCAGCTCGGTGGTGATTTGCTTGAGCCACTCCTCCAGCACCGGTGCCGGCCGCGCATTCAGCGCCGGGAATGAACCCACCACGCCTGCCTTGCACTGGGCGATAACCAACTGGGGGCTGGAAATAATAAATAGCGGCGAACACACCACTGGAATCGAAAGACGGCCTTGCAACACAGCGGGGAGAGTCATGGCGGCTCCAATCGGATCGGGTGTCGGGTACCCGGCGACGAGAAATTAGCAGGCTGAATTTTAATATGCAACCAGTTGCATAGTTGTCCGGCCGTTGCCCGCAACAAATGTGTTTGCTGTTCTATGCTTGCTTAGCGGGACTCATTCTTAAGGACGGGAGGTAGGTATGACCAATGAACCCAAGCCGCACGACGAGGCGCAGCAGGAGCGCGCCCGGCAACGTCGTGAGGAAGAGAAACCACAGACCTGGAAGCACCCGGACGACGGTACGGAACTGTCCGAGCGCGATCAGGAACGTCCGCTGAAACCCTGACGGCTGCCGGGTGCGTGTCAGTTTTGGATCGGCGTACACAGTTCCACCAGCGTCCCATCCGGGCAACGCACATACGACACCACTTGGCCCCAGGGCTTGCTGCTTGGCGCCGTCAGCTCGCTTGCACCGGCGCTTAGCGCCTTGGCGTGGGCGGCCGGCACGTCATCGGTGACGAACCCCAACTCCATGCCCAGTGGCTGTTTCGAGCTGTGGGCTGCCACGTGCCCGCCGCGAAAATTCATGTCCCCCAGCTCATGGGCCGCGAAAGACAAGGTCGTGCCGCCCGTTTCCAGCTCGCCATAGGTGCCTGATTCATGCAGGAAACGACGGCTGAAACCGAAGGCGTCTTCAAAAAATTGCAGGGACGCGGCGACGTCCGGGACGTAGACGATGGTGTAGGCGAATTTCATGGTTAAGCGCTCCATGCTTGAGTGAGATGGCAATTAAAGAGTGCCTGCCGATACCAGCAAGGCCGTAGGAAACCCTGACGCGAGCACCAGGTACGCAACGATCGCGGCCAGGCATAACCCGACAAATACCCGCAACAGTGTGCGGGCGGTGGGGTGGGCGATGAACTTGATGGACCAGATGCACATCCCGGCCATCAGAACAGCCAGGACAAGAATGACCAGCACGGTGATGTTCTCGGTTGCCGTCGAAGCTGATTTATAGTCCCAAACCCTTGGCTTGGATAGTCTGCACATAGACGCAGGGCTCGCTGTGTTCCTAAACTGCCGACTGTCTTGGGCTGTGGTGCGCGTGCCATGAATCGCAATGAATTACGCAAGGCCGATATCAATCTGATGGTGGTCTTTGAAACGCTGATGCTCGAGCGCAACGTGACACGCGCGGCAGAGAAGCTGTTTCTCGGCCAGCCGACGATCAGCGCCGCCCTCAACCGCCTGCGCACGTTGTTCAACGACCCGCTGTTTATCCGCGTCGGCCATCGCATGGAACCCACGGCGCGGGCCGAGGAACTTATCCTGCATCTGTCGCCGGCCCTGGATTCGCTGTCGGCGGCGTTGAGTCTTACCCATGATTTCGACCCGTCTGTCAGCACCATGACCTTTCGCATCGGCCTGTCCGATGACGTGGAGTTCGGCCTGTTGCCACCGCTGCTACGTGCCCTGCGCACCGAAGCGCCACAGGTGGTATTTGTGGTGCAGCATGTGGATTACTGGCGCATCCCGGATTTGCTGGCAGCGGGCGATATTACCGTCGGCATCACCCAGACTCGCGGCCTGCCGGCCAATGCCAAGCGCAAGTTGTTGCGCCATATCCGCCCCAGCGTGCTGCGCGCCGATGCCTCGGACCAGCCTCTGACCCTCGATGAATATTGCTCACGGCCCCATGTGCTGGTGTCCCACACCGCCAATGTCGCGGGTTTTGCCGATGAGTGGCTGGCAGAGATCGGTCGCAAGCGGCACGTAGTGTTATCCGTGCCGCAATACAGCTCCTTGCCGGCATTGCTGGCCGGCACCGATATGATCGCCAGCCTGCCGGACTATGCGGCCCAGGCCATGGCGGCGGCGGGCAACCTGTTTTGCGAGCCGTTCCCGTTCGAGACGCCGACCCTGGACCTGTCCATGGTCTGGCTCAGCCACGTTGACAGCGACCCCGCCGAGCGCTGGATGCGCTCACGGCTGGAAGCCTTTATGAGGGGCTGAGAACGTCAGGCATGGGCTTGTGTTGCCGCCTCCAGCTTGAGGCTTGCCGCTGCCGTGGCCACCTGCTCCCGAAACCACAGGTTGGCGCTTTCCTGCTCGCTGGCGTCGTTCCACTGCATATCCAGGGTAAACCCCGGCAGGCCGTTGGGCGCTTCGCAATGGCCAAACTGCGGTGCCACGGCAAGCAACTGTTGCACGCGCCGGGGCAGGGTGACGATGAAGTCGGTACCGGCAATCATCTTCAGCGCTGCGCTGTAGCTGTTGGCCCGGGCAATGACCTGACGCTTGTGGGCCTGGCGGGCCAGCCAGCCGTCGATCATGTTGGTGTCCGAGGTCCAGGGCGTAGGGAACACATGGCGCCGGGCCACAAAGGACTGCAGGCTGAACGCCGGCTCCCGGGGGGCGGCGCGTTTGTCGAAGACGCAGACCAGATCGTCCTCCAGCAGCATCTGCGTCCTTAGGTCTTTGTGCTCGCGATGAAAGTGCGGGCCGAAGCAGATCACCAGGTCCAGGCGCCCGTCACGCAGCGCTTCGATGGGAATCTCGGTTTCCAGCTTCTGCACGTTGACGATCACCGGCAGGTCGGCGTGATCGAAGTGTTTCAACAATCTGGGCAGGATCAGTTGCTCGAAGTACTCGGGCGCACAAAGGTTGAAGGTGACGGCTTTTTGCTTGGGGTCGAACGTCTGCGCACCCGCATGGCAGAGGTTGATGCTTTCGAGGATTTTCTGCACATGGCCATACATGGTGCTGGCTTTGTAGGTCGGGCGCATGCCGGCGCGGGTATTGATAAACAGGTCGTCCTCAAAGCTGGTGCGCAGCTTCTTGAGGCTGTAACTGACGGTGGACTGGCTGACAAACAGGGTTTCGGACACATCGGTGACGCTGCTTTGCTCATACACAGCGATAAACACCATCAGATCCTGCATATCGAGCTTTCTAAGCAAGTTGCTGTTTAGCATTCGTTCCGTCCGTGAGTCTGTTGCGCAACCGCAGCGCAAACAAGACAAAATGTTAACGGAACGCTCGTTCCAATAGAAAGGTCTGTCGGACCTTTCTATGTTCATTGTGGGACAGATACTGTTTGGAACACGACGCCCTAGCGGATATGCCGTGCATAGTGGCGTGGGTCGAAGCGCAGGACGATCAATAACATCACCACCACCACGGCGGTGAGCGACCACCAGGCCCATTCGAAACTGCCCAGTTGGTCGCGGATCATCCCGGCAATCAGCGGCGAAACGCCAGCAATCAGATAGCCGATGCCCTGCACGAATGCCGTCAGGCCACCGGCGCGGCGTGGGTTGTCCAGATGGTCAAGGGACAGGATCAGGCTCATTGGGAACAGCCCGCCAATGCCCAGGCCCAGCAGGCACGGCCACAGCAACGCGAGGTGCTGCGGGGAGAGGATCAGGCCACAGAAGCCTGCGATGATCAGCACCAGCAACACGGCAACCACGCCGCGCTTGTCCTGCCGCCGGTTGGCGATGGCCGGGGTGATCAGCCCGGAGACCACTTCCATGGCCGTCAGGAAACCCAGCAGCAGGCCGGCGTTCTGTTCGCTCCAGCCCTGCTCGACGTAGTACGGCGCCAGCCACGCCAGTACGCAGGTGTAGGAAGCGGTACCGAGACCGAAGAAAATCGCCAGCAACCACGCGCGGCGATTACCGAAAAATGACTCCTGTGGCCCGGCGCCGGCTTGGGGCAGGGGGGGCAACGCTGCGCGCTGGGCATACCAGAACAGCAGCGCCAACACGGCGAGCACCGCCCAGATGGCCAGGCCAATCCGCCAACTGCCGGTCTGCACCTGGATGAATGGCGAGAATGACGCCGCCAATGCCGCACCGCCCATGATCGCGGTGACATACAGGCCCATGAACAGCGAAACGTTGTCACGAAAGTGCGACTTGATCAGCGCGGGCATCAACGCCTGGATCAACGCAATGCCCACGCCGGCGGCGATGGCGCTGAGGATCAATTCGGCGGCGGAATCGAGAAACAGCCGCGACAGGGTGGCGAGGCCAATCACCACCAGCGACAGCACGATACTGCGATGCTCACCCAGTCGTTTGCCCAAGCCGATGCCAAAGAACATCGCCAAGCCCATCGCCATCACCGGCAGCATGGTCAACAACGAAGCGGTGCTGAAACTCAGGGGCACATCGGCGCGGATCGACGATAACAAAGGCCCGACCGCCGCCATGGAGGGGCGCAGGTTCAGGGCCACCAGCACAACGCTGAGCATCAGCCAGAGGGCGGTGGTGGGTTTGGCGTGGATGTTTTCCATGGGCGGACCTTGAGCGGACAAGGTCGCTATTAGGCGGCCGCCCAGGGCGCGGGGGCAAATGAGAAAGTCGCAGGCGCTATTGAAAAAACAGGCGCCGCTTTGTCGAATGCACACCTGACCTGTGGCGAGCGGGCTTGCCCTAATGCCGTTCAGTTAAGCCTTTTTGTAGGAGCGAGCTTGCTCGCGAAGAACTTGAGAGCGCCACGTTTACCTAGCAAACACGCGTTATCGTTGACGTCCTTCGCGAGCAAGAACTAGGCGTCCCCCTCGCTCCTACAGAAAGCAGAATCCGCTTAACTGAACGGCATTAGGGCTTGCCCCGCGTTGGGGCGCGTAGCGCCCCCAACCAGATAGTGCGCAGAGACTGGTTGTGGGGCTGCTGCGCAGCCCAGCGCGGGGCAAGCCCGCTCGCCACAGAGTGTGTGCTTAGTAGCCTACGGTGAAACGCTGGCGCGAATGTTTCGGTGTTTCGACTTCATCGATCAACGCAATGGCGAAGTCGGCAAAGCTGATCCAGCTACGGCCTTCGCTGCTCACCAGCAGGTCGTCCTGGCCCAGGCGGAACGTGCCGGTGCGCTCAGTCTCGACAAACTCTGCCGAGGGTGAAAGAAAGGTCCAGTCCAACGCCTTTTCCTGGCGCAAGGTGTCGAGGAACGCCGCCCCCGCACTCGCCTCGGCCTTGTACTCGGCAGGGAAGCCTTCGCTGTCGATGACCCGCCCGCCGCCCGGCAACAGCAGCGAACCCGCACCGCCCACCACCAGCAGACGCTTCACCCCGGCCTGTTTGACCGGCCCGATCACAGCGGCCGCGGGCAGGGTGGCGAAGTGGGCCGCGCTGATTACCACGTCGTTGCCGCTGATGGCCTGTTGCAGGGCGTGGGCGTCCAGTGCGTCAGCCTGTTTGACAGTCAGGCCGGGACGCGCTGCGATAGCGCCCGTGTTACGGGCAATGGCCGTGACCGTGTGACCGCGACGCAGGGCTTCTTCCAGCAGTTGGCTACCGGCACGGCCGGTGGCACCAATGATTGCAATCTTGCTCATGACGTTCTCCAGGGTGGGTAAGGGTTGGATCAATTCACCACTTCATTTCGCCCTTGGCGACTTTGGCACTCAGCTCCAGGGAGCTTTCATCGGCCAGTTGCGGGTAGCGTTTTTTCATGGCGGCGATCAGTGCGGTGGAATCCTTGGCCTTGGCGGTCTCTACGTCGAATGCCTTGATGTACTCGGCTGTGAAGGCGACAGATTTGGCCGTAGGTTTGCCCAGGTAATGACCAGGGACCACGGTGACTGGCTGGAGTTTTTCGATGCGTTGCAGGGTGCCCAGCCAATCGGCGTGGGATTTCGCGCCCTGGGTGTCGGCCATCCACAGGTGGATGTTTTGCGAGACCACCACGCCGCCGACCACGGCCTTGATCGATGGGATCCAGACAAAGCTGCGATCCGGCTGCGGGCCGTCCAGGCCGATCACTTCCAGGGGGTGCCCTTCAAGCGTCAGGCTATGGCCTTCGAGGACTTGGGGAATAATGGTTTTGGCCGGTTTGTCGGCGCCCATTTTCGGGCCCCAGTATTCGATCTTTCCGGCAACGGTGGCCTTGATATGATCGACCACCGGTTGCGGCGCAAGGATCTTGGCTTGTGGGAACGCGCTGGCCAGGGTGTCGAGGCCGAAGTAGTAGTCCGGGTCGCCATGGCTGATGTAGATGGTGGTCAGTTGTTTGCCGCTGGCGCGGATCTTCTGTACCAGTTGCTCGGCCTGGCCTTTGCCGAACTGCGCGTCCACCAGGATCGCGTCTTTCTCGCCGCTGACCAGCACCGAGCTGACGGGGAAGATCGCCGATTCGCCCGGGTTGTAAACGTCGAGGGTGAGGTCGGCGGCGACGGCGTGGGCGGCAAAGCCGAGAACGGTAGTGGCCAATACAAAGCGCTTGAGCGTAGTGAGCATGTTCAGGTCCAGGTCAGGGGTGCCTTGGCAGGCGATGGACAGAGCTTAGTTGCACTGAACGCAGCAAAAAATGCGATGCTTGAACATAGTTTGTTTCTGAAATCGGGCAAATCATGGATCGTCTTCAAGCAATGCGGGTGTTTGTCACCGTGGTCGACCTGGGCAGCCAATCGGCGGCGGCTGATCACTTGGACCTGTCGCGCCCTGTTGTGTCGCGCTATCTGGCAGAGCTGGAGGACTGGGTCGGCGCTCGCCTGATGCACCGCACCACCCGCAAGCTCAGCCTGACCGCCGCTGGCAGCGAAACCCTGCCACGCTGCCGGCAGATGCTGGAATTGTCCTGCGACATGCAGGCCGCCGTCAGCGAACCGGACGACGCCCCGCGTGGCCTGGTGCGCCTGAGCGTCAGCACCTCGTTTGGCCAGGCGCAGTTGGCCGAGGCGATGGCCGAATACGTCAAGCGTTACCCGTTGGTCAGTATTGACCTGCAGATGCTCGATCGCACGGTGAACCTGGTGGATGAGCGTATCGACCTGGCGATCCGCACCAGCAATGACCTGGATCCCAACCTGATTGCCCGTCAGTTGACCGTATGCCGCTCGGTGATCTGCGCTTCGCCGGCGTATCTGCAGGAACACCCGCAACCCCAGCGGGTAGAGGAACTGGCGGGGCACAACTGCCTGACCCATTCCTACTTCGGCAAAAGCCTGTGGCATTTCGAGGAGGATGGCGAACCGGTGTCGGTGCCGGTGCACGGCAATATCAGCGCCAATGAAGCCAGCACCTTGCTACGGCTGACCCTGGCCGGGGCAGGGGTGGCGATGTTGCCGACCTATCAGGCCGGCGATTACATCCGCAGCGGTCAGTTGATCCGCCTGCTGCCGCACGCCGAGCCCCGGCAGATGAACATGTACGCGGTATACGCCTCGCGCAAGCACATGCCCCAGGCCTTGCGCAGCCTCCTGGATTTCCTGGTATTGCGGTTCCCAACCGAGCCGCAATGGGACGCCGGGCTGTAGGCCCGATAAGGCGCCTGAATACCCCTCAATACTGGCAACTCGCCCTGGCTGACCTATGCTCAATACAGCACCTTCTTGATCTGTCCGGAGGTTAATGCCATGACGATCAAAACCAGAAAGTACCTGATGATCTTTGCCCTGTGCGCCTTCGCCACAGCCCTCTACGGCACCGCTGCCTACCGCGCCGAACAGGCCCGCCAGCAACCGGGCATGGCCGCGACCTGCAACCATGGGCAATGCACCTACTCAGCGACGTTGAGCGCTCTGCGCTGAAACGCCATCTGTAGGCGCCGCGTTCAGTTGTTCGCGAAATGCCTTGGGTGAAAAACCCACGCGGCGTCGGAACAGGCGCGAAAAGTTGGTCGGATCAGAAAACCCCAGCACATCCGACATTTCATTGATGGTCATGCTGGTGTACGTCAGCAGGCGCTTGGCCTCCAGCAACTGGCGGTCATGCATGATCTGCAAGGCCGGCTGCCCGCCCAGTTCGCGGCAGGTGCCATTGAGGTGCGACACCGAGATCCCCAGCTTGTGCGCCAAGTCTTCGATTTTCGGGTGTTCGCGGTAGTGCTGCTCCACCAACTGGGTGAAACGCCGGAAATACTCACGGCCCCGTGGTGCCCGAGGATGGCGGCGCTGGATGGCCTGGCGACTGATCCACACCAGTAACACGCTGACCAGGGCATGCATCATCATGTCCCGGGCCGGGAAGTCGTCGTTGTATTCGTGTTGCAGCCGAGTAAACAGGCTATTGAGATAGTCACTGTCCTGGCCCGCCGGGTAACTGCCCAGGGCGCTCAAACCGTCCACCGCCGAACCCAACTGGCCTTGCAGGTGCGCCACTAGTGGCGCGGCCAGTGTCACCACAAATCCTTGGACATCCTCGGCAAACCTGAACCCATGCACACACAGCGGCGGCAGCACTTGCAGGGTCGACTCCGTCAGTGTCGTGCGCTGGCCCTCGATCTCCAGTTGCGCCTGGCCTTTGTACACGTAGAGCAATTGGCACAGGTCCGCATGCCGGTGGGGTTGGATCTCCCACTGGTACTCACGGCTGCGCCGGGAGATGGTTTCACAGTGCAACAAGTCCGGGGTCGGCCACTGTTGGCTTTCCCCGTAGAGTTTGAACACTGGAATCGCGGGACTGGCATTTTTGGTCATATTTTTATCCGATACTCAGGACAGTGGTGCGGTAATCGCCCCGATTGGCGAAAAGCGCAGGCTTTGGCTCAGTTTTCACCTTCTTGTGGCGGTCACTCAAGGGAAAAATGCCAGTACCAAAACCACTGACAACGCTTTCACCGGTTACGTTCGGGGGAAGCAGGCGGGTCATAAAAATAATGAAAACGCTAAAAACCCAAATCGCCATCATCGGCGCCGGTCCTTCGGGGCTGCTGCTCGGCCAGTTGCTGCACAACGCCGGGATTGAAACCCTGATTCTTGAGCGGCAGGCACCGGACTATGTACTGGGGCGGATTCGCGCCGGGGTGCTGGAGCAGGGCATGGTCGAGCTGTTGCGCCAGGCGGGCGTCGGCCAGCGGATGGACGCCGAAGGCCTGGTGCATGAAGGCTTCGAGCTGGCTCTGAATGGGCGTTTGCAACACATCGACCTGAAATCCCTGACCGGCGGCAAGACCGTGATGATCTACGGCCAGACCGAAGTCACCCGCGACCTGATGGCCGCCCGCGAGCAGGCCGGCGCCATCACTTTGTATGAAGCACGCAACGTACAACCCCACGACCTCAAGGGCGAGCGGCCCTGGCTGACCTTCGAGCATCAAGGCCAGCAGGTACGCGTGGACTGTGACTACATCGCCGGTTGCGATGGCTTCCACGGCGTGGCGCGCCAGTCGATCCCCAGCGACGTGCTCAAGACCTTCGAGCGGGTTTACCCCTTCGGCTGGCTGGGCATTCTTGCCGACACCCCGCCGGTCCACGACGAATTGGTATACGCCAAGCACCCGCGCGGCTTTGCCCTGTGCAGCATGCGTTCGTCCAGCCGCAGCCGCTATTACCTGCAAGTGCCGGCCGCGGAGTCGATTGACGCGTGGTCCGACCAGCGCTTCTGGGATGAACTCAAGGCGCGCTTACCCACGGATCTGGCGGCGCAATTGGTCACCGGGCCGTCGATCGAAAAGAACATCGCCCCGCTGCGCAGTTTCGTGGTGGAGCCCATGCAGTACGGGCGCCTGTTCCTGCTGGGAGACGCCGCCCACATCGTGCCGCCCACCGGGGCCAAGGGCTTGAACCTGGCGGCCAGTGATGTCAGCACCCTGTTTACGATCCTGTGCAAGGTGTACCGGGAAGGGCGCGTGGAGCTGCTGGAAAAATACTCACAGATCTGCCTGCGCCGTATCTGGAAGGCCGAGCGGTTTTCGTGGTGGATGACCTCGATGCTGCACCAGTTTCCCGAGGCGGATGGCTTCAGCCAACGTATCGCCCAGAGTGAGCTGGAGTACTTTGTCGAGTCTGAGGCCGGGCGTAAAACCATTGCAGAAAATTACGTCGGACTTCCCTACGAAGCTATCCAGTAGCTGGCTATCGAGTAACATGACGGGCATTGCCGCGGGCCTCTTTTTCCGTGGCCTTGCCTGCAGGTTCTGCCGTGACTCAACCCACACCTTCTGTACGCAGTGTCCTCGCCGCGCTGATGTTGGCGATTTTCCTCGGCGCCCTGGACCAGACCATCGTGGCGGTGTCGATGCCGGCCATTTCCGCCCAGTTCAACGACGTCAACCTGCTGGCCTGGGTCATCTCCGGCTACATGGTGGCGATGACGGTGGCGGTGCCGATCTACGGCAAGCTCGGCGACCTGTACGGGCGCCGGCCCATGATGCTGATCGGCATGGGCCTGTTCACCGTCGCCTCGCTGTTTTGTGGCATGGCGCAAAGCATGGAACAACTGGTGCTGGCGCGTATCCTCCAGGGCATTGGCGCGGGCGGGATGATTTCCGTGAGCCAGGCGATCATCGGCGACATCATCCCACCCCGCGAGCGCGGGCGTTACCAGGGTTACTTCAGCAGCATGTACGCCGTCGCCAGCGTGGCCGGGCCGGTGCTGGGCGGCTATATGACCGAGTACCTGTCGTGGCGCTGGGTGTTTTTGATCAACCTGCCATTGGGCGCGGGCGCCTGGTGGGTGGCCCATCGCACCCTCGTGGGGCTGCCGGTGCCACAGCGCAAGCCGATCATCGATTACCTTGGCACGCTGCTGATGATCGTTGGCCTGACGGCGTTGTTGCTGGGCATCACCGAAATCGGCCAGGGCCATCATTGGCGCGATGATCAAGTGCTGGGCCTGCTGGCATGTGCCCTGGTGGCGTTGACGCTGTTTGTCTGGCACGAGCGCCGGGCGCGGGAGCCGTTGTTGCCCATGCACCTGTTCGCCAACCGCAGCGCGGTGCTGTGCTGGTGCACGATTTTCTTCACCAGTTTCCAGGCCATCTCGCTGATCGTACTGATGCCCCTGCGCTACCAGAGCGTCACGGGCGCCGGCGCCGACAGCGCCGCCCTGCACCTGCTGCCTTTGGCGATTGGCTTACCCATGGGCGCGTTCTTCGCCGGGCGCATGACCTCGGTGACGGGGCGCTATAAACCGATGATCCTTGCCGGGGCAGTACTCACGCCGATAGCGATCCTCGGCATGGCCTTCAGCGCGCCCCAGTCTCTGATCCTGAGCAGCCTGTTCATGGTGCTCAGTGGCATTGCCTCGGGCATGCAGTTCCCGACGTCCCTGGTGGGCACGCAAAACTCGGTGGCCCAACACGACATTGGCGTCGCCACCAGCACCACCAACCTGTTCCGCTCCCTGGGCGGCGCGGTCGGCGTGGCATGCATGTCGGCCTTGCTCCTGGCGTTGTTACAGGATTCGAGTTTTGCCCATCTGGCCAGTGGTTCGATGATGGCTGAAGGCAGTTCCGGCAACGTTCTGCTCGATGGCCTCAATGCCGCACCGGGGCCTGCGCAGGATGCCTTGCGTGGGGAGTTACTGAACACGTTCCGGCATTTATTGATGGTCAGCGCGGCGGTGTCGCTGCTGGGGCTGGCGGCGGCGATTGCCATGCCCAACCAACTGTTGCGTGGGCGTGAGGACAAGGCGCGATAAGCCCGTGATTATGCTCATTTAAAACCCCGCCCTGTGGCGAGGGGGCTTGTCCCCCGTTGGGCTGCGCAGCAGCCCCAAAAGTAATCACCTCGGTCTATCTGATAGAACTCAGTGATCTTATTGGGGCTGCTACGCAGCCCAACGGGGGACAAGCCCCCTCTCCACAGGGATTCTTTAGCGCGGGCGTTTTATGGGCTGTAGTAACCCACTGCCACCAGAAAATGCCCGCTCTTGCGCAGGTAGGCATGCTTGTCTTCCACCTTGCCGGTCACCGGGTTTTTCCAACGGTACTGGTATTCCCCCTGGTCCTGTTCCTTCATCAATTGAAGGATCGGTTCACCCACGGGCTTGCCATCCGGGTCCTTGACCTTGGCAAAGTCGGTGTTGATCAGGCGCAGGTTGGTGCCATGGGCCACGTAGCGCCCGGTATCCAGATCGACCACAAATACATACAAGTCGTCCTGCAGAAAGCCACCTTGCAGCGCATTGATGGCTTTTAACGTGTCGGCTTGATCTTTTTCCAGCTCCCTGACCGCCTTGTCCCGCAGGGCCTTGGCCTGTTCGGGCGAGGCCCGAGGCAGGTAATAGCCGACGGCCAGAATGCGCTGGCCGATGCGCTGGTAGAACACATGTTTGCGTTCCACCTTGCCATCGTTCCAGTTCTGCCAGCGGTACTCAGCCTGTTGGATGCCATTGCCTTCCGGGATTTTCAGCGCTTGCTTGAAGGACTGGCGCAGGTCCGGCCCGAGCACTTCGGACACGTCGCGCCCGATCAGCGCCGATGACGGGCCGCCACTGGCCAGCAGCACGCCCTTGGTATCGACCACGAACACATAGCGATCCTTGTCGACAAACTCGCCCTGGCGGCTGAAGGCGGCGAAGGCCTTGTCACCGTTGTCGTGGTAATAAGCCAGAGCCTTCTCCAGCAGCGCCTTGGCGGCCTTGGCGTCCTGTTCCTGGGCGGTAGCGGCGTGGGCCTGGCTGACACACAACAACAGCAGCAGCCAGGTGGCGCGGAGCATTCCCTTCATTGACCCGTCCCTCGTTCTTGTGAATGTCCCAACAGCGTAGACGGCTGTGGGCTATGCATGAGTATTCAGCAAACGATGTAAGTCGTTTCTGAATGTTTAGTGGGTTTGCATCCAAACTCCATTAAGGGTGAATTTAACGACTTATTGCACCGTGTGACGCTGGTGCTTATCTCTTCACTGTGATTCCTGCATGGACGGCTCCCCCGACGCTCACCCCGAGGCCTCGCCTGGCGCCATTGCGCCTAGTTGCCCGATATGTCGGCTGGGTGCTGATGCACTGCCCTCTGAACTAGCCTTTTGGGCGCTGTGGCACTGCCGCCATGCCCGCCCGCCAGACACCACGCCCTTACGCTGATTGCCCCATCCAGGGTGCGCCGTCGCGCGCGCCTGCCTGACGCAAACGTAAGAGAGCTGCCATGAGTACCGTCTTTGCCAACCTGCACGAAGCCCAATCCTTTCTTGACCAAAACCCCGATATCGAGATGTTCGAACTGTTCATCCTCGACAGCAACGGCGTGCCCCGGGGCAAGTTGCTGCACCGTGATGAACTGCTGGCGGTCTATGCAAGCGGGCGGCCGCTGCCCAGTACCATCCTGGGCCTGACCCTCAATGGCGATGACGTCGAGAACTCCGGCCTGGTGTGGGAGGTGGGCGATATTGATTGCCGTGCCTACCCAATCAGCGGCAGTTTGCAGCGCATGCCGTGGCGTTTGATTCCCACGGCGGCGGTGCAGGTCAGCATGCACCCCGAGGAAGGCCTGCCGGCGACGGTTGCCGATCCACGGCACTTGTTGTCCAGGGTCATCGACGGGCTCAAGGCCGACGGTTATTACCCGGTGATGGCGGCGGAACTGGAGTTCTACCTGCTCGACCAGAAGCCCGACAGCAATGGCCGCCCGCAACCGGCGCGGGATGTGGATGGCGCTCGCCCGCGCTCGACCCAGGTCTATGGCTTGCGTGAACTGGAGCAGATCGAGCCGTTTCTGGCCGACCTGTACAGCGCCTGCAAACTGCAAGGCATCCCCGCGCGCACGGCAATTTCCGAATACGCCCCGGGCCAGGTGGAAATCACCCTCGAGCATCGCAGCGATGCGTTGCAGGCGATGGACGAGGCCGTGCGTTACAAACGCCTGGTCAAGGGCGTGGCCCACAAGCACGGGATGACGGCCTGTTTCATGGCCAAGCCGTTCGACGACCTGGCCGGTACGGGCATGCACATGCATGTCAGCCTGGCGGATGCCGACGGCAACAACCTGTTTGCCAGCGAGGCGCCCGACGGCACGCCACTGTTGCGCCAGGCAGTCGGCGGGATGCTCAGCACCTTGCTCGACTGCTTGCTGCTGTTTTGTCCCAACGCCAACTCCTACCGCCGCTTCCAGAGCAACAGCTACGCGCCGCTAGCCGCCACCTGGGGCGTCGACAACCGCACGGTGAGCCTGCGTGTGCCAGGCGGGCCGGCGTATTCGCGGCATATCGAACACCGCATCTGCGGTGCCGATGCCAACCCTTACCTGGCCGCGGCGGCCATTCTTGCGGGGATTCATCGGGGCATTCGCGAGCAGCGCGATCCCGGCGCGCCGGTGACGGGCAACGGTTATGCCCAGGCCAAGGAGTTGCTGCCCACCGATTGGCTGACCACCTTGCGCGCGTTGGAAGGTTCGGCCTGGGCGCGTGAGGCGTTCGGCCAGGAGTTCCTCGGTGTGTACTTGGCGGTCAAACGGGCCGAGTACCGGCAGTTCATGGGTGAAGTGGGCGAGCAGGACTGGCGCTGGTACCTGCATCAAGCGTGATGATTCGCCGCGACGCTTTCGACCTTTTTTTCACGCGGGGGTGGTTAAGCTCAAGTTCCAGTGTCCGTAGAGACCGGTTCATCTACATGAGTCCCGTGATGTCGCCACCACCCCTATCGTCCATCGAGGCTGAATTCGCCGCGCGCTGTGATCGTGACCACGCTCGGGTCTGTGGTGACACGCGCCCGCCCGGTTTGCTGCGGCGCTTGTGGTTATGGCGCGATGAGCGCCTGGTGCGCCACGCCCTGAAAGTGGCGGGGGAACCCGGGTTGCTGCTGGACCTGGCCTGCGGGGCGGGGCGTTTCTGGCCGGTGCTGGCCGAACACAGCAACCGCGTGATCCTCGCCTCGGACGCTTCCCAGGCCATGCTCGATCATGCGCAGAGCCATCATGGCGCGGCATTTTTGCGGCGGATCAAGACCTTTCAGGGCTCGGCATTTTCCATCGGCCTGTCGGCCAATGCGGTGGACTGCATTTTTTGCCTGGAATTGTTTCGCCACGTCCCCACAGCTGACGCGCGACTGGCGCTGTTACGCGAGTTTCACCGTGTCAGCCGCGACACGGTGATTGTCTCGGTAGACAGCGACAGCCGCCATCGTGAACGCCACCCGGCAGTCGCGGGGCAACCTTTACCGGCCCATCGCAGCGAGGTGGAAGCAGAGTTCCGCCAGGCGGGCTTCACTGTGCTTAGCCAGCAAGAGTTCATGCCCGGCTCGGCCTTGTGGCGGGTTTATGTGCTGCGTAAAAGAGGATAAGCCGCAACCGTCGGACTATTCTTTGTCTCCTGTCAGAGTTTTCATGATGGCTGGCACTCTGCGGGTGCTCGAAAGACCCTCAGGCGATATATACTGCGCGCCATTCTTCAAGGGAGAGCCGTGTGGCCATCGATATTCACTGGATCTGCGACAACGATAGCCTCGGCCAGCATTGCGCCGAATGGCAGCAGTTGCCATTCGTCGCCCTCGACACCGAATTCATGCGGGTCGACACCTTCTATCCCATCGCCGGGTTGATCCAGATCGGAGACGGTGTACGCGCTTATCTGATCGATCCCCTGACCATTGATAACTGGCAACCCCTGGCCGCGCTGCTGGAAAATCCAGCGGTGATCAAGGTGGTGCACGCCTGCAGCGAAGACCTGGAAGTGTTGCTGCGCCTGACCGGCAGCCTGCCAGTGCCATTGTTCGACACGCAACTGGCGGCGGCCTACTTGAACCTCGGCTTCTCCATGGGCTACTCGCGCCTGGTGCAAGCGGTGCTGGATATCGAGTTGCCCAAGGGCGAGACCCGTTCGGACTGGCTGCAGCGGCCATTATCCGAGACCCAGGTCAGTTACGCCGCCGAAGACGCGGTGCACCTGGCGCAAGTCTATACACGCCTGCGTCCGCGGCTGTCCGACGATAAGTACGCCTGGGTCCTGGAAGATGGCGCCGAACTGGTGGCCAACCTGCGCCGGGAAATCGACCCCTACGAGGTCTACCGCGACGCCAAGCTGGCTTGGAAACTGTCCCGGGCCCAGCTCGCCGTGTTGCGCGAACTGTGCGCCTGGCGCGAGCAGCAGGCCCGTGCCCGTGACCTGCCACGCAACCGCATCATCCGCGAACACTCGCTATGGCCCCTGGCCAAGTCGCAGCCGGATAACCTCGCTGCCCTGGGCAAAATCGAAGACATGCACCCGCGCACCGTGCGCCAGGACGGCGAGTTCCTGCTGGGCCTGATCAAGCGTGCCGCCAGTGTGCCGATGGACCAATGGCCGCCGGCCGTGCCAGAGCCGTTGCCGGTGGATGCCGCGGTGCTGATCAAGCAACTGCGCGCCCTGGGCCAGACCTTCGCCGAACGCCTGGACATGGCCCCGGAACTGATGCTGCGCAAGAAAACCCTGGAGGCGCTGGTCAAGAGCGGCTATCCCGATGGACCTTACCAATTGCCTGACTCGCTGCGTGGCTGGCGCCGCGAGTTGATGGGCCAGGCGCTGCTGGACAGCCTGGCCACTGCCGGAGAACAGCCTTGAAACATATTTGTTCCATCTATAGCAGCCCGAAACGCGCCGGCATGTACCTCTACGTGCTCAAGAGCGATGCCCTCGAGCGCGTGCCCGAAGGCCTGCTGACGGTGTTCGGCAAGCCGGTACACGCGTTCAGCCTGGTGCTGACGCCGGAGCGCAAGCTGCAGCAGGAGGATATCGCGACGGTCCTGGCCAACCTCGAAAAGCAGGGCTACCACCTGCAAATGCCACCGCCGGAAGACGAGTACATCGAACACCTGCCCGAAGAGTTGCTGCGCCGTAACGACCCGATGTGATCGACCCGTGTCCCGTTCGGGGCACGTTTGAATCGAATGACCTGGCGAGCCCCGAGCCCTGCAGTGAGTTTGCTGTCGGTGGCCGCCTGCACTGTTTTTGAAAGGTTTGAACCATGCGCGTTCTGATAGCAGAACAGGACCACCCGCTGTACGCCCGACTGCTGCGCGAAGCGGCGCCGGATATTGAAGTCCTGACCAGTGGCGACTCGGCTGAGTTGTCGCGCCTGGCCGCTGATTGCCCGGTGTGGCTGGGCCAGCCAGACCTGCTGGCAACCCTGCTGCGCCAGGGCCACCATCCGCAGTGGCTGCAATCGACCTGGGCCGGCATCACGCCGCTGCTGGCCGATGGCTTGCCACGGGATTATCGGCTGACCCGTGCCGTCGGCATTTTTGGCCAGGTGATGGCCGAGTACGTGCTCACCTATATGCTCGGTCACGAGCGTGAAGTACTGGCGCGCCTGGTGAGCCAGGTCGAGCGCAAGTGGGACAACCGCATGGGCCAGAGCCTGGCGGGGCGCAAGGTGCTGATTGTCGGCACCGGCGATATCGGCCAGAGCGTGGCGCAGTTCCTGCTGCCCTTTGGCGTGGAGTTGTACGGCATCGCCAGCCAAGCCCGGGAGCAGGCACCGTTTATCGAAGTGGCCGGGCCGGATCAACTGGGCCGTCTGGTAGGCGAGGTGGACTATGTGGTCAACCTGCTGCCCAACACGCCCAACACCCACGATCTGTACGACGCTGCGCTGTTCAAGCAGTTCAAGCCGACCGGGTTGTTTATCAACGTCGGCCGTGGCGTGGCGGTGGTGGATGCCGACCTGGTCGAGGCTTTGAAGGAAGGCCACCTGGCCGGTGCGGTTATCGATGTTTGCCGCCAGGAGCCACTGCCCCAGCGCCATCCGTTCTGGACCGCCTGGGGTTTGCTGCTGACGGGCCACAGCTCCGCGCCGACGTGCCCGCGCAGGATGGTGACGCTGTTTGTCGAAAACCTGCGGGCGTATCAGGCCCGGGAGGCACTGCGCGGCGAAGTCAGCTTCGAGCGTGGGTACTGAGGGACCTGGCCCACGCCCAGCCCGCGCGATGCGGGCCAGGGGCGTGGGCAAATGGCTGTTAACACTTATCCAATTTCACCCACGCCGAGGGTATGGGAGGCTCCTGTTTTCATCCTGAAAATGGCTCTCCCTCCATGGTTGATCTCACTGCTGTAACCAGGCAATTCTCCCAACCCCCTTCAGGCACCGTGCCGGTGCTCCTCCAGCCTGCGGGACCCGTGCGTGTCAAACGGGCCGCACCGCCCAGCACCGCGCTCAAGGCCGCCCTGGGCGAGAGACAGAACCTGCGTGCCGTCGCGCAACAACTCAACGCCATCGCCCTACGCCTGGGGGACCGTGCCACGGCACCGGCGATCCAGGCGGCACTGGCCTCCACTCCAGTGGACCTGCACCCCGACTCCTCGTCTCTGCGCCAAGACGGTGCCGCTGTCACCTTGGCCTCTTTCATCAGGGACCGGGGCCTGCACATGCCCGTCACGCACTTTCACCTCGACGCACTGGCCAGTGCGTTGAACCATAAAGTCCTGGAACACCCCTTGGCCGACTTTGCCGGCGGACTGTCCTGGCCCATTCCCATGAGTGCCGGCACCCAGCAAAAGCTTCTGGGCGCAGCCGTGACCTATTACCGTGACACCCGCTTGACCCCAGGGGTTCTGGAACACCTGAAGGGCGATTTGGCACTGTCTGACGAACAGTTGCGTGACCCGGTCAAGACCCTGGAATCGTTGATCGGCTCTGCACGCGCTCAAGCGCTGGGGCTGGCCATGCAAAACCAGCTGCAGGGCCTTGCGACGGACACCAGTGTCAATGAATTCGCGCTCACAGCCCTGCACCTGATGCTTGATCCCCAACCCCATCGCAACAAGGTCGCCGGTTACGATCTGGCGCACACGCGCCACTGGGGCCAACCGGCTGGCGCGGTTGTCGACGGGCTGCGTGAGCACCTGATCAGTCGCGCAAAAACCAGCCCTGAAATGGCCGGGGTCGGGGCCTATCTGTTACTGGCAAAAACGGCGCCGGAGTTTCTGATCAAGGAGATTCCCGCGAGCGTGACCTACGGCAGTCCGGCCTGGCTCAGCCTGTCGATCGCGGCGGCGACGATTGAAGCCCGTTCGCCTGGGAAGGTAGCGAACATGACCTTTGCACAGGTCATGTCCAGCGCTCAAAGTGCCGCGCGGCATAATCCGGCCATCACCGAACACGCGCAGAAACACGCGTTGATCGATTGGGGCATCGTCAACGGAGTGCTCGAAAACACAGACGATCAGCAGTACACCCCTGAGGCACTGGATTCGCTCCGAACCACCTTCAATCAATGGCAGAGCACACGGCTGCGTGCCTCTGAGTCATTGGATAAAGAGATCCCGACACGTAAGGATATCGCCAGGGCCCGGCTCATCGAGCGGTTTGGGGACTTGGGAGCGCTGTTCGAAGAGAAACTCATCTCGACCAACGGGCGGCTCGGGACCGGTGAGCAAGTTCGATTGGTGGGCCGCCATTCGTTGCTGGACATTGCCATGATGGATCTGGCCAACCCGGCACCGTTTTACTCAAGTGATAGCCGAATTCCTCTGGCGCAGTTGAATGCGAATCCACGGTTCGATGTGGGCCCTGCGTTCGATCAGCAATTTGCAGAGGCGATCGAGGAAAAAAAGAGCGCATTGCACACCACGGTCCGACAACTGATTGCTCAGTTGCCACTGGAGCACCGCAAGAACCTTGAATATGGCGCACTGACTTTCTATCAGGCGTCGTCCCACACCCTGGGGCTGGATTTCACCACCACCCTACCTGGGCCAAAAGTGCATACGCTGCTGGTAAGGGCTGAGCGAGACGGTGTTTCGACAGCCTATGAAATCGATTTGGGCAAAGGCCGGATTGAACCGGTCGACCTTGCCAAGGCCCAGGTCCAAAGCTTGCGTGTGGCCAATCGGGTATCTGAAACCAAGGTGTTCACACCCCGTGGCGATGACGTGCAGGGCTTGCGTGAACCCCGTCCACAGAGCGCGTTGGTCCCCCAGAGTTTTTCGACCAGCCGTACCCAACGTATCGCTGATGCCTTCGTTCAGCATCTTGAACTTGATGATCCCCAGATCAAGGAGCAGGCCAGGGGGCGCACGACGCTGGATGAGCAAATGGGCAGGGCGGCTCCGGTCGAGCAGTTCCTGCTGAACCTGATTCCATTGCGCTCGGCCATCGTCAACTTTCAGCAAGGCAACTACCGCGAGGGTGCTTTTGACCTGGTGCTGGATATCTTTGGGTTTCTCACTGCCGGGGCGGCGGCCAGTGGCAAGCTCGGCAGGTTGATTTCCAGTACAGCCAGCAGCGCCACCAAGGTTTTGCGCGGCGCCAAAATCATCGGCACCACCCTTGTCAATGCATTCAATCCCCTGGGCGGTTTGGGTGACCTGGCGGTGGGGGGCACGCTGTTGGCGAGCAAAGGCGGGCGCTTGCTGTTTGCCAAAGGGGTACTCGCTGTCAATAAGCTCAAGGGGGCGAACGGCAGCTATGATCTGTTGAAGGTCGCCAGCCGGCAGTACGATGCGGCGGCAACGGGCTCCCTGACGGTCGCGGGCCAGCGCATTGAGACCGGTGCTGTCCTGCAGAACGGCAAATGGTATGCCTTTGACGTCGACAAAATGCGCGCCTACGGGACCCCGCTCGAAGGCTTTACCCCCGGCACGAAGGCAACGAAGGGCATGCTTGCCCTGGCAGGCGCTGAGTCAGGCGCGCAGTTGAGCAATAAGGTGTTGGCCGAATTCAAGGTGGCGCCATCGATCATCGACGGGCTCTCAGGCAATAGTCGGGGTGTCTATACCACGGCCGACGGCCATTCTTCCTACATCCGCCATGTTGACCACAACGGTGAAGCCGCAGTCTATGAAGTTCGCCAGGTCACCCGCACTGAAGACGGGGCCGTCCAGGCACGGATCTATCACAATAATCGCCAGACGCCACTGCTGGTCCAGCATGTCCAGGGTGATCAGTGGCAACGCCTGGGGATTCGGGGCGGCAACCTACCTTCGGTCAAGGACGACCTGGGGCCTGTGATAGGTCAGGGCGGGGAGGGCATCGTCTACGAGAGCCTTGATGGCAAAAGTGTCTATAAAGACCTGGGCACTACCTCATTCAAGCCTCCTGCCGGTTTTCAAGACAGGGAGACCGAGTGTTTGAACATCTTTTACGGCGAGGGGTTTGCCACGACGATTTTTGAAGACGGGCACAAATACATAAAAATGGGCAAGATCGATGGCGTGGACCTGGCGCATATGCCCCAAGGCAGCCTGCCACCAACCGCTGGCTCGTTACTCGATGAGGCCATCGCGAAGATGGAGGCCAAGGATCTTTATCACAATGACTTGCAACTGAAGAACTTCATGTACAGCGCCAAAGACAACAAAGTCTACCCGGTGGATATGGATGCCATGATGGGCGAGCATGTCGTCGGGCCGGTAGCCAGCACCTACAACCGGCTAAAACAGGAACTGCGCCACGCCTACGCCGCTCTTGTCGAGAGGCGTAGGGACTGACCCTTCAGCAACTGCCGGTGCGATCAATCGTGGTGCGTGAAATCGCCGGCTGAAACCAGCTCGCTCAAAGGGCGCCGTGGGCTCGGGGCTTCCCGGGCCTGCAGGTAGTCGGCCAGGGTCGCCTTGTCCCCCAGCTTGCCCACGGCGATCGCCGCATGCAGTGCATAACCCTCGGGGATCTTCAGTTCCTTGCGAGTCAGTTCCTGATCGAAGCCGGCCATGCCATGGGTATGCCAGCCGCTGATGCTGGCTTGCAGCGCCAGGTGGCCCCAGGCTGAGCCGGTGTCAAAGGTGTGCCAGAGGGCCGGTGTCTCTTCGCTGGCGCCAGGTACGGCGAAGTGGGTTTTTGACGCGACGATCACCAGGGCCGACGCATGTTGCGCCCAGCCACGGTTGAATTCATTGAGCAGGCCAAGAAAGCGCTGCCAATCCGGCGTATCGCGACGGGCATAGAGAAAGCGCCAAGGCTGCGAGTTGTAAGCCGAAGGCGCCCAGCGCGCGGCCTCGAAGAAACTCAGCAGGGTTTGCTCCGGGATGCTTTCCCCGGTAAACGCACGCGGCGACCAACGTTCGGTGAATTGCGGGTGGATCGGATAATCGGCAACGCGTGCTTGAGTGCTCATAAGCGCATCCTGATGAAAAAAGCGGCCTTCAAAACTACTGCGCCGCTGTGTACCTGACAAGTCTTGCCCTACCGGCAGTCGTAAGCGCTTGGCCCCAGGGGGCTTGGGCACTAGACTGGCGGCCTTTTAACATACTGAAACTGATGTAGAGCCATGGCCGCCAAAGTCGAACCTTTCTGGATACGCAAAACCCTTGAGCACCTCGACCAGGAGGAATGGGAGTCGCTGTGCGACGGCTGTGGCCTGTGCTGCCTGCAAAAGCTCGAAGATGAAGACGACAACAGCGTCTATTACACGCGTATCGCCTGCAAACTGCTGGATCTGAAAACCTGCCAGTGCACCGACTACCCTAACCGTCGTGACTCGGTGCCCGACTGCATCCAGCTCACGCCGGGCCAGGCTGATCAGTTCAAATGGCTGCCGCCGACCTGCGGCTATCGTCTGGTGAGTGAGCGCAAGGACCTGCCGCTCTGGCACCACTTGGTCTGCGGTGATCGCGATGCCGTGCACCATGAACGCATTTCCCAGTCCGGCCGCATGCTCAGTGAAGGCAGCGTGCCCGAGGATGATTGGGAGGATTACCTGATTTTCCGCGCAGGCTGAAAAGGAGAGCGTATGACGGTCCAAGCCAAACTGGCGGTGAGCCTGCTGTTGTTGGGGTTGAGTGCGTCGGCGTGGTCGGCGAAAAAAGTCGACCTCGATTATCACGTCAAACTGTTGCCCCAGAGCGATCAGGCCGAAGTCCGTTTGAGCCTGTCCCAGGGCTCGGCGGTACGCAGCCTGGACTTCGATTTGGGACGCGACGGTGACTACAGCGACTTCAAGGCCGACGGCCAGTGGCAGGTCAGGCCAGACGCGGGGGCCAGCCGTGGCCTGTGGCAGCCGGGCGCCGACAAGGCTAGCCTGACCTACCGCGTGCGCTTGAGCCATGCGCGCAAGGCCGGCATCTACGAATCGCGCATGACCCCCGGTTGGGCGCTGTTTCGCGGCGAGGACCTGGTGCCGGCGGCCCGTCTTGATCAGCAGGACGGCGTGGAACTGGTGTCGCGGCTGACCTTCGAACTGCCGGCGGGGTGGAAAAGCGTCGAGACGCCCTGGCCGCGGATCGGCAAGCACAAATTCCGTATCGACAATGTGTCCCGCCTGTTCGACCGGCCTACCGGCTGGATGCTCGCCGGCAACCTGGGCAGCCGCCGGGTGCGCCTGGGCGAAACCGAAATCACCGTGACCTCGCCCAAGGGGCAGGCCATGCGGCGTATGGATGTGCTGACGTTACTGACGTTCGTCTGGCCTCAGGTACAAGCGGCGTTTCCAAGACACCCGGCCAAGCTGCTGGTGGTGGGCGCCAGCGACCCAATGCGCCGTGGCGCCTTCGCCGGACGCGACTCGGTGTACCTCAGTAGTCGCACGCCGCTGGTCAGCGAGAACGGCAGCAGCCCATTGATTCGTGAAGTGGTGCAAGCCATCGGCCGGTTCAACGACCATCAGGGCAGCGACTGGATCAGTGAAGGGCTTTCGGAGTATTACGCCATCGAGCTGCTGCGGCGTGCGGGGGGAATCAGCGATGAGCGTTACGCGGCGATCCAGTCCCGCTTGAGCAAGGACGGCAAGGGCGTGACCACGTTACGCGGCGAGCACGTCAGCGGTGCCACGGTGGCGCGGTCGGTGGTGGTGTTGCAGGAGCTGGATCGGGAAATTCGCCTGAAAACCCATAACAAGCGTTCGCTGGATGACCTGACACAGGCGCTGATGCGCCTGGACAGCATCAGTACCAAGGAGTTTGTACAGTTGGCGGAAAGCGTGATCGGCGAGTCTTCAGTGGTGCTCGACAGCAAGCTGCTGCACTGACCGGGCCCGTGTAGGCGCTGGCTTGCCAGCGATGCAGGCACCTCGGCCGATCAGATACACCGAGGTGATGCTATCGCTGGCAAGCCAGCTCCCACAGTTTGATTGGGGGTCAGCCGGTGGTTTTCTCGGCAGCCACTTCAGCCCGGGTCTTGAGGTTCTTCAACTCCTCGCCGGCGCGCTCGATCTTGGTCCGCACACTATTCATATCCTGACGGCTTTTTTCCAGCAGCGACTTGGCCGAGCTATGGCCGCTGATCCCGCGCGCCAATGCCACGCCGCCAATCGCCACCTGGATCAGGCCGAAAAAACCGCCCCGGCGAATGCCCTTGCCCATCATCACCACGCCACCGGCCAGGGAGCCAATGCGCTCCCAGCCCTGGACGTTCTGGGTCGGCTGGGTCTGGAACGGCGTCGATTCAATCACAGGGTTGAGGGTTCTGCTGTCGCTCATGGTCTGTCTCCAACAAAGGGCCATTGATATGCAACTGACTGTCGGCAGTTCAAGGATGTTCCCAAAAACTCAGTACTTGGGCCCCGAACGGGTGTTATTGCCCTTGGCCAGGCGGTCGTAGAGCACCACATTGACGGTGGCCGCCAGGTTCATGCAGCCGGTGGTCGGAATGTAGATCACGTCTTCGCACCAGTCGCGGATCTCTTTGTCGAGGGAGCCGTCTTCGGGGCCGAAGATATACAGCGCCCGATCAGGATGGGTGTATTCCGGCAGCGGCCGGGCGCCCTCTACCAGTTCCACGGCGACCGGGATGCAGCCCAGGGGCAGGATTTTCTTCAGATCGTCGATGCCGATCAGCGGGATATCGTGGTGGACCTTCTTGGTGTCGGTAATAAAGTCCCGGGCCCGCTCATAACGCTTACCGGTGTAGAACACCGAAGCCACCCCATAGCAGCCCGCGGCACGCATGACTGAGCCGACGTTTTCGGGGGATTTGGGGTTGTACAGACCGATGCAGCTGTAGCGTTTATTGCCCACGGGAGAGGGTGCCTTCGAGAAAAACCGCGATTATACGGGGATTGCTGTGGGAGGGCTTTAAATGGCTGGAGGCGCTTATATTGTGGCGAGGGGGCTTGTCCCCCGCTGGGCTGCGCAGCAGCCCTAAAACCATCCCCCAAGGAGTGCCTGATACACCCCATTCTGCCTGATTGGGGCTGCTGCGCAGCCCAGCGGGGGCGATACGGCGTCCCGGCAAGCCCCCTCGCCACAATCAGTCGTCCTTCTTCATCAACCCCGCCAGCGCCGCAAACGGGTTGTGCGTTGCCTTGGCAATGGTCGGACTGCTGGTGGAGCCTTCGCCGAAGTACTGTTGGTCGGTATAGCGCGAGTGCTCGTTGTCGTGGCAATACAGGCAGAGCAATTCCCAGTTGGAACCGTCCTGGGGATTGTCGTCATGGTTGTGGTTGCGGTGGTGCACGGTCAGTTCGCTGAGGCGCTTGCCAGCGAATTCACGGGCGCAGCGGCCACACACGTGGGGGTACATTTTCAGGGCTTTGTCGCGGTAGCCCATTTCCCGGTCGCGCTGGGCATCGGCGAGGATGCGGTCCAGCTTGGCGGTGTGGGAGGGCGGGTTGGTCGAGCTCATCATGGCTCCTGTTCATTTATTGGATAGGTCACGGGTGACGTTGATTCTAGCTGCTCGCCTGGCAATTTGCCTCAGCCCTTGAGCTTCTCGGCAATCCAGATGGTATGCCGGGTGCCCTTGTTGCCATGGGCAAAGACTTGCACTTCTTCGGCCTTGAAGCCGGCCTTGCGCAGCTTGTCGCTGAACTGCTTGTCGGCGCTGGCCGACCACACAGCCAGCACGCCCTTGGGGCGCAGGGCCTTGGCGCAGGCGCTGAGGCCGCCGGCGGAGTACAGCCAGCTGTTGGCTTTTTGCGTCAGACCTTCGGGGCCGTTGTCGACGTCGAGCATGATCGCATCAAAGCCCTGGGGCTCGGCTTGCAGGACTTTGGCCACGTCTTCCAGGCGGATCACGGTGCGCGGATCCTGCAACGGGTTGCCGGATTTTTCTCCAAGAGGGCCGCGATTCCATTCCACTACGCCCGGCACCAATTCTGCCACGACCACTTGCGCCGTCTTGCCCAGGTGCTTGAGCGCCGAGGCCAGGGTGAACCCCATGCCCAGACCGCCAATCAATACCCGCGAGCCGGGGCGCCCGGCAACTTTGCGACAGGGGATTTCTGCCAGGGCGTCTTCGGAACCGTGCATGCGGGTGTTCATCAATTGCCCGCCGTCACCACCCTGGATCTTGATCACAAAATCCTCGCCGTACTCGAACAGGCACAGGGCGCCGCCGTTGTCGGGGATGGGGGTGGTGTCGAGCAGCACGAAACGTTTCATGGAAATCTCATTGGGAAGGGCATTCTTGCGCGGTTGGGAGTAGCCTTGGGACTGATTAACAGTCAGGCCATGGAGCCATCGATGAAGTGCAGCATTCTAGCGGTCATTGTAGGGAGTGTGCTCACATTGGGTGCCGCACACGCCCAGCAGTTGCAACCCGTGCCGAACACACCGGCGACCACCACGGGTGCACCGGGTACTGCAACGCCGACCCCCTATCCGCAAGTCACACCGCCGACAGCGCCCAAGCCACAAGGGACCGGGGCGCCGTTGTTGCCGCCGATTGAAATGCCCAAGCCGCCCAAGGACCAGACCTTGCCCGGCTTGCAGCAAAACGACAGCAAGCCGAAGCCACCGGCGGCGGGTTCTTAAACCAACCCCAGGGCCTTGAACACAAAGGCGTATTCCAGGGCGACATCACGCAAGCCCTGGTAGCGCCCGCTCATGCCGCCATGGCCGGCCCCCAGCTCGGTCTTGAGCAGCAGCAGGTTGTCGTCGGTCTTGGTGGCGCGCAACTTGGCCACCCATTTGGCGGCTTCCCAGTACTGCACGCGGCTGTCGTTATAGCCGGCGATCACCAGCATCGCCGGGTAGGCCTGGGCGCTGACGTTTTCGTACGGCGCATAAGCCTTTATCCGCGTGTACACCTCGGGTTCCTGTGGGTTACCCCACTCGTCATATTCAGTGATGGTCAGTGGCAGGTCCGGGTCGAGCATGGTGTTGAGCACATCGACAAAGGGCACTTCGGCAATCGCCGCCTGGAACAGTTCCGGGCGCTGGTTGAGCACGGCACCGATCAACAGCCCGCCGGCGCTGCCGCCGCTGATGGCCAGTTGCTTGGAAGTGGTCAGGCCTTGGGCGATCAAGTGTTCGGCACAGGCAATAAAGTCGCTGAAGGTGTTTTGCTTGTGCTCCTGCTTGCCGGCGCGGTACCAGGCTTCGCCCAGCTCGCCGCCGCCACGCACGTGGGCAATGGCAAACGCCACGCCCCGGTCCAGCAGGCTCAAGCGTGCATGGGAGAACCACGGGTCCAGGCTTGAACCGTAGGCACCGTAGCCATACAGGTACAGCGGCGTTGGCTGGCCCACCTGATCGCGCTTGACCACCAGGCTGATCGGCACCTGGGTACCATCGGCAGACGTCGCCCACAGCCGCTGGCTGACATAGTCGTCAGCGTTGAACTCACCCAACACCGGGGTTTGCTTGAGCACCTGCTGTGCGCCGCTGGCCAGTTCCAACTGACGAACCTGCGCCGGGCGGTTCAGCGCTTCGTAACGCAGGCGGATCTTGTCGCTGTCGAACTCCAGGCTGTTTTGTACATACAGGCTGTAGGCAGCGTCTGGCAGCTCCACGCGATAGCTCGGCAGACCTTGTGGGTGCACGTCGATCACTGGCAGGCCGCCGATGCGCAGGCTCAGGGTCATGGCACGGGCATTGAGGGTCACGCCATCGAGCATGACCGCGTCATCGTGGGCAATCAGGTTGTGCCACTGCTCCTCGCTGGGCACGCTGCCGTTGTCCGCCGCCTGGAACAGCGCAAAGTTGATGCCGTCGCGGTTGCTGCGGATAAACCAGGTCCACTGGTCGTCCAGCTTGCCGTGGTCGACATCGTATTCATGGCCTTCAACCCGTGGCGCCAGGCAGGCAAACGGTTGTTGCGGCTGTTCGGCGTCCAGGGCCCAGATTTCACTGGTGGTCTTGCTGCCCAGGGCCAGGAGCAGTTGGCGCTCGGAACTGGAGCGGTAGCAATGCAGGAAGAAGCGGCCATCGGGCTCATGGAACACCTCTTCGGCAGCGGTACCGTCCAGGCGATAGCGATACAGCTTGTGTGGGCGATGGGTGTCGTCCAGTTCGCCGAAGAACAGCGTCAGGCTGTCGTTGGCCCAGGTCATGCTGCCGTCGCAATTTTCGAACGTCAGTTCGCTGACCTTTCCTGAAGACAACTCCTTCACGTACAGGGTGTAGATCTCTTCGCCATTGGTATCCAGGCTGTAGGCCAGGCGCTTATGGTCCGGGCTGATGCTGAAGGCACCGAGGGAGAAAAACCCGCCATTGGCCAGCACATTCGGGTCTAGCAGCAATTCTTCGGCACTTTCATCGATCTGCTGACTGTCATCGGCCGGGCGCGGGCAGCGGTAGTGGCGTGGGTATTCGTCACCGGCGGTGGTGCGCGTGTAGTACAGATATGGCCCCCAGGGCGAGGGCAGTGACAGATCGGTCTCGAGGATGCGCCCCTTGATCTCTTGAAACAGCGTTTCGCGCAGCTCTTTTTGATCATCGAGCTGTGCCTCTTGCCAGGCATTTTCGGCCTTGAGGTAGTCGAGCACCTCGCTGCTGTCGCGTTCCTGCAACCAGGCATACGGGTCCTGGCCTGGGGCGCTGCGGGCAATCGGGGCGGCAGTGATGTGGGTCGATGGAGGCATGGATCACTCTCTGTCTGGCAGTGGGCCGACGGCATTGCAGCCGTGGCACGGAAAAGCCGTTATCATACGGGCCTGTTTGCCTACCTTGCCATGGACACCATGACCGAGAACGACTATCTGACCGCTTGGGGCCTCTACGCCTTCGCCGCTTTGGGCTGCCTGCTGGTGTGGTTTCGCCTGACCCGCTGGATCTGGCGCTGGCTGCGCGAACCGCTGCGGTTGCTGATGGCGGTGCTGCTGTTGAGCCCGACCATTGTCGACCCGGTCAAGGAGCAGTTTGCCCCGGCCGTGGCCATCACCGCCCTGGATCTGTTGCTCAAAGTGGGCAATAACGCCTGGCGGGCGGTGTCCGATTTGCTGATGTACGCCATGATCGCCTTTGGCCTGTACCTGGTCTTTGTGCTGATCCGCTGGCCCATCGAGCGTGCCGCCAAGGCTCGTCGTGAGCACAAGGCCGCCGCTGCAGCAGCGCTCGCAGCCGAGCCTGAAGACGACGAACCCTATGGCCGTGCGCCGGCCCCTGTCAGTGGCATGCGGGTCGAGCCGCGTCTTTAACGTTGTAAGCCCTGCATCGAGAGTCCTGGCATGTGTGAATTATTGGGCATGAGTGCCAACGTACCGACCGATATCGTATTCAGCTTCACCGGGCTGATGCAGCGCGGTGGGCGCACCGGGCCGCATCGCGATGGCTGGGGCATTGCTTTCTATGAAGGCCGTGGCCTGCGCTTGTTCCAGGACCCGGCTGCCAGCAGCGAGTCTGAGGTGGCGCTGCTGGTGCAGCGTTATCCCATCAAGAGTGAAGTGGTGATTGGCCATATCCGCCAAGCCAACGTCGGCAAGGTGAGCCTGTCCAACACCCATCCGTTCGTGCGCGAACTGTGGGGGCGCAACTGGTGTTTTGCCCATAACGGCCAACTCGCCGACTTCACGCCCCAGGCCACGTTTTACCGGCCGGTGGGCGATACCGACAGCGAAGCGGCGTTCTGTGACCTGCTCAACCGTATTCGTGAGGCGTTTCCCGAGCCGGTGGATATCGAACAGGTGCTGCCGGACCTGATCGCCGCCTGCGCCGAATACCGCAGTAAAGGCGTGTTCAACTGCCTGCTCAGTGATGGTGATTGGCTGTTCTGCTACTGCTCGACCAAACTGGCACAGATCACCCGTCGCGCGCCCTTTGGCCCTGCGCGCCTGAAAGATGTCGACGTGATCGTCGACTTTCAGGCCGAAACCACGCCAAACGATGTGGTGACGGTGATTGCCACCGAACCCTTGACCGAAAACGAGACCTGGACCCGCTACGAACCGGGCCAGTGGAGCCTGTGGCGGCGCGGCGAATGCGTGCGCCAGGGTACAACCGCATAAGGACGTCGATTATGTTGCTCAGCTATCTACGCCTGGTGTTGTTTGCCATCGGCTTGTTGGTCGGGGTGCAAGTCCCGGGGTTTATCAACGATTACGCCAAGCGCGTCGAAGCCCATTTGATCGAGGCCCAGACCGGTCTGCGCGGTTTTGAAAGCACCGCGCAGCAGTTTTTCAATGGCGATTTGCAGGCATTGGTGGCGCATTACCGCGCCAGTGAGGATCCGGTGTTCCGCAGCGATGCCAACAGCCTTGGTACCTTGCTCGATCGCCAGGTCGCGCTAGACAAGCAATTCCAGGCCATGCAGGGGCCGTGGTACATCCGCGCCTTGCAGGTGGCAGTGGCCGCCGACCCGGATATCCGCAAGGAAACCTGGAATGGCTACAGCTACCAGATTCTCCTGACACCCGAAGCCATGGGCTGGGGCCTGGGCGGGGCGATGCTGTTGTCGTTCGGCCTGGAATGCCTGTTCCGCTTGATCGACTGGGTGGTACTGGGTGGCAAGCGTCTGCGCCAGAGCCGCCCGATTGAAGAGCGGGACCTCAAGGGTTTGTAAATCCAAATGTGGAATGGGGCTAGTGTAGGCACTGGCTTGCACCCTTGTGGCGAGCGGGCTTGCCCCGCGCTGGGCTGCGTAGCAGCCCCAATAAGCCCGCCGCGTTTCTTCAGATAAACCGCAATGGCCGGGTTTAGGGCTGCTTCGCAGCCCAGCGCGGGCGATGCGGCGTTCCGACAAGCCCGCTCGCCACAACAGCCCTATCTGCTTGGATTTACGCGTTGCGGCAAAAATGCTGCGGTTCACAGGTAAGCCAGCTCCCGCCGGTTCAATCGGGTTTCTTCAGCGAGGGTAGGTGGCTGAGCACCATGCGCTCTTCACCCACGTCCTCGGCATACCGCGCCACGACGCTCTGGCACAACGCAACAATCTCCTCCACCAACTCCACGCCCACCCGCCACGACACCACCACCTGTAGGTTCGGCAAGCGCTGCGCCATCGGCAGCATGACCAATTCGCCCCGCGCCAACTCTTCGCTGACCAGCACCGGCGGCAACGCGCCGATACCGAAGCCGTCGCGTAGCAAGCGGGTGATGGCCGACACCGAGTTCACACAGTTCATGCGCGGCGCCGCCACGCCATGGGCCTGCATCAGGCTCAACACGTCCTGGTGCGGGTGGGAGTTTTTCGAATAGGTGATGATCCGCTCCTGGGCCAGCTCGGCGAGGGAGGCGTAGTCGCGGTTGTAGATGGAATGGTTGGCGACGATCCAGCCCATGGGGTGGCTGGCCAGCTCCAGGCTGCGCACCGATTCCTGGCGTAGCAGGTCGGTTTGCAGGATCAGATCGAGAAAGCCTTTTTGCAGCTGATCGCAGAGGTTCAGTGCGGTATCGGCGACCAACTCGATTTCCACCAGGGGGAAGTGGTTCATCAGTTCGGTCACCAACGGGCTGAGCCAGGTATGGATCACCGTGTCCATCGCGCCGATGCGGATGCGTCCGACCTTGCTGCTGGTGGTTTCCAGCGACTGCTTGAGCCCCTGCATGGTGACCATCATCTGCTCGGCATAATCGAGCACCTTCATCCCATCCGGGGTCAGGCTCACACCTCGCGAGTCCCGCAGGAACAGTTTCACCCCCAGCTCGCTTTCCAGTACCGCAATGCGGCTGGAGATCGAGGCCTGGGTGGTGAACAGCTTCTCTGCGGTCAGCCGGAAGCTCTTGAGCCGGGCTACCCAGACGAAGGTTTCGAGGAACTTCAAATTCATGGGATCAACTTTTTCTTATGCATGGATCGGTTTTTATTAGTTGGACGCAACAGGGGCTGCGCGCCAAAAATCGGGCTGTCTCACGATAAGCGTCGTCGGGGCTCAGGACAACATCGTTGCGGGATCTTGGTAAAAGATCCCACACTACAAAAAAATAAAGCCTACAGGAGTCCTCACCGTGAGCCGCCTGCTATTGAATTGCGACATCGGCGAAAGTTTTGGCGCCTGGACCATGGGTCTGGATGCCGAGGTCATGCCATTTATCGATTGCGCCAACATTGCCTGCGGCTTCCATGCCGGCGACCCAGGCATCATGCGCAAGACCGTCGCCCTGGCATTGCAGCATGGCGTGCAGATCGGTGCGCACCCGGCCTATCAGGACCTGGCAGGCTTTGGCCGCCGCTCCATGGCGTATGCGCCTGAGGAAATCCAGGACCTGCTGCATTACCAGATCGGAGCCCTCGACGGTATCTGCCGGGCCCAGGGTGGTCGGGTCAGCTACGTCAAGCCCCATGGCGCGATGTACAACGACATGATGGCCAAGCCTGCACAGCTGCGCGCGGTGATCCAGGCCGTGGCGGCGTACGACGCCAGCCTGCCGTTGATGCTCATGGCCACCCGTGACAACCGCGCCGCCCAGGCACTGGGTGATGAGTATGGCGTGACCCTGTGGTTCGAAGCCTTTGCCGACCGCGCCTACGACAACGCCGGGCACCTGGTCTCGCGCCAGTTGCCGGGCGCGGTGCATCACGATGCGCAGGTCATCCTCCAGCAGGCCCTGACCATTGCCCGTGGTGAAACCCTGGTCGCCAGCGATGGCAGCCCCTTGCTGTTGCAGGCCGACACCCTCTGTGTGCATGGCGATAACGCCAGTTCGGTGGCAGCGGTGCAGCGCATTCGCCAGGCGTTGACGCCACCATGAAGCCACGGATTGAAGTAGTCGCCATTGATTGCCTGATGGTGCGCCTGTTTGATGTGATCGCCGAAGACAACATGCCCTGGATGCTTGCCGCCACGCGCCGGCTGCGCGAGGGTTTTGGCGTGGCGCTGGTGGACCTGGTGCCTTCCTACACGACCTTGATGGTGCATTACGACCTGCTGGCGCTGAATCCCACACAGGCCCGGGAGTTGATCGATCAGGCGCTTACCGACCTGCAGCCACAGGCCCAGGGCAGCGGGCACTGTCACGTGTTGCCGGTGTGGTACGACCTGAGCGTCGGCCCTGAACTGACCTTGCTCGCCCAGCGCAGCGGGCTTGCGGTCAGCGAGGTGATTCGCCACCACAGCCAGCATCAATACCAGGTCTTCGCCCTCGGTTTTGCCCCCGGTTTTGCCTTTATGGGCCTGGTGGAAGAACAGCTCGCCGCGCCACGCCTGAACACCCCGCGCAAACGCGTGGCGCCGGGCAGCGTCGGCATCGCCGAGCGGCAGACCGCAGCCTATCCAGTGGAGTCCCCTGGGGGCTGGAACCTGATCGGCCGCACCCCGGCCAAACTGTTCGACCGCGAGCGCGATGGCTACAGCCTCATGCAGCCAGGCGACAGTGTGCGTTTCGAAGCCATCGGCCGCGCTGAATTTATCAACCTGGGTGGCGATGACACGCCCTTGGAGGCCCAGGCATGAGCCGCTTGTTGATCGAGGCCAGCACCGCGCTGTGCCTGTTGCAGGACGCCGGGCGTTTTGGTGTGCGGCATTTGGGCGTGACCCAGGGCGGCGCGCTGGATTGGGTATCGATGTCCTGGGCCAACTGGCTGCTGGGCAACCCGCTGGATGCGCCGGTGGTGGAAATCACCCTGGGCGGTTTTACCGTGCTGGCTGAGGACTATTGTGTGCTGGCCCTGGCGGGCGCGGACCTGGGAGCGTTTATCGACGAGCGCGCCATCAGCCCGGGCCGCAGTTTCATTCTGCAAAAAGGCCAGCGTTTGCGCTTCACCCAACCACGCCGTGGTGCGCGGGCTTACCTGGCGGCGCCGGGAGGTTTTGATGCGCCCAAGGTGCTGGGCAGTTGTGCCAGCGTCGGACGCGAGGCCTTGGGCGGATTGGACGGGTTTGGCCGGGCCCTGGCTGAAGGCGCTACGCTTGCCTATTGCGGCACGAGCAGTCATTTGCGTGAGTTGCCTGTGGAGCAATTGCACCCAGCGTCGCCCCTGGACGTGATTCTCGGTGCGCAGATCGGCCAGTTCAGCGGCCAGAGCCTGTTCGATGCGTTTAACACCGAATGGGCCCTGGACAGCCGCGCCGATCGCATGGGCATGCGCTTGCTGGGCACGCCGCTGGCGTATCAGGGAGCGTCGCTGATCTCCGAAGGCATCCCATTGGGCGCGATCCAGGTACCGCCGGATGGGCAGCCGATTGTGTTGCTCAATGACCGCCAGACCATTGGCGGCTATCCGCGATTGGGCGCGTTGACGCCGTTGTCATTGGCGCGCCTGGCGCAATGCCTGCCGGGGGAGAAAGTGCGGTTGGCGCCGGTGATGCAGGAGACGGCGCATCGCGAGCATCTCAAGTATTTGCAGCGATTTGCGACGCCCTAGAGAACACTGCAAAACCAAATGTGGGAGCGGGCTTGCTCGCGATAGCAGTGGGTCAGTCACTGTTGTACTGACTGATACACCGCTATCGCGAGCAAGCCCGCTCCCACATTTGGATCTGCATCCAGGCAGAAAATGATTTATTTGGAAAGAAAACGCATCCCTTCTTCCAACCCGCGCAAGGTCAGCGGATACATCTGGTCCTCAATCAAATCCCGCACGATGTTGGTCGATGAGGTATAGCCCCAGGTATCTTTCGGATACGGGTTAATCCAGATCAGCTTCTTGTACTTCTCCATGAACCGCTGCATCCACACGTACCCCGGCTCTTCGTTCCAGTGCTCCACGCTGCCACCGGCCTGGGTGATTTCGTAAGGTGCCATGGCCGCGTCGCCGATAAAGATCACCTTGTAGTCGGCGCCGTACTTGTGCAGCAGGTCCTGGGTGGAGGTGCGCTCGGAAGTGCGGCGCATGTTGTTCTTCCACACGGATTCATAAATGAAGTTGTGGAAGTAGAAGTACTCCAGGTGCTTGAACTCGGTCTTGCAGGCCGAAAACAGCTCCTCGCAGGTCTTGACGTGGGCATCCATCGATCCGCCGATGTCGAACAGCAACAGCAACTTGACCGTGTTGCGTCGCTCCGGACGCATCTGGATATTCAGCAGGCCGGCGTCGCGGGCGGTGTGGTCGATGGTGCCGTCGATATCCAGCTCTTCGGCCGCACCCTGGCGCGCGAATTTGCGCAGGCGGCGCAGGGCCACCTTGATATTGCGGGTGCCCAGTTCTACCGAATCATCGAGGTTCTTGTACTCGCGTTGGTCCCAGACCTTGACCGCCTTGCCTTGGCGCTTGCCGGCATCGCCCACGCGAATGCCCTCGGGGTTGAAGCCGCCGGAGCCGAACGGGCTGGTGCCGCCGGTACCAATCCATTTGTTGCCGCCGGCGTGGCGTTCCTTTTGTTCTTCCAGGCGTTTTTTGAACTCTTCGATCAGCTTGTCCAGGCCGCCCAAAGATTGGATCTGCGCGCGCTCTTCATCGCTCAGCGAACGCTCGAACTCCTTGCGCAGCCAGTCTTCGGGAATCAGCGCCTGCAAGTGATCGTCGAGTTTTTCCAGGCCGTTGAAGTAGGCGCCGAAGGCACGATCGAACTTGTCGAAATGGCGCTCGTCCTTCACCAGGATCGCCCGGGACAAGTAATAGAACTCGTCCATGTCGGCGAAGGTCACCCGTTGTTTCAGGGCGTTGATCAGGTCCAGCAGTTCACGCACCGAGACCGGCACCTTGGCTGCACGCATTTCATTGAACAGGTTGAGCAGCATGGCAAAAGCCCTTATCGATTGCCGCGACGGCTCATGAACGCCAGGCGCTCAAGCAGTTGCACATCCTGCTCGTTTTTCACCAGGGCGCCGGCCAGTGGCGGGATGGCCTTGGTCGGATCACGCTCGCGCAGTACCGCTTCGCCGATATTGTCGGCCATCAGCAGCTTGAGCCAGTCCACCAGTTCGGAGGTGGAGGGTTTTTTCTTCAGGCCCGGCACCTTGCGCACGTCGAAGAACACATCCAGCGCTTCGCTGACCAGGTCTTTCTTGATGTCTGGGTAGTGCACGTCGACGATTTTCTGCAGGGTGGTGCGGTCGGGGAAGGCGATGTAGTGGAAGAAGCAGCGACGCAGGAACGCGTCGGGCAGCTCTTTCTCGTTGTTGGAGGTAATGATGATGATCGGGCGCTTCTTGGCCTTGATGGTCTCGTCGATTTCGTAGACGTAGAACTCCATCTTGTCGAGTTCTTGCAGCAGGTCGTTGGGGAATTCGATATCGGCTTTGTCGATCTCGTCGATCAGCAGGATCACCCGCTCTTCGGACTCGAAAGCCTCCCACAGCTTGCCCTTCTTGAGGTAGTTGCGCACGTCATGGACCTTGTCCACGCCCAACTGCGAATCGCGCAGGCGGCTGACCGCATCGTATTCATACAGGCCCTGGTGCGCCTTGGTGGTGGACTTGATGTGCCAGGTAATCAAGCGGGCCCCGAACGATTCGGCCAGTTGTTCGGCGAGCATGGTCTTACCGGTGCCCGGCTCGCCCTTGACCAGCAGCGGGCGCTCCAATGTGATGGCAGCGTTGACCGCCAGTTTCAGGTCATCGGTGGCAACGTAGGCCTGGGTGCCTTCGAACTTCATTTCTCAATCCTCGAACATGACGCCGGTAGTCAGCATGCCTGCGACTATAGCGCGCAGCCCCGGTGAGTGTGAACGCAGACGGGTTATTCAGTCTCTGAATGACCAGTCACACCAGGGTCAATTCGCGCTGGGCTTGGGTTGTTCGTAGCGGGCATTGAACGCCTGGACAAAACCATTGCGCAAAATCTGCAAAAACGCCTGGAACGCGCTGATATCTTGCTGGTGCACGCTGCCACTGAGCTCGACCCGTGTTGCGAACTGGTTTTTGCTCTGGTTCTTCAACACGGTTTCGCTGGCGCCGACCACGGCTTCCCAGATCGAGCGGAAAATCCCCTTGTCCTTGTTCTCCACATCCTGCTGCCAGTCGAAGACTTCCACGTCCCGCAGCAGTGGCTTGATATAACCGGTCAGTTGGGCTTTTTCGGCCTGGGCCTCGATGACCACGTCGCCGGTGCCGGCATTGAAGTCGAATTTGCCATAGGCCGAGGCGAAGTCGTTCATGCGCTTGAGCTGGATATCACGGGCGCGAAAGCGGAACTCGAAGTCTTCGAAATTGCTCAGCGGGTCGAAGGTCGCGCTGGATTCCAGCGGCGCATGCCCCAGCAACAGGGCCTTGCCGTCGAAGCGGGCATCGCGCTTGCCTTCGACGTCCACCACATTGGTCAGGTTATAGAGGCTGGCGTTGACCTGGGTGGCGCCGATATTGACCGGCGGCTTTGAATTGAAGTTGTGGAAGGCGATCTTGCCGTCGTCGATGCGCACTTCGTTGAGGGTAATGGGCAGCAGTTTGCCCAGCTGTGCCCGCCAGTCCGTGCCGCGACCGGTCTGGGACGCCTGTTTGTTGGGGCCGCCGTCGACGAAGTTGAGTTCTGGCTTGACGAACTGCACTTCGGCCACCACCGCATGGTCGTACCATAAGGAATGCCAGCTGACCGACAGATCGATCACCGGGGCCTTGACGAACGGTACGGGCACCTTGCCATCGACTTTGACGATCTGCAGGCCATTGATCCGGTACGCGCCGCGCCACAGCGCCAGGTCCACATCAGTCACCTGGCCACGGTAGTCGCCCATATCGGCGAGTTTGTCGTTGAGGTAGTTGCGCACCAGGTAGGGCAGGGCGATATCCAGTGCCACCAGCACGACCACCAGCCCGGCGACCGTCCATATCGGCCAACTGTAGCGACGCTTCATAGGTTTTCCTCCCTGTGTATAGGCGGTTGACTACGCAGGCAGCGGCAACGTTCCTCGACTGGACGCCTTGGAGTACGAGGCATACCCTTGTTGCCTTCTTGAAACCGCGTAAAGGACCCCGCCATGAGCCGCATTTTTGCAGATAACGCGCACTCCATCGGTAACACGCCCCTGGTTCAGATCAACCGCATCGCGCCCCGTGGCGTGACCATCCTGGCGAAGATCGAAGGGCGTAACCCTGGGTATTCGGTGAAGTGCCGGATCGGCGCGAACATGATCTGGGACGCGGAAAGCAGCGGCAAACTCAAGCGCGGCATGACCATCGTCGAGCCGACTTCAGGTAACACCGGGATTGGCCTGGCCTTTGTCGCCGCTGCCCGTGGCTACAAGTTGTTGCTGACCATGCCCGCGTCTATGAGCATCGAGCGACGCAAGGTGCTCAAGGCCCTGGGCGCCGAACTGGTGTTGACCGAGCCGGCTAAGGGCATGAAAGGCGCCATCGAAAAGGCCGGCGAAATCCTCGCCAGTGACCCGGCGACCTACTTTATGCCGGCCCAGTTCGACAACCCGGCCAACCCGGCCATCCATGAGAAAACCACTGGCCCGGAAATCTGGAACGACACCGATGGCGCCGTGGATGTACTGGTGGCGGGTGTGGGGACGGGTGGGACCATCACCGGTGTGTCGCGCTACATCAAGAACACCGCGGGCAAACCGATCCTCTCGGTGGCCGTGGAGCCCATCAGCTCGCCGGTGATTACCCAGGCGTTGGCCGGTGAGGAAATCAAGCCCAGCCCCCATAAGATCCAGGGCATCGGTGCAGGGTTTGTGCCGAAGAACCTCGACTTGTCGATGGTCGACCGGGTGGAGTTGGTCAGTGACGAGGAGTCCAAGGCCATGGCCCGGCGCTTGATGCAGGAAGAAGGCATCCTGTGCGGGATTTCCTGTGGTGCGGCGATGGCCGTGGCCGTGCGCCTGGCCGAGAAACCGGAAATGCAGGGCAAGACCATCGTGGTGATCCTGCCGGACTCCGGCGAGCGTTACCTGTCGAGCATGCTGTTCAGCGATCTGTTCACCGACCAGGAAAACCAGGCCTGACCCTGTAGGAGCGAGGCTTGCTCGCGAAGACCCTGAGGGCGGCACGTCTAACCAGAAGGCACGCGTACCGTTTTCATTCTTCGCCTGAATGCCCCTTGCAGACACGCTCGCTCCTATAGAAATCGGGTTGATCCAAATCAGCCCGGTTTGATGCCCTTTATGCATAATTGTTTGCTCGCCGCGCACCCCTTAAAACGTATTGTTGGATAACGCGGGTTTTTCCTCCGGCCTGGAGTGTTTATCATGGCCGGCTGCTATGTCGGGTTTCCCGCTGCCGGGAGGCTATTTCCAGGAGTTGCTGCATGACCTTTTCTTTGGCCGCCAAGCTGTCGGTGCTGCTGTTGTTTATCGGCAGTACGCTTTACGTGCATTTGCGCGGCAAGGCGCGTTTGCCGGTGCTGCGCCAGTTCGTCAACCATTCGGCGCTGTTCGCCCCGTATAACGCCTTGATGTACATCTTTTCGGCTGTGCCGTCCAAGCCTTACCTGGACCGCAGCAAGTTCCCGGAACTGGACGTGCTCAAGGACAACTGGGAAGTGATCCGCGACGAGGCCATGCATCTGTTCGACGAAGGCTATATCCGCGCCGCCGAGAAGAACAACGATGCCGGTTTCGGCTCGTTCTTCAAGAAGGGCTGGAAGCGCTTCTACCTCAAGTGGTACGACAAACCGCTGCCATCGGCCGAGTTGCTGTGCCCTAAAACCGTGGCCCTGGTCAGCAGCATCCCCAACGTCAAGGGCGCCATGTTTGCCCTGTTGCCGGGCGGCAGCCACCTCAATCCCCATCGCGACCCGTTTGCCGGGTCCCTACGCTATCACTTGGGGTTGTCGACGCCCAACTCCGACGACTGCCGTATTTTCGTCGATGGCCAGATCTACGCCTGGCGCGATGGCGAAGATGTGATGTTCGACGAAACCTACGTGCACTGGGTGAAGAACGAAACCGAGAAGACCCGGGTGATTCTGTTCTGCGATATCGAGCGCCCCCTGAGCAACCGATTGATGACCCGCATCAACCGCTGGGTCAGTGCCCAGTTGGGCCGTGCGACTGCGCCACAGAACCTGGACGACGAGCGCGTGGGCGGGATCAACCAGGCCTATGCGTGGAGCAAGAGCTTCAGCGATCGCTTCAGTGGTGTGGTCAAGCAGTGGAAACGCAAGCACCCCAAAGCTTATCGCGTCATGCGGCCGGTATTGGCGGCGGTGGTGGTGGGGGCGTTGGTGTATTGGTTGTTTGGCTGATGGGTTCAAAAAAACCGCTCGTATGAGCGGTTTTTTTATGACTTTTATTTTTCCGGGTGACCCGCCAAAAGGCTTGGTTCTTCAACGTTGCCGGTCATAGCCGCGTTGAGAAAACGGCGCTGATTGGCAGTCAGCACAGTGCTTTTAGGTTCCTGGCCGGCCTTGGACGACGCTTTTCGGGCGACGGGTTTTTTAATAAATTCTCCCATGCAGCCTCCACGATTGATCATTAATTGAACATGTTTGAGATGCTATTCGTTCTCTACCGCTATCACAAGCCTGCCCCGTGAATCGAAGTCAAAGCCCAGGTTTTGATAGAGGGGAATAGCCCCGGGTGCGGGCTCCTGAATTTCTATCCATTGGCTGCCAATCATTCTCGCGTAATGGTCGATGGCAATCATCGTCAGTGATGCTATGCGGCTTTTCAAAGGGTGGGATTTTCCAGGTCTTCCCTCCAGGCGGATGACCTTGATCCGCAATCGGCTTTGATTGGGATTGGCAAAGCACAGCCCACAGAGCACCTCGTCGTACCAGAGGGACAAATCGAACGCCATCGGTTCACGGCTTTTCCATGTCGCAACCTCGTCCCATGAGAAGTGAGAGTCTTCTGCCCAGTCCTGATAGGCAGCCAATGCTTGGCTGTCGATCAATTCAAAACGGACATGGGTCAAGTCGATCTCTGCGCCTTGGGCGTCGGTGTGTTTCAGGTTTTTGTACCACTGTTGAGTCGATGCATTCGCAAGGCGTAAAGCTTTGGATCGGTAGAGCTGGTAGCGCAAGGAGTCGCGTGTTTTTGGCATTGGCGGTCATGAGTCGAAAGCCTCCTGAAGAGGAGTACGTTGGTTTTTCCCAAGGCTAGAGGTGGTTTTTCAACTTGTCCTTACTGGCCTTTTGGCAAAGCCATTGCAAAGCGTGTCACCGGCTGGTTATAGTCGTCGCCAGGTGTTTCACAGCACCTTTAATCCCTTCAAAAAAGATCAGCCCATGCCTGCTTCCCCACGCATAGCGGTAGTCGATTCAGCGGTCAACGCTGCGGTCGTGCCGTGCGGGAATCAGCAGCCTGTGCAGATCAGTCATTACCCCCCACCTGTCAGTAGCACGCCGGTGTACGCAGTCGTATCACCGCCGGGCGTCGGCATTTCGGGCTGATCAGCAGATCGCTGTTGCCCGTTGCCCGCCTGTACCGAACCTACTGAATTTCAGCCTTGGCTGAGTTGGCTTTTTGCCTGACTACAGGTGTTCATCATGTCTGTGCTTTCGAAACAATCCGTGGCCGCGGCGGCCTCGACGAGTCTGTTTGTCCTGCTGTGGAGCAGCGGGGCGATTTTCTCCAAGTTGGGCCTGGCCCATGCATCACCCTTTGCCTTCCTGTTGATCCGCTTTGCCATTGCCCTGGCGGGCCTGGTGGTGCTGGTACCGATCCTCAAGCTGCGGTTGCCGCGTCCGGGCAAACCACTGTGGTATGCGGTGGCCACCGGGCTGGTGCTGCTGGGGGCCTATCAGATTTTCTATCTGTTGGCCCTGGACCTGAAGGTCACCCCCGGCGTGATGGCAACCATCATGGGGGTGCAACCGATCCTCACCGTGGTGTTGATGGAACGTCAGCGTTCATGGCGCCGGATGTTCGGCCTGGCGCTGGGGTTGGCGGGTCTGGTCATGGTGGTGTACCAGGGCATCGGCCTGGCCGGCATGTCCCTGGCCGGCATGCTGTTTGGCTTGTTGGCGCTGGCAAGCATGACCCTGGGCTCGATCATGCAGAAGCGCATTACCGACAACCCGTTGGGCACATTGCCAGTGCAGTACCTGGCAGGCTTGTCGTTGTGTGCGGTGTTCGTGCCGTTCCAACCCTTTCATTTCGAGCACAGCAGTCGCTTTTACCTGCCTGTGCTGTGGATGGGGCTGGTGGTGTCACTGTTGGCGACGCTGCTGCTGTACCGCCTGATCGCCCGGGGCAACCTGGTGAATGTCACCAGCCTGTTCTACCTGGTACCGGCAGTGACTGCGGTGATGGACTACCTGATCTTTGGCAATCGGCTGGCGCTGCTGAGTGTGCTGGGGATGGGCTTGATCATCATCGGCTTGGTGTTCGTCTTCCGTAAAGCCTGATACCCCGTGTAGGCGCCGGCTTGCCGGCGCCTACACGGTTTTGATCAGTTTCCCTGGGCGTAGCACCAGCCACAGCGCCCCCGCGATCAACATCCCGCCATATAGATGGGCCATGGACAGCGGCTCATCCAGCAACAACGCGCCCCATAACACGCCGAAGGGCGGAATCATGAAGGTGACGGTCATCGACTTTACCGGCCCGATGGATGTCAGCAAGCGGAAGTACAGGATGTAGGCAAACGCCGTGCAGAGCAGTCCCAGGCCCAGCAACGACAACCACACATTCCAGCCACCCCAACTGGCGGGCGGATGGCTGATGGCGCTCCAGCCAAACCATGGCAATAGAAACAACGTGGCACCGAGCATGCTGCCCAAGGCCGAAAGGCGGCTGTCCAGGCCTCCCTGTTGATCCAGCCAGCGGCGCGCCAGGAAGCCGGCGAAGCCGTAGCAGGTGGTCGCCAGCAGGCAGGCGAGGGCGCCCATCAGCAGTTCCAGGTCAAAGGCCACCGGCCCGGCTCGCGTGAGAATACCCACGCCGAACAGGCCCAGGCACACCCCGGCGATCTTCGAGGGGGTCAGCCGTTCATGGAAGAACAGCCCGCCGATCAACACGCCCATCAAGGGCGTGGTGGCGTTGAAAATGGCCGAGTAACCCGCCGGCAAGACCTGGGCCGCCACCGAATACATGGTCGCGGGGATCCCAGAGTTGATCACCCCCAGCAGCAGGACCGTCTTGAATTTGCCCTGGAAGTCCCAGCGCACCCTCAGCATCGCCAGGATCACCAGCAACCCGGCGGCGGCAATTGACACCCGGAAAAATGCTGTAGGAATCGTGCCGATTTCGGGGGCGATAATCCGCATGAACAGAAAGCTCGCGCCCCAGATGGCGGCCAGTACCAGCAGGTACAGGGTGTCGACAGGTCTCACGGACAACTCCTTTTTTATCAGGGCGAGAGTGTTGCCCAGGGACCTGCCTGACACAATCTTTTACGTATCAACTACACAATAAACCGCGTCACCAAACCATTGAGGTCCACTGCCAGGCGCGATAGCTCTTGGCTGGCGGCCGAGGTCTGGGTCGCACCGGCAGCGGTCTGGGTCGACAGGTCGCGGATGTTCACCAGGCTACGATCCACCTCCCGGGCCACCGACGCCTGTTGCTCGGCGGCGCTGGCGATCACCAGGTTGCGCTGGCTGATCTGCGAAATGGCGGCGGTGATTTTTTCCAGGGCGCTGCCTGCGCTGTTGGCCCGTTGCAATGTCTGGCTGGCGTGCTCGGCGCTGCTGGTGAGCGCGCCGACCGTGTCCTGAGTGCCTTGCTGGATACCGGTGATCATCTGCTCGATTTCTTCGGTGGAGTCCTGGGTCCGTTGGGCCAGGGAGCGGACCTCGTCGGCCACCACCGCAAAGCCCCGCCCGGCCTCGCCGGCGCGGGCGGCTTCAATGGCAGCGTTAAGCGCCAGCAGGTTGGTCTGCCCGGCAATCCCGCGTATCACTTCCAGTACTTTGCTGATGTCTTGCGCCTGCAACGCCAGGCCCTCGGCCTTGCCCGAGGCGTCGAGCACCTCGTTGACCAGGCTCTGGATCGAGCTGATGGTTTCGCTGATCTGATAATGCCCGTGCTTGCTGTCTTCATCGGACGCCTGGGACGCTTCGGCGCTGGAGACCGCATTGCCCGCCACCTCATCCACCGCCGCGCTCATTTGCGTGACGGCGGTGGCGGCCTGCTCGATTTCATCGTTCTGGGCTTGCAGGCCGCGAGTGCTTTGCTCCATCACCGAACTCATCTCTTCGGCCGCCGAGGCCAATTGCTGGGCGGATTCACTGATGCCGCGAATGGTTGCCTGCAACTGCTCCTGCATGCTGGCCAGGGCGCCCAGCAACTGCGCCGGTTCGTCCTTGCCCTGCACCTGGATCGGCTGGCTCAGGTCGCCGGCGGCAATCGTGCGTGCCGCGCGCAACGCCTGCTCCAGGGGCGTGGTGATACTACGGGTCAACAGCCAGGCCAGCAGCAACGTCGCGATCAGGGCAATCACGATGATTGCGCCGACGATCCACTGTGCGTTTTGGTACATCTGCGCTGCAGATTGCGCTGCCTCTTCCACGCCTTGCTGGTTGAAGTCGATCAAAGCGCCCAGGCTCTGGTTGAGGATCACGCCCTGGGGCGTCAACTTGTCGGTAAGCAGGGTCAGGGCCTGCATCTGGTGGTCCTGGTCCACTAGTTGGATCAATTGGTCGACGATGGTCATATAGCCCGACACGGTGGCCTTGAGCTGGTCGAGTAGCTGGCGCTCCTGATCATTGCTCAGCAGGGCCAGGTGCTTGTCCAGGCGTTCCTGCAACTGGCCGCGCTCCTTGCTGATCAAGCCTTTGCTGCGCTCGCGCACGGCCGACTCATCGGTGGTCAACAAGCGCAGCGCCTCCAGGCGGATCACCGCGACGTTGGCGGCGCTGTCGTGGATGTTCTCGATGCTCGGCATCCAGGCCGTCTCAATGATGGCGGCACTTTCGCGCAGCTTGGCCATCTGCCCCAGGCCAAACAACCCGACCAGCACCAGCAGGCTGGCCAAAACCGCAAAACTCAGACTGGCACGCAGGCCGATCCCTATATTCCTCAATGACATCTCAATGCTCCTTGGGCGATTTAAATCTGTTCCCGAGCCGGTCTTTTGACCTTGTTATCAGGGAAAAAGGCGGGCTGTATAGCAAAGTGACATCATTGAGGTAATCAGGGTTTCCCTTACGTTGGATCCAAACGGCTACAAGGCCGCAAAACCCACGCCGGCATGGGTTGCTCCCTCCTTTGGCGCCAGCGCCCGGCTTTTGCGGCCTTCAGATGAATCGATTAATCAGCGCGACGTGACTTTTTGGGTGTTTTATTGACCGGATGGTCGAATTAAAAAATCGTAAAAATTGTTTGCGGTGCACCCATCCGCGTGGCGTCGCCTGGCAAAAATTGTACTTCTCCTGCTCGCGGACTCTGGCTAATCTCAGGGCTTCCGAACGCCCGCAGAGGTCTCCGACATGCCGCAGCAAACGCCTGCCATCGACACCGCGCAGTCCATCGCACAGACGATCCTCGATGGCTTCGACGATTACCGTGAGCATTTTCGCCAGATCACCGACGGCGCCCGCGAGCGCTTCGAGAAGGCGCAGTGGCAAGAGGCGCAAACCGCCTCGGCGGCGCGGATCAATCTGTATGAAGAAAAGGTCGGTGAAGTCACCACACGCCTGCGGGCAGCCTTCGACGAAGGCGCGTTGCTGGATATCAAGTCCTGGCCACTGGTCAAGAGCGCCTATATCAGCCTGATCGACCTGCGCTTTGACGATGAACTGTCCGAGACCTGGTACAACTCGATCTTTTGCGGGCTGTTCAGCCACGACCTGATCAGCGACGGCTGCATGTTCATCCATACCACCCGCCCGAGCCTGCGTCGCGCCCGCGCCGCGCAAACCCGGACCTACAAGCCCCAGGGCCAACTGGCGGGCATGCTCGAGCAGATTTTCAGCGACTACCGCTTCAGCGAGCCCTACGCCGATCTGGCCGCCGACCTGCAGCGCCTCGAAGCGCAACTGCGCGAGAGCCTGCCGGATTGGGTCTGCAAGGACCCGGACCTCAACGTCGAGTTGTTTTCTTCGGTGCTCTATCGCAACAAGGGCGCGTACCTGGTGGGCCGCCTCTATACCCGCGATGAACAGTGGCCGCTGGTGATCCCGCTGTTGCACCGCGAAGGGCAGGGGATTCGCATCGACGCGCTGATTACCGACGAAGCCGATGTGTCGATCATCTTCTCGTTCACCCGCTCCTATTTCATGGTGGATGTGCCGGTACCGGCGGAATTCATCGGCTTTCTCAAACGCATCCTGCCGGGCAAGCACATCGCCGAGCTGTACACCTCCATCGGCTTCTACAAACACGGCAAGTCGGAGTTCTACCGGGCGTTGATCAACCACCTGGCCAGCACCGACGACCAGTTCATCATGGCCCCGGGCGTGCGTGGGATGGTCATGAGCGTGTTCACCCTGCCGGGGTTCAACACGGTATTCAAAATCATCAAGGACCGCTTCTCGCCGTCGAAAAACGTCAACCGTGCGACGGTGATCGAGAAGTACCGCCTGGTCAAAAGTGTCGACCGGGTCGGGCGCATGGCCGATACCCAGGAGTTCGCCGACTTCCGTTTCCCCTTGAGCAAATTCGAGCCGCAATGCCTGGCCGAATTGCTGGAAGTGGCTGCGGGCACGGTCGAGGTGGAAGGTGACACGGTGCTGATTCGCCACTGCTGGACCGAACGGCGCATGACCCCGCTCAACCTCTATCTGGAAAACGCCAACGAGGCCCAGGTGCGCGAAGCCCTCGAAGATTACGGCCTGGCAATCAAACAACTGGCGGCGGCGAACATCTTTCCCGGCGACATGCTGCTGAAGAACTTTGGCGTCACCCGCCATGGTCGCGTGGTGTTCTACGACTATGACGAGATCTGCTTCCTCACCGAAGCCAACTTCCGCCATATCCCGGCGCCGCGTACCCCGGAAGATGAAATGGCCTCCGAACCCTGGTATTCCATCGGCCCCCTGGACGTGTTCCCCGAGGAATTTCCGCCGTTCCTGTTTGCCGATGCCGGGCAACGGCGCTTGTTCGATGAGTTGCACGGTGAGCTGTACAACGCCGACTACTGGAAAGGCCTGCAAGAGGCGATTCGGGCGGGCAAAGTGATTGATGTGTTCCCGTATCGGCGCAAGGGCCTGGATAACGAATAGGGGCTAAACCCTGGGGGAGCTGTCGAACCCCGGCGAGGCTGCAATAGCGGTGGGTCAGGCAACATGGATGCTGGCAGTGCCGCCGTCATCGCAGCCTCGCTGGGGCTCGACAGCTCCTACAGGTGATTTACGCAGCCTTTAACGTTGTGTGCGCTTTTCTGCCACAATTGCCGGCCGTGCATAAATAGACGACCTGCAAAGTACCTGATGACTGACCAAGCGCCTGCTATCGACCAACTCCTGAAAAACCTCGATCACGCCATGCTCGCCGACCGCCACCGCTTGCGCCGGCAGTTGCTTGAGCTGCGCAAGAAGCCCGATGAGGAGAAGCTGGCGCAGTGGGTGGCGCGCATGCAGGCGTCCTGTGCCCAGGTCACGGCGCGTGCTGCCAGCGTGCCGCAGGTTCGTTATGACGACAGCCTGCCCATCGCCGCCAAGCGCGATGAAATCAAGGCTGCGCTGCAAAAGCACCAGGTGCTGATCATCGCGGGCGAGACCGGTTCGGGTAAAACCACGCAGTTGCCGAAGATCTGCCTGGAAATCGGTCGCGGCCAGTACGGCTTGATCGGCCATACCCAGCCCCGGCGTATCGCTGCGCGGAGTGTGGCGAGCCGGGTCGCGGAAGAATTGGCCACGCCGCTGGGAGCATTGGTCGGCTATCAGGTGCGGTTCGAGGACCAGAGCGACTCCAACACCCTGATCAAGCTGATGACCGACGGCATCCTGCTGGCCGAGACCCAGAACGACCGCTACCTCGAGCGCTACGACACGATCATCGTCGACGAAGCCCACGAGCGCAGCCTGAACATCGACTTCCTGCTCGGCTATCTGAAGACCCTGCTGCCACGTCGCCCGGACCTCAAAGTCATCATCACGTCGGCCACCATCGATCTGGAGCGCTTCTCCAAGCACTTCGACGATGCGCCGATTGTCGAGGTCTCGGGGCGTACGTTCCCGGTGGAAACCTGGTACCGCCCACTGACCCTGGAACAGGACGAAGAGGGCAACCGCGTCGAAGACGACTTGACCGTGGACCAGGCGATCCTCGCCACCCTCGATGAAATCGCCGCCTTTGAGCGCAGCGAGCGCAAGAGTCCGGGGGATGTGCTGGTGTTCCTGCCCGGTGAGCGCGAGATCCGCGATGCCGCCGATATGCTGCGCAAGGCCCAGCTCAAGCACACGGAAATCCTGCCGTTGTACGCGCGCTTGTCGCCGGCTGAACAGCAGCGCATTTTCCAGTCCCATCCGGGGCGGCGCGTGGTGCTGGCGACCAACGTCGCAGAAACCTCGCTGACCGTGCCGGGCATCCGCTATGTGATCGACAGTGGCACCGCACGCATCAGCCGCTACAGCTACCGCGCCAAGGTCCAGCGCCTGCCGATCGAGGCGATTTCCCAGGCCAGCGCCAACCAGCGTAAAGGCCGTTGCGGTCGAGTCGAGCCGGGCATTTGCGTGCGTCTGTACAGCGAAGAAGATTTTATCGGGCGTCCGGAATTTACCGATCCGGAAATCCTGCGTACCAACCTGGCGGCAGTGATCCTGCAGATGCTGCACCTGCGCCTGGGCGAAATCACCGACTTCCCGTTTATCGAGCCACCAGATGGCAAGGCCATCAGCGACGGCTTCAACCTGCTGCAGGAACTCTCTGCGGTGGACCGCAACAGCCAACTGACGCCCCTGGGCCGGCAACTGGCGCGCCTGCCGGTGGACCCGCGCATGGGCCGCATGTTGCTGGAAGCGGCCAAGCTCGGCAGTTTGCAGGAAGTGCTGATCGTCGCCAGTGCCATGTCGATCCAGGACCCGCGCGAGCGCCCACCGGAGCGCCAGCAAGCGGCCGACCAGGCCCACGCGCAATGGAAGGATCCCGATTCGGACTTCGCCGGGTTGGTCAACCTGTGGCGCGGCTTTGAAGAGCAGCGCCAAGAATTGACCGCCAGCCCGTTGCGCAACTGGTGTCGCAAGAATTTTCTCAATTACCTGCGCTTGCGCGAGTGGCGTGATTCCCACCGCCAGTTGAGCCTGATCTGCCGTGACATGCAGTTGACGGTCAACAAGGAGCCGGCGGATTTCCCGAAACTGCACAAGGCGGTGTTGTCCGGCCTGCTGAGCCAGATCGGCCAGAAGACCGAAGATGGCGACTATCTGGGGGCCCGTCAGCGGCGCTTCTGGATTCACCCGTCATCGGGGATCGGCAAGAAGCGCCCTCAATGGTTGATGACCGCCGAGCTGGTGGAAACCACCAAGCTGTATGCGCGCATGGTGGCCAAGATCGATGCCGATTGGATCGAGCCTCTGGCCGGGCATTTGATCAAGAAAAACCACTTCGAACCCCATTGGGAGAAGAAGCGCGGCCAGGTCGTGGCCTTCGAGCAGATCACCCTGTTCGGCCTGATTGTGGTGGGGCGTCGGCCAGTGCATTACGGCCCGGTGGACCCGGTGGTGTCCCGCGAGCTGTTTATCCGTGAAGGCCTGGTGCGTGGTGAGATCCAGTCCCGGGCCAAGTGCCTGGCCGCCAACCAGCAGTTGCTGGAGCAACTGGACGAACTGGAAGCCAAGGCCCGGCGCCGCGATATCCTGGCTGACGAAGAAACCCTATACGCCTTCTATGACGCACGCCTGCCAGCGGAGATCCACCAGACGGCGACCTTCGACAGTTGGTACAAGATCACCAGCCAGAAAGATCCGCAGCTGTTGATCATGCGCGAAGAAGACGTGCTGGCGCGCGAAGCCAGTGAAGTCACCGCTGCCCATTACCCGGACACCTTGCACCTGGGCGACCTGGCCCTGGCCTTGAGTTATCACTTCGAACCCAATCATCCGCGTGACGGCGTGACCTTGCGGGTGCCCGCCCCATTGTTGCCGGCCTTGCCCGCCGAGCGCCTGGAGTGGCTGGTGCCGGGGCTGATCGAGGCCAAGTGCATTGCCCTGGTGCGCAACCTGCCCAAGGCCCTGCGCAAGAACTTCGTGCCGGTGCCGGACTTCGTCAAGGCTGCGCTGCAACGTATCGAATTTGCCCAGGGCTCGCTGCCCCAGGCGCTGGGGCGTGAACTGTTGCGCATGACCGGTGCGCGAGTCAGCGACGAAGCCTGGAGCGAAGCCGCGCAGCAGGTGGAAAACCATCTGAAAATGAACCTGGAAGTGGTTGACGCCCAGGGCAAGTTCCTCGGCGAGGGCCGCGATCTGGCAGCGCTGACTGCGCGCTTTGTCGAAGCCAGCCAGGCCGCCCTGGCGGTGCCGCAGACTGCCAAAAGCCAGCTGCCGGTGGAAGCCAAGGTCTTCGCCGCCGTGGCCGAGACCACCCAGCAAAAGATTGCCGGGCTGTCGATGACGGTGTATCCGGCGTTGGTGGAGGAAAACGGTACGGTCAAGGAAGGGCGTTTCTCCACCGCCGCCGAAGCCGAATTCCAGCATCGCCGGGCCTTGCAGCGGCTGTTGATGCAGCAACTGGCCGAGCCGGCAAAATTCCTGCGCGGCAAGTTGCCCGGTCTTACCGAGCTGGGGCTGATGTACCGCGAGCTGGGGCGTATCGACGCCCTGGTGGAAGATATTCTGTTGGCCAGCCTCGACAGCTGCGTGCTGGAAGGCGAGGCCAGTCTGCCCCGGGATGGCGCGGGCCTGGCAGCCCTGGCCGAGCGCAAGCGTGGTAGCTGGACCGAGCACGCCGAACGCTTGGCGCGCCTGACCCTGGAAGTATTGAAACTGTGGCACGGCCTGCAAAAGCGCTTCAAGGGCAAGATCGATCTGGCCCAGGCCGTGGCACTCAACGATATCAAGCAGCAACTGAGCAACCTGGTGTACCCAGGCTTTGTGCGCGAAACCCCTGCGCAATGGTTCAAGGAACTGCCGCGCTATCTCAAGGCCATCGAGCTACGCCTGGAAAAACTGCCCAGCCAGGTGCAGAAGGATCGGGTCTGGAGCGGTGAGTTGAGCGGCCTGTGGAGCCAGTACCAGACGCGCCTGAACAAGCACGCCCAGGAAGGCAAGCGCGATCCGCAGCTGGAGCTTTACCGCTGGTGGCTGGAGGAATACCGGGTGTCGTTGTTTGCCCAGCAGTTGGGCACCAAGGCACCGATTTCCGACAAGCGCTTGAGCAAACAGTGGAGCCAGGTCGAGCCTTGACCTGCAATACCGGGGGCAGGTGCACGCGTGACAGGCGCCAAACCCCCCGGTTTATGGCAAACTTCGCCGCTATAAATGCCAGGATCGTCTAGATTGGCTGTATCAGCCTCGACGCGCCGGGACAAAGCGTTTCCCCGTTTGATGTCCGCACGGCGGACTAGAGCGACTTACGGTTTGGTACGAAGGTACCAATCCCTTCTGCCTGAACAGATTTAGAGGAACGACCGTGCATAACGTCGTCATCAGCGGCACAGGCCTGTACACCCCGGCCAACAGCATCTCCAACGAAGAGCTGGTGCAGTCTTTCAATGCTTACGTTCAACAGTTCAATGCCGACAACGCCGTGGCTATCGAGCAGGGTGACGTTCAGGCGTTGACCGAATCCAGCGCCGCCTTTATCGAAAAGGCTTCGGGCATCAAGAGCCGGTTTGTCATGGACAAGGAAGGCATTCTTGACCCCACGCGCATGACCCCGCGCTTGCCCGAGCGCTCCAACGACGAGTGGTCGATCCTCTGCCAGATGGCCGTGGGCGCCGCCGAGCAAGCCCTGCAGCGTGCCGGCAAGACCGCCGCCGATATCGACGGGGTGATCGTTGCCTGCTCCAACCTGCAGCGGGCTTATCCGGCCATCGCCATCGAAGTCCAGGAAGCCCTGGGCATCCAAGGGTTCGGTTTTGACATGAACGTGGCCTGTTCTTCGGCGACCTTCGGCATTCAGAACGCCTGCAACAGCATCCAACTGGGCCAGGCCCGGGCGATCCTGATGGTCAACCCGGAGATCTGCACCGGCCACCTGAATTTCCGTGACCGCGACAGCCACTTCATCTTTGGCGATGCGGCGACCGCCGTGATTCTGGAGCGTGCCGACCTGGCCACTTCCGAGCACCAATTCGACGTTGTCAGCACCAAGTTGTTGACCAAGTTCTCCAATACCATCCGCAACAACTTCGGCTTTCTCAACCGCGCTGCGGAAGAGGGCATTGGGGCGCCAGATAAACTTTTCGTGCAGGAAGGCCGCAAAGTCTTCCGCGATGTCTGCCCGATGGTTGCCGAGTTGATCGGCCAGCATCTGGTTGAAAACCAGTTGAGCGTGACCGACGTGAAGCGCTTCTGGCTGCACCAGGCCAACCTGAGCATGAACCACCTGATCGTCAAGAAACTGCTGGGCCGTGAAGCCGAGATTGAAGAAGCACCGGTGATCCTCGATACCTACGCCAACACCAGCTCGGCGGGCTCGGTGATCGCATTCCACACCTACCAGGACGACCTGCCCAAGGGCGCGCTGGCGGTACTCAGCTCGTTTGGCGCCGGGTATTCGATTGGCAGCGTGATCCTGCGCAAGCGCTGATTGAGGACTGTTGTGCAGAGGGGCTTGTCGTGGCAATGAGGGGCTTATTGTGGCGAGGGGGCTTGTCCCCCGCTGGGCTGCGCAGCAGCCCCAAAACCAGCCCCTCGGTCTGCCTGACACTGCACAGTGGGTTTTATTGGGGCTGCTGCGCAGCCCAGCGGGGGACAAGCCCCCTCGCCACAACGGCTCCCCTCAACACAGTGAGATTCTGAATGGCAGCAGCCGACGACGCGCACCTGCTTGAACGCCTGCTCAAGGGCGAGCAGCGGGCCTATAAGGAATTAGTCACCCAGTATCAGAGCGCCATGCGTGCGGTGGCCTACGCCATCGTTGGCCAGCGCCATGCCGACGAAGTGGTCCAGGACGCCTGGCTCTCGGTGGTGCGCAGCCTTGCCCGGTTTGAAGGGCGCTCCAGCCTCAAGACCTGGCTGCTGACCATCACCGCCAACTCGGCCAAGGGGCGCTACAAGCAGAACCGTCGGGAAGTGTTGCTCGACGACTTGCCGTCGCCCCACGGGACCATTGGTGATGAGCGCTTTGCTGCTGGCGACGAGCATTGGTTGATCGCGCCCTTTGCCTGGCACCAGGACACCCCCGAGGCGCTGCTCACCGAAAACGAGTTACGTGAATGCCTGGAACACACGCTGCTCAGTCTTTCCGAGCTGCAAAGCAGCGTGCTGTTGCTGCGCGAGCGCCAGGGCCTGGAGTTGGAGGAGATTTGTAATCTTCTGGAAATCTCGCTCTCCAATGTGCGAGTACTGCTGCATCGGGCGCGGCTAAAAGTCTTCGCTACGGTGGAGCATTTCGAGGAAACCGGTGAATGTTGACCTGCAAAGAACAAGTGGCGCGTTCCAGCGATTATCTCGATGGGCAACTGACCTTTCGTGAGCGCCTGCTGATGCGCCATCACCTGATGTTCTGCGCCAATTGCCGGCGCTTCATTCGCCAGATGCGGCTGATGCAAGCCACGTTGCACATCCTGCCCGAACCCGAGGTGCCGGATGCCGAAGGGTTGGCCGAACGCCTGGCCGCGGAGCGTAAACGCAACTCCTGACCCAGAGCCTTCTACGGCACTCCATGCCCGCAACGTCGCCGTCGCGGGCTTTTTTGTGTCGGCGAAAAGCTCTGCGCGGAAAAACATTGCAGGTTTGTAAGTTTTTTTCACCTTTTTTTCACCTGACATTTCTCGTACTTTTTCCGCTCAAGCCCACGGCGGCTATAGCTTTGCGCTTATTCCCAGTGGTTGTAAGAAAGTTCCCTTGTAATAAAATATTTATCTTCTAGCAACTTGCCTGAAATATCCCCTCGCCAAGATCCCCTCCCAACACCAGCGGGGCAGAACCCGTGTGTTTTCCAACGCAAAAGACCACCAATTAGGGGAATTCTTCGATGATCCGTAAGCACTTCGCCGGTTTCGCGGCCAGCGCCCTGGCCCTGGCCGTTACCGCCCAGGCTTTCGCTGGTACTGTCACTACTGACGGCGCCGATATCGTTGTCAAAACCAAGGGCGGCCTTGAGGTTGCTACTACCGACCAGAACTTCAGCTTCAAGCTGGGTGGTCGCCTGCAAGCCGATTACGGCTCATTTGACGGCTTCTACACCAAGAACGGTGACTCGGGCGACGCCGCTTACTTCCGTCGCGCCTTCCTGGAACTGGGTGGCACCGTCTACAAGGATTTCAAATACCAGCTCAACTACGACTTCTCCCACAACTCGGGTAACTCCGACGACGGTTACTTCGACGAAGCGTCCATGTCCTATGTGGGCTTCAAGCCGGTAACCATTCGCGTCGGTCGTTTTGACCCGGATTTCGGTCTGGAAAAAGCCACCAGCTCCAAGTGGATCACCGCCATGGAGCGTAACTCGGCTTACGAGGTTGCGGACTGGGTCAACACCCACGAAAACGGCATGGGCATCCAGGTCAGCGGCACTGCGGCTGACATGTTCTACGGCTCGGCCAGCCTGGCCTCCAAGGACATCAACGACGAAGACGGCAAGGGCGTGAAGCAATTCAACGGCCGTATCGTGTTGGCACCGATGAACAAAGGCGGCGACGTCCTGCACTTCGGCTTGAACGTGGCAGCACGTGACCTGAACGATGCAGCCTTCGACTCGCGGATTCGTCCTCGTCTCGGCGCTCGTGGCGTGGCCACCACCGGTGGTAACGATGCCGGCTCCAACGGCAACCGCGCTACCTTCGGCGGCGGTGTGGGCTTGAACGCCAGCAACCTGACCGCAGTCGGCGCCTATGACACCGACACCGTGTTCGGTGGTGAGTTTGCCTTCGCAACCGGCCCATTCTCGGTACAGGCTGAAGCCCTGAGCCGCAAGATGAAAGCTGACAGCAATGCCTACCAGGACGTGAAAACCAGCGGTTTCTACGGCCAACTGGCGTACACCCTGACCGGCGAGTCCCGTGCCTACAAGCTTGACGGCGGCAAGTTCGACGCGATCAAGCCCGAGAACAAGCAATTCGGTGCCTGGGAAGTGTTCTACCGCTACGACAACATCAAGGTTGACGACAAGAACATCGTCGTCAGCAGCGCTACCCGCGAAACCGGCGACGCCAAGGCCAACGTGAACACCCTGGGTGTGAACTGGTACGCCAACGAAGCGGTCAAGCTGTCGCTGAACTACAGCAAGGTCAGCACCGACAAGATCACCAACGCCAATGGCGATGACAGCGGTGATTCCATCGTCGGTCGTGTGCAGTACGTGTTCTAAGCAACGGTAATACCGCTCCACCGCGCTCTTTCTTCATCCGTTAAAGCGCGATCCTCTTTTTCACCCCGCCGATTGGCGGGGTTTTTTTTTGCTGCCCGCGCGGGCGGCGGGTTCTGTCAGAATGGCCTGAATATCGTGAGTGAGCGTTTACCGTCGGGGAATGGCATGCCGTTGAAACGTTTGAATAGCCTGTCCGAAATATCGCCTGATGAATGGAACGCGCTGGTCCCCGAGGATCAGCCGTTTCTGCGCCATGCTTTTCTCAGTGCGCTGGAGGACAGTGCCAGCCTTGGCCGGCATTCTGGCTGGCAGCCGGAGCACTTGCTGCATTACGAGGGTGAGCGGCTGGTCGCGGCACTGCCCAGCTATCGCAAATGGCACTCCTATGGCGAATACGTGTTTGACCATGGCTGGGCGGACGCCTGCGCGCGCGCCGGCATCGATTACTACCCCAAGCTGCTGACAGCCGTGCCCTTTAGTCCGGTCAGCGGGCCACGCTTGCTGGCGGCCAATGGCGCGGATGGCCTGGAGCTGCTCCAGAGCCTGCCGGGTTATCTGGAGATCGAAGGGCTTTCCAGTGCCCACATCAACTTCACCGATACCATGGCCGACGCGGCCTTGGGCCAGCAACCTGACTGGCTGGAACGCCTGGGTTGCCAGTTCCACTGGCAGAACCGTGGTTATCGCGACTTTCAGGACTTCCTCGACGCCCTGAGTTCGCGCAAGCGCAAACAGATGCGCAAGGAGCGCGAGCAAGTAGCGGGGCAGGGGATCGAGTTCGAGTGGCTGCAAGGCCATGAGTTGAGCGAGGCCCATTGGGATTTTGTCTACGCTTGCTACGCCAACACCTACGCCGTGCGCCGGCAGTCGCCGTACCTGACGCGGGCGTTTTTCAGCCTGTTGGCCGAACGCATGCCGCAGGCGATACGGGTGGTGCTGGCCAAGCAAGAGGCGCGGCCGGTGGCCATGGCGTTCAGTCTGGTCGGCGGTGACAGCCTATATGGCCGCTACTGGGGCTGCCTGGGCGAGTTCGACCGGCTGCATTTCGAGACTTGCTTCTATCAAGGCATGGACTACGCGATCGCCAATGGCCTGCAGCGTTTCGATGCGGGTGCCCAGGGCGAGCACAAGTTGATCCGTGGGTTTGAGCCGGTGATTACCCATTCCTGGCATTACTTGCGCCATCCGGGCTTGAAAACCGCCGTGGCGGATTTCCTTGAGCGTGAGCGGGTGGGGATTCTGGCGTATGCCGAAGAGGCGCGCTCGGCGTTGCCGTATCGGCAGCAATAACGCTCAGGGAATTCAACCTGTTCCCCCTGTAGGAGCGAGCTTGCTCGCGAAGAACTCAAGTACACCGCGTTCATTCTGGATAAACGCGGCGCCCTCAGGTTCTTCGCGAGCAAGCTCGCTCCTACAGGGTGGATCGACGTGGGTGGATCAGGCGGTTTGTTCCTTGCCCAACCAACGGTAGGTGATACCACCGATCACCGCGCCAAGGATCGGCGCCAGCCAGAACAGCCACAGTTGCTGGATCGCCCAGCCGCCGACAATCAACGCAGGGCCGGTGCTGCGGGCCGGGTTGACCGAGGTGTTGGTGACCGGGATGGAGATCAGGTGGATCAGCGTCAGCCCCAGGCCAATGGCGATGGGTGCCAAACCCGCCGGGGCACGACGGTCAGTGGCGCCGAGGATGATCAGCAGGAACATCGCGGTCATCACCAGTTCGGTGACAAACCCCGCCGCCATTGAATACCCGCCTGGCGAATGCTCACCGTAGCCGTTTGACGCTAGCCCTGAAGCCAGTTCAAAACCCGGTTTGCCGCTGGCAATGAAGTACAGCAACGCTGCTGCCACCACGCCGCCAATGACTTGCGCGACGATATACGCAGGCAGCTCCTTGACCGGAAACCGGCCGCCGACAACCAGGCCCACGGTGACTGCCGGGTTGAGGTGACAGCCGCTGATATGGCCAATGGCAAACGCCATCGTCAGGACCGTCAGTCCAAATGCCAGGGAGACCCCCAGTAGACCAATTCCGACATCGGGGAACGCTGCGGCCAGAACCGCACTCCCGCAACCACCCAACACCAGCCAAAACGTACCTAGCCCTTCTGTAACGGAACGTTTGAACAGAGACATGAACGCGTCCTTCTAAATCAACTGGTCGGTGAGGCTTCCCTGCAGTCTGATGTCAGGGCCCTCCCTGGGCCCTGATTGCAGTACAGCAGGATTGTGATACACGGCCAGTGAGATAGAAAAAACTGTCAGAATTGTTCGGAATTGATAACGCGGTTAGTAGTCCAGAATCAGTCGATACCGACGAATCCTCCGGTCTGGTGCTGCCACAATCGTGAGTACAGGCCGCCGTGTGCCAGCAACTGAGCGTGGCTGCCCGTCTCGGCGATCTGGCCTTTTTCCAGGACCACCAACCTGTCCATTCGAGCAATCGTGGACAGGCGGTGGGCGATGGCGATGACCGTCTTGCCTTGCATCAGGGTTTCCAGGCTTTCCTGGATGGCCGCTTCCACTTCCGAGTCCAGGGCCGAAGTCGCTTCGTCCATGATCAGGATCGGCGCGTCCTTGAGCAGGACCCGGGCGATTGCGATGCGTTGGCGTTGCCCGCCGGAGAGTTTCACCCCGCGCTCACCCACATGGGCGTCCAGGCCGATGCGGCCCTCGGAGTCCGACAGCAGCGGGATAAATTCATCGGCACGCGCCTTGCGTATGGCTTCCCAAAGTTCTTGGTCGGTGGCGTCGGGTTTGCCATACAGCAGGTTGTCGCGGATCGAACGGTGCAGCAGCGAGGTGTCCTGGGTAATCATGCCGATGCGTTCGCGCAGGCTTTCCTGGGCTACTTCGGCGATGTTCTGGCCGTCGATCAGGATGCGCCCGCCTTGTAGGTCGTAGAGGCGCAGCAGCAGGTTGACCAGGGTCGACTTGCCGGCACCGGAAGGGCCGATCAGGCCGATCTTTTCCCCTGGCTTGATCGCCAGGTTCAGGCCACCGATGATGCCGCTGCTCTTGCCGTAGTGGAAATCCACCTGTTCAAAGCGCACTTCGCCGTGGGGCACATGCAGGCGCGGGGCGTTTTCGCGGTCGATCACCGCCAGTGGCTGGGCGATGGTTTTCAGGCCGTCCTGGACCATGCCGATGTTCTCGAAAATGCCGTTGACCACCCACATGATCCAACCCGACATATTGACGATGCGGATCACCAGGCCGGTGGCCAGGGCAATGGCGCCCACCGAGATCAGCGACTGCGTCCACAACCACAGGGCCAGGCCGGTGGTGGTGACGATGAGCAGGCCGTTCATGCTGGTGATAACCACGTCCATGCTGGTGACTACGCGGCTGGCCAACTGGGTTTTTTCGGTCTGCTCGATGATCGCTTCCTTGGCGTACTCCTGCTCGGACTGGGTGTGGGCGAACAGCTTCAAGGTGGTGATATTGGTGTAGCCATCGACGATGCGCCCCATCAATTTGGAGCGCGCCTCGGAGGAAATCACCGAGCGTTCCTTGACCCGTGGCACGAAGTAGCGCAGCGCCAGGCTGTAGGCAATGATCCAGGTGACCAGCGGGATCATCAGGCGCCAGTCGGCCTCGGCAAACAGCACCAGGGAGCTGATGGCGTAGATTGCCACGTGCCAGATGGCATCGACGGCGGCGACGGCCGAGTCGCGCAGCGAGTTGCCGGTCTGCATGATGCGTTGGGCAATGCGCCCGGCAAAATCGTTCTGGAAGAAGTTCAGGCTCTGCTTGAGCACGTAACTGTGGTTCTGCCAGCGGATCAGGCTGGTCATGCCGGGGCTGATGGTCTGGTGCACCAGCAGGTCGTGCAGGGCACCGAATATCGGGCGCAGCAGCAGGGCGACCACGGCCATCCAGATCAACTCGGTGGCATGGGTCTGGAAGAAATTGGCCGGCGGCGTGCCTTGGGCCAGGTCGATGATGCGGCTCAGGTAGCTGAACAGCGCCACTTCGATCAACGCGCCAATCAGGCCCACCACCAGCAGCGCGGCAAAGCACGGCCACACCTGGCGCAGGTAATAGAGGTAGAAGGGCAGGACTTTATCGGGAGGTGCCGCGCTGGGAGCGTCGCGGAAGATATCGATCAGTTGTTCAAAACGACGATAGAGCATTAGGTCTGACGCCCGCTGGGCGGGCTCTCCTTTTCAAATACACGCGCCGCCTTGTGGGCGGCACGCGGAACTCCCTGTGGACCTTAGTCGATGCGCTTGGCCGACTTGATCAGGACAGGATCGATAGGCACGTTTTGCATGCCTTGCTTAGTAGTGGTTTGCGAGTTGACGATGATATCGACCACGTCCATGCCCTTGACCACTTTGGCAAATACCGCGTAGCCAGCATCACGGCCTGGGTCGAGGAAGGCGTTGTCGGCTACGTTGATGAAGAACTGGCTGGTGGCCGAATTCGGGTTGCTGGTACGCGCCATGGACAAGGTGCCACGCACGTTGTGCAGGCCGTTGCTGGCTTCGTTCTTGATCGGCGGTTCAGTAGGTTTTTGCAACATTTGCTGGGTGAATCCGCCACCTTGCACCATAAAGCCCGGGATCACCCGGTGAAAAATGGTGTTGGTGTAGAAGCCCTTGTCGACATAGGCCAGGAAGTTCTTGGTACTGATCGGCGCCTTGACCGGATCCAGCTCGATTTCGATCTCGCCATTGGTAGTGGTGATCAATACGTGTGGTGCCTTGGCCGGCGTGGCCGCCATCAGGTTGGCAGCAAACAGAACAGAACCGGCAAAAACGGCGATTTTTTTCAGCATGGGTCAGTGATCCTGGGAAGTGGTTTCGACTGTCTTGAGAAAATCGAGCAGGGTTGTATTGAAGGTTTCGGGTTGGTCCAGCGGTGTGGCGTGGCGCGAATCCTCGATCACCACCAACCGCGCATCGGGCAGCAGTTTTACATAGATTTGTTTCTGTGCCACCGGGGTGTAGTCATGGTCGGCGCTGATGACCAGGGTTGGACAGGTGATTTTCGAAAGTCGTTCCTGCACGCCCCAGCCCACAATCGCGTCGAAGCTTTTGAGGTAAGCACGTTTGTCGTTTCGTGCCCAGCGCTCGGCCATCTTGCGCCGCAGGTCGGCCTGTTCGGGTTTGGGGAACAGCCTGTCACCGAGGGCCTTGCCGATGGTCTTCAAGCTCAGCACACGTGCCAGGCTCCAGCGCTTGGCCCATTGCCAATAATCATCGGCACTGCGCACCTTGACCTCGGGTGCGCTGTTGACGATGCACAGGCTCTTGAGCAGATGCGGTTGGTCGACCGCCAGTTGAAAGGCGATCATCCCGCCCATCGACAGGCCCACCACATGGGCGGCGGGCAGTTGCAGGTGTTCGATCAATGCCACCAGGTCGGCGGTAAAACCAGCGATGCTGTAGCGCTCCCGGGGCTTGTCGGAGCGGCCGTGACCGCGCACATCCAGCAGCACCAAGCGGTAATGCCGGGACAATACCGGTATTTGCAGTTCCCAATCCTGGCAACTGGAGCCCAGGCCGTGGATCAGGATCAGCGGCTCGCCGTGGCCGTATTCCTCGTAATGCAGGGTGCAACCTTCATGTTCGAAATAGGCCATGGGTGAACTCCGTTTCAGGCTTGCCGGGGCGCGGCAAAAGGTGCGTCCAGCGGTGCGGTGTCGAAGGTGCGCAGCAGTTCGACGAGAATCTGCGTGGCCGGGCCCAGGGGCTTGTCCTTGTTCGAGTACAGGTAGAACGTCGGGTGGCGGCTGCCGCCTTGCTCCAGGGGCAGTTGCTTGAGTACGCCTTCTTTAAGCTCGCGCTCGATCATGTGCCGCGGCAGCCAGGCAAACCCCAGGCCGCTGCCGACGAACGTAGCGGCAGTGGCCAGGCTGCCCACGGTCCAGCGCTGTTCGGCGCCGAGCCAGCCGACGTCCCTTGGTTGCTGGCGCCCGGAGTCGCGGATCACCACTTGCATCTGGCTTTCCAGGTCCTGGAAGCTCAATTCGCGGTTAAGCCGGTGCAATGGGTGTTCGGGGTGGGCCACGGCGACAAATTCCACATCGCTCATTTCCGTGCCCAGGTAGCCAGGAATGCTGAAGCCGCTGATCGCCAGGTCGGCGACGCCTTCAATCAGCAGTTCCTCGACACCCGACAGCACTTCTTCACGCAGGCGCACGCGGCAGCCACGGCTTTGCGGCATAAAGGCGGTGAGGGCGCGCACTAGGCGGGCGTTGGGGTAGGCGGCATCGACCACCAGGCGCACTTCGGCTTCCCAACCCTGTTCCATATGATGGGCCAGGTCTTCCAACTGGCTGGCGTTTTTCACCAGTTGCCGGGAGCGGCGCAACAGCACTTCGCCGGCGTCGGTGAGCACGGCCTTGCGCCCATCGATGCGCAGCAGGGGCACGCCCAACTGGTCTTGCATGCGGGCTACGGTGTAGCTCACCGAGGATTGCGAGCGGTGCAGTACTTCGGCCGCCTGGGCGAAGCCGCCATGGTCGACCACGGCTTGCAACGTGCGCCATTGATCAAGGGTCACGCGGGGCGCTTTCAAGATGAGCTCCTCTTGTCCTAAGCTGGCGGTCCTTATTGGAGACTGCCGAATGAGAAAATTCTGTTGTGTAGTGCTGGCACTGTTGCCGCTGAGCGCGTTTGCCTATCCGATCGACGTGTCAAAATCGATCAAGGGGGTCAGCATCGATTACAAGGCGTCCGATGTGGACAGTGAGATCAGCTCCATCCAACTCAGTAACTTCGGCAGCAACGATGCTGCGTGCAGGGTCGCATTTACCAATGGTCCGGAGCCTGCGCGGGTACGCAATGTCACGGTTCCCGCCGGCAAAAGCACCAACACCACGGTCAAGTTCAGCCGCGCGATCATCAAGATGCGCATCAAACTGACCTGCGAGCCCAAATAACGCAGAAGCGGGGCACGGCCATCGCCAGGCTCCGCTTATAAACAACTTAATAGATGGGTTATAGCAGTTTTTTACGCTTTTTTATCGAATGGGCTCTGTTTAACCTTCACTCCATCGACTTACAGCAATTACAGATGGAGCCTACAAAGCCATGTCCAATGTTCTGATCATCGAAAGCAGCGCCCGCCAACAGGATTCCATCTCTCGCCAGTTGACCCAACAGTTCATCAGCCAATGGCAGGCCGCCCACCCGGCCGATCAGATCAGCGTGCGCGACCTGGCGGTCAACCCGGTACCGCACCTGGACGCCAACCTGTTGGGCGGCTGGATGAAGCCGGTCGAGCAGCGCAATGCCGATGAGCAGGCTTCCCTGGACCGTTCCAACCAACTGACCGACGAACTGCTGGCCGCCGACGTGCTGGTAATGGCCGCGCCGATGTACAACTTTGCCATCCCCAGCACCCTCAAAGCCTGGCTTGACCATGTATTGCGGGCCGGCGTGACGTTCAAGTACACCGCCACCGGGCCCCAAGGTCTGCTGACCGGCAAGCGCGCCTTTGTGTTGACCGCCCGTGGCGGTATCCACACCGGCGCGAGCAGCGATCACCAGGAACCGTATCTGCGTCAGGTCATGGGTTTTATCGGTATCCATGACGTCACCTTCATTCATGCCGAAGGGGTGAACCTGGGTGGGGACTTCCAGGAAAAGGGTATGAACCACGCCAAGGCCCTGCTGGCACAGGTTGCCTGAAGCGTTAATCGCCAGATAATCGCGTGGTGTTTATATAACTCCACGCAACCCTTCAAGTACGCGTATCGAACCTCCCTTTGCACTTGTTGCTCCTGAGTGCTCCTGCCCGACTGCCGCTTTAGCGAGGTCGGGTTTTTTTTGCCCCGAGTTTCGCCTCGCCGGGAAAAACGCTAATGTCGCGCCCATTCAAATACGAGGCGACCATGGGCTATTTACTGATTGTCACGCTGATCCAGGCGTTTTCCTTCAGCCTGATCGGCGAATACCTGGCCGGTCATGTCGACAGCTATTTCGCCGTGCTGGTGCGTGTGCTGCTGGCTGGGCTGGTGTTTATCCCGCTGACCCGCTGGCGCTCGGTGGAGCCCGCGTTCATGCGCGGCATGCTGCTGATCGGCGCGTTGCAGTTTGGCGTGACGTATGTGTGCCTGTACTTGAGCTTTCGCGTGTTGACGGTGCCGGAGGTGTTGCTGTTCACCATCCTTACGCCGTTGCATGTGACGCTGATTGAAGACGCGCTGAACCGGCGTTTCAACCCGTGGGCACTGATTGCCGCGCTGGTTGCTGTGGCAGGTGCGGCAGTGATCCGCTTTGACCAGATCAGCCCGGACTTCTTCATGGGCTTCTTGTTGCTGCAACTGGCCAACTTCACCTACGCCGCCGGGCAAGTGCTGTACCGACGCCTGGTGGCGCGTCATCCAAGCGACTTGCCGCATTATCGGCGCTTTGGCTATTTCTACCTGGGGGCATTGGCCGTGGTATTGCCGGCGTTCCTGCTGTTCGGCAAGGCCAACTTCTTGCCCGAAGCGCCGTTGCAGTGGGGGGTATTGGTGTTTCTGGGGCTGGTCAGTACCGCGTTGGGCTTGTACTGGTGGAACAAGGGCGCCTGCCTGGTCAACGGCGGCACGTTGGCGGTAATGAACAATCTGCATGTGCCGGTGGGGTTATTGCTGAACCTGCTGATCTGGAATCAGCATGAGCCGTTGGGGCGGCTGTTCCTGGGCGGGGCGGTGATCGTAGCGGCGGTGTGGATCAGCCGGTTGGGCGTGCGCCCGGCTGTGGGGCTTGCCAACCGGTGATGAGTGTTGTGGGAGCGGGCTTGCTCGCGAATGCGGCGGGTCAGAGCCAGATATGCTGACTGACATGCCGCATTCGCGAGCAAGCCCGCTCCCACAAGGGTTCAGCTTATAGCGCGGCTTTTTCGGGGGCTGGCAAATGGCTGGCACCCAACACCGCCGGCAACACCCCGGCCCGCAGGTCATTGCCACTTGGCTGCTGGTACAGGCTCAGGCCAAACTCCGGCAACACTGCCAATAGGTAGTCAAAAATATCCCCCTGGATGCGCTCGTAATCCGCCCACGCCGTGGTGCGGGTAAAGCAGTAGATTTCCAGGGGCACGCCCTGGGAGGTGGTCTGCATCTGGCGCACCATGCAGGTCATGTTCGGCTGGATATCCGGATGGCTCTTGAGGTACGCCAGGGCGTAGGCACGGAAGGTTCCCAGGTTGGTCATCCGTCGGCGGTTGGCCGAGAGTTGCGCGCTGTGGCCCTGGGCTTCGTTCCAGGCCTTCAATTCTGCCTGTTTGCGGCTGATGTAGTCGGTCAGCAGGTGGACCTGGGTCATGCGCATTTCTTCATCGTCGCGCAGGAAGCGCACGCCGGCCGCGTCGATAAACAGGCTGCGCTTGATCCGCCGCCCGCCCGAGGCCTGCATGCCGCGCCAGTTCTTGAACGATTCGGACATCAGGCGCCAGGTGGGGATCGAGACGATGGTCTTGTCGAAATTCTGCACCTTGACCGTATGCAAGGTGATATCCACCACATCGCCATCGGCACCGACCTGGGGCATTTCAATCCAGTCGCCGACCCGCAGCATGTCGTTGCTGGTCAATTGCACGCTGGCGACAAACGACAGCAGTGTGTCCTTGTACACCAACAGGATCACCGCCGACATCGCACCCAGGCCGGACAACAGTAACAGCGGCGAGCGGTCGATCAGCGTGGCGACGATGATGATCGCGCCAAACACGAACAACACCATTTTCGCCAATTGCACATAGCCCTTGATCGAGCGCGTGCGTGCATGTTCGGTGCGGGCGTAGATATCCAGCAGGGCGTTGAGCAGGGCGCTCATGGCTAGGACCTGGAACAGGATGGTGAACGCCAGCGCCACGTTGCCGATGAACAACGCGGCGTTTTTACTCAGTTCCGGCACCAGGTGCAGGCCGAACTGGATCACCAGGGACGGCGTCATCTGTGCCAGGCGATGGAAGACTTTGTTGTGCCGCAGGTCATTGAGCCAGTGCAGCGCCGGCTGGCGCCCGAGCAGTTTGACGGTGTGCAGGATGAGGTAGCGAGCCACCCGTCCGACAATCAGGGCCACGACCAGCAGCACCAGCAAGGCGATGCTTGAATGCAGCAGCGGATGTTGGTCCAGGGCACCCCAGAGGTCTTGGACGTTGAGCCAGAGCTGTTTGATATCCATGGTTAAACGCGATTCTTCTGTAAGACATGACGGGGCGATTAGAGCATTTAAGTGCTGCAAAGTTGTGCAGGCAGACAAATCACCTGACAAAAAACCATCTGATTGGCCCACTTCGCGTAAAGAGACTCGGCCTGAGCGCCCGAAACCGTTACCCTATGCAGCTGATTTTTTGTATTTCTTCGAGGTAGCACCCGTGTTTTCCCAATTCGCCCTGCACGAACGCCTGCTCAAAGCCGTGGCCGAGCTTAAATTTGTCGAGCCTACGCCTGTGCAAGCAGCGGCCATCCCGCTCGCGCTCCAAGGGCGTGACCTGCGGGTGACGGCTCAAACCGGGAGCGGCAAGACCGCTGCTTTCGTCCTGCCGATCCTTAACCGTCTGATCGGCCCGGCCAAGATCCGCGTCAGCATCAAGACCCTGATCCTGTTGCCTACCCGCGAACTGGCCCAGCAGACCTTGAAGGAAGTGGAGCGCTTCTCGCAGTTCACCTTCATCAAATCCGGCCTGATCACTGGCGGTGAAGACTTCAAGGTGCAGGCCGCGATGCTGCGCAAGGTCCCGGATATCCTGATCGGCACCCCTGGGCGGATGATCGAGCAACTGAACGCCGGCAACCTGGACCTCAAGGAAGTCGAAGTGCTGGTGCTCGACGAAGCTGACCGCATGCTCGACATGGGGTTTGCCGACGACGTACAGCGCCTGGTCGAAGAGTGTGTCAACCGCCAGCAGACCATGCTGTTCTCCGCCACCACTGGCGGTTCGACCCTGCGCGAGATGGTCGCCAAGGTCCTGAACAACCCTGAGCACCTGCAGGTCAACAACGTCAGCGACCTGAACTCGACTACCCGTCAGCAGATCATCACCGCTGATCACAATGTGCACAAAGAGCAGATTCTCAACTGGCTGCTGGCCAACGAGACCTATCAGAAGGCCATTGTGTTCACCAACACCCGAGCCATGGCCGACCGGATCTACGGGCGCCTGGTGGCTCAGGAGTACAAGGCGTTTGTCTTGCACGGTGAGAAGGACCAGAAGGACCGCAAGCTGGCCATCGACCGCCTCAAGCAGGGCGGCGTGAAGATCCTGGTGGCCACCGACGTCGCCGCGCGCGGCCTGGACGTCGAAGGCCTGGATATGGTGATCAACTTCGATATGCCGCGCAGCGGCGACGAATATGTGCACCGTATCGGCCGTACCGGGCGTGCGGGCAACGATGGCCTGGCCATTTCGCTGATCTGCCATGGCGACTGGAACCTGATGTCGAGCATCGAACGCTACCTCAAGCAGTCGTTCGAGCGCCGTACCATCAAGGAAGTCAAAGGTACCTACACCGGGCCGAAGAAGGTCAAGGCCTCGGGTAAGGCCGTGGGCGTGAAGAAGAAAAAGGTCGACGCCAAGGGCGACAAGAAGAAGGCCGGCGCCAAGTCGCCGACCAAGCGCAAGATCGCCAACCGGCCGAAGACCGACAATCTGTCGTTGGTCAGCAAGGACGGCATGGCGCCGCTCAAGCGCCGCAAGCCAGAAGCACCGGCAGCCGAGTAATACGGCGGCGCACAAAAAAACCGGACAATGTCCGGTTTTTTTTGCCTTCAGTTCTTTGCCTTGGCCGCTGCTTCCTTCAATTCCTTGAGTCGTGCCTCGATCAACTGGCACTTGTCGGGAAACTTCGAACTTTCGGTATCCAGGTCCATTTGCTGCAGTTCATCGTTGATTTCCTTGGCCTTGGTCGGGTTCTGCTGGGTGAGGGTGCTGACTTCCTTGGCCAGTTGCTCACGTTTTTCCGTGGCCTCTTCCGGGGTGCAGGCCCAGGCGGGCAGAGCGCTTAACAGGGTGGCGGCGACAGCCAGTTGCATCAGGGTTTTCATGGAGCGGACCTCCTTGGTGGTGATACCCGGTTGAGGGCGCGCGCGCCCGTAAAGTTCAGTGCAATCACGCTCGTCCATCCGGCTGAACGGCGCCAGCACCCGCGTGTCACAACTTTTGAGGGCGACTAATCAGTTCGCCTGCCGGAGGAATCAGGATGAGCACTTACAACTGGGATCTGATCGAACGTCTGTTACACGAAGTGCAGAATGGCGAGGGCAGCTTTGCCCCACGCAAGTATGCCGAGCAGGAAGCCGCCGAGAAGGCCACGGCCGGCGACTTCAACGGTGACCTCGATGCGCTGAAAAAGACCGCTGCCGACTACGAGGCGCTCTTGTTCAAGCGCGGCTTTATCGAGTCCCGTCCAGAGGATCAGGGCGGCAACGGTGAGAACTTCATTTTGACGGTCCTGGGCGCCCGTTTGCTGGCGCTGATCGACAGTTCCATTCCGGGTAACGATCACCCGCGCCAGGTTTTGGACGAGCAGGTCGATGCGCTGGATCCGGCGACGTTCGAGGTCGTGGCCTCCAAAGCGCAAATCGCCTGAGCCGACGCAAACTGCCAAAGCAGTCGCCTAGGTCGCGCTGCCCTTGAGGCACTTGAGGGACTGGAAGTCGCTGCGCACCTTATCGATCCTCTGCACCAGCTTCTGTCGTTGCTGGACCGTGCTTTCGGCCATCAAATCCACCAGCAGGCTGCGGGCCGCCGCTTCGGTCTGGGCATAGGCCTGGCGATAGTCCGCGGTCCACAGGCTTTCACGGTCCACCAGCAGTTGCTCCATCTTGCCCGGGAAGTCGCTGCTGGCCCGTTGATTGACTGCCGCGATGAACTGCGCCTGCCAATGGGCGCGGTTGCCGATCCATTGCTGGTTCTGCGCACCGAGGGCGGTGGACCAGGCCTGCACACGCTGCTGCTGGCTGGCGCTCAACGGGCCGAGCCAGGCATCCAGGCGTTTGCTCATGCGCTCGCTACGGTCTTTGATCTGCTGCTCCAGGGGCGGCTTGAGGTATTCGTCCTGGCGTTTACGCAGGTCTTTGGTCAGTGCTTGATCCATCGCCCGTACCTGCTGCTCATCCAGCCCGCGCAGCAACTCGATGGCGGATGGGGTGATCTGCCGGGCGACCTCGGCGATTGCCTGCTTGGCTTCAAGGGTGCGGGTTTGCAGGGCGGCATCACTGACTTGATGGTTGTCGACCATCTGTTGCAGGCGGTCGAGCCAGTCCAGGTAGCCGGGCAATTGGGTGGTGCAGTGCCAGGCGAGGTGGTCCTTGAGGGTGTCGTTGAACCAGCTTTTCTGCCCGGCGTTCATGTCCAGGTAGTCATTGAGGGTCCAGGGGATGATCACGTCGAGGTTGCGATAGGCCAGGCCCACGCGGTTACAGCCGGAAAGCAGGACGCTCAGGGCCAGCAAGGCCACCAGGATTCTTAACCGACACAGCATGGGCGAGTCCTTGCGCAGACCAGGGATGTTCATCTGAACTCGCCGGGGGCGTGACAGTTCAGCCCATCAATAAAACGACCGCTCGGCCTTCAGGGTCAACAGGCCATCACATTGCGAATTGTGTCCGGAGTAGGCCGAGCAGTCGCTGCCGCTGAGGCTGGAGTCGCTGTAGATCAGGTCCAGGTCGACGCCCATCCACGGTCGGGAGAATTTCACCGACCAGTCGCTGAAACTGCGAATCGAGCCGCCTTCGACCGATGCTGGGGCGCCTAACTGATGAGTGGTGTACTTCATGCTCACGCCAATGCCGAACGGCTGGGTGCCGCCCAGGTCGGCAAACAGGGTGCTGTCGCGACGATCGGGATCGTTGCCCAATGACACGCCAAACCGATTGCCCAGCAAGTTCAGGCCGCCGTAGAACTCCTGGCTGTCGAGGGGGCTCAGCTTGGGGTAGCTGTAGTGGATCATCCCCAGTTCATAGCCCAGGGTCTGGTCGAACGGGCGCTTGAAGCCCATGTAGGAGTCGACTTCCAGTTTACTGGCGGGCGACAGCCCCATGCTCGGCGAAAACTGGCCGAAATACAGACCGCTGGCGTGGCTCAGGTCGAGGCCACCGTGGAACGAGTTGCTGCTCGCAGAGGTGGGTTTGACCAGGCCTTGGGCCATGCTGCGGCTGGGCGTGGTCCCCAGTTTCAAGTCGAAGTCGCCCAGTTCACGCTGGAAAACCTGCGCGTCGGCGAGAGGGCTGGCGAGCAGGGCGCTGACCAGGAAAATGCAGGGCTTGAGCAAGCGTCACTCCATGAAAAGCGAGGAGCAGTAACAGAAGGAATCGGGCAAACGCCCGTTCTAGACGTGTGCAAGCATACCGGCGAAAGTCAGGGGGTGAGGCCCGTTCGTCGATTGGCAGGGTTGAATGTGTGTTGGGGGGAGGGTGCTGGCTCTAGTCCTAGCGCCTTGATAGGCAAGGCGCTTAGGGACCAGGTGGGGTGCGTAGGCGGCTTTGCGCTTACTTCTTGCCCAGGGTGATCTGCTTGGACGGGCCGAAAGTCTGGCCGCTCACGCCCTTGGCGATCTGCTGGATTTCGCCACCGGACTTGAGGAACGCGGCGATTTGGTTGTTGATCGATTCGCTGGTTTCAACGGCGGGAGCGGGCTTTGCTTTGCTGTTGGATGCTTTTACGCGCATGGCGGCCACTAACCTGTAGAAAATTAACTTGGCCAGGCATCGTACATGAAATGCTTGACAATTGCTTGGTAAATATCTCCCAGGAATAAGCTGCGTTATTGTAAATACCTAAGTTGGTCTTTGGCTGAGGGCCCTAACTCGCTGTTTTAAATAGAAACCCGAGGGGAAAACCGCACCTGGCCATCGATGCCAGCCTGTGGCCTGACCTGACGAGCGGAGCGATTGGCTAAAATCCCCTGGCAAACCCGCGATTTTTCAGGGTTGCGCGCCTGGACACGGGACCGCCGCCTTCAACTCGGGTAGAATGCCGCCCACGCAATGAGGGTATTGGAAATGGCTTTAGTCGGGCGCTACAACAGTTTGCAAGTGGTTAAACACACTAACTTTGGTTTGTATCTGGACGGTGAGCAAGAGGGCGAAATCCTCTTGCCCAATCGTTATATTCCCAAAGATATTCCCAGTGAAGATGAAGACTGGCTTAACGTTTTTATTTATCTGGACAGCGATGACAAACTTATCGCCACCACTGAAAAACCAAAAGTACAGGTGGGCGAGTTTGCCAGCCTGAAAGTGGTCGAAGTCAATAGCATCGGGGTGTTCCTCGACTGGGGTCTACCCAAGGACTTGCTGCTGCCTTACTCCGAAGAAAAGCGCCAACTGACCGCCGGTGAATACTGCGTGGTGCATGTCTACCTCGACAAGCACACCAAGCGCATCACGGCCACCGCGCGCCTGGACCGTTACCTGGACAAGACCCCGGCCAACTACACCGTGGGCCAGGAAGTCGACTTGCTGGTTGCCGAAGCCACTGATATGGGGTTCAAGGCAATCATCAACAACAAGCACTGGGGCCTGATCCACAAGAACGAAGTGTTCAAGTTCCTGCGTCCGGGCAAGGAAGAGAAGGGTTTCATCAAGGAAATCCGCGCCGACGGCAATATCAGCCTGAGCCTGCAACCGGTCGGCGAACAAGCGGCGTCCAGCCTGAACTCGAAGATCCTCGCCAAGTTGCGTGAAAACAACGGCAGCTTGCCGGTCAGCGACAAGAGCGACCCGACCGTGATCAGCAACTTGTTCGGCGTGAGCAAGGGCAACTTCAAGAAGGCTATTGGTGCGCTGTACAAGCAGGGTCAGATCGTGATTCATGCCGACCGCATTGAACTAAGCTGATCGCTCCTGCTCTTGTGTAGGAGTCGCTATCGCCGGCAAGCCGGCTCCTACAGTAGGTTGTCGCCATGGGCAAAAAAGTCGTGTTTGCTTACCTCGGGACGTTATTGGCTTTTTTAGTGCTCGATGGCCTCTGGCTTGGCGTGTTGATGGGGCCGACCTATAAGGCCCTGCTGGGGCCGCTGATGCTTGAACAACCGCGATTACTCCCTGCGGTTTTGTTCTACCTGCTTTATGTGATCGGCTGTGTAGCTTTTGTGGTGTTGCCGGCTCTGGCCAGTGGTGGCTGGCAACGGGCCGCCCGGCTCGGTGCCTTGCTCGGGTTGGTGGCTTATGGCACCTATGACTTGAGCAACTGGGCGACCTTGCAAGGCTGGTCGGCGGGCCTGGCATTGATGGACATGGCGTGGGGCACCTTCCTCACAGCGGCCTGTTGCTCGTTGGGGTACGGGGCGGCTTACCGCGTCAGGGGCTGACCCGCGCCCGGCAATCAATCGGTGCCGGGGCCGGTCGTAGCAGCAATGCACCGGCCAGTATCAGGCCACTTCCCGCCACTATCAGCGCCGGCTGCAAGTCGCCGCTGAGGTGACTGCTCAGCGAGGCCAGTAGCGGTCCACTTAACTGGCCCAGGGCAAAACACGCCGTCAGCAGCCCCGTGCTGCGTTGCGCACCGTGGGGTGCGATTTCCCGCAGGCGCTGCATCACCAGTTGCATGCACGCCAGGAACGGCAGACCGCACAGCACCACGCCCAATGCCAAACCCACACCATTGCCCAGCAAACAAGCGAAGACGCCGGCCGCTTGCAGCCATAGGGTGGCCATCAACCAATAGCGTGTAGTGTCGGGGTTGGGCTTGCGCAGGCTGACCAGCAACACACCCAGGGCTGCCGCGAGGCCAAAGCACGGCCAGAACAGGTCCGCCTGCCAGGCGCCCTTGAACTGCGCGCTGGCCATTTGTGACAGGAACGTGGCGGGGATGATGTAGCCCAAGCCAAACAGCAGGTAAACCCAGCCCAGGTGCGCGATGTTGCCATTGCTCCTGTTAGCCGCGCTGCTGCGCTGCGGCTGTCCCCTGTCCGGCTTGGGCAGGAACGGCAGGATCACCAGCAGCATGACCAGGGCGACCACGCCATATACCAGCCACAACGTCGCCGAATCCTCGCCCAGCAGGTTCGAGCCCAATGCCAACAATCCCGTGAGCAGAATTCCCAACCCAGGCCCGGCAAACACCAGTGCTCCGAGTCGTGGGCGCCCTGTGGCAACCGCCAGGGGTTGGCTCAGGCCGGTGATCATCACCAGCACCCAGGCGCTGGCCACGCCGGTGCCAAAGCGCAACATCAGGTGCGACCAGAAACCGTTGGCCCAGAACGACGCCAGGGTCAGCAGCACACACAGCCACAAACCGCCGAGCAACCGCCCGCGTATGTGGTGATGACTGCGTGCGAACATCGAGTCCACGGCCCCTACGAAATAGCCCAGGTAGTTGGCTGCAGCAATCAGCCCGGCGTCGGTCAGGTCGATTTGCCCTTCACTGAGCAAGTGCGGCATCTGCGGGGTAAGGGCGAAGCGGCCAATGCCCATGGCCATCATCAGGGCAATAAAGCTGGCGAGTAAACGGATCAGGGGCGACATGGGCCAAACTCCTGCAAGAAGCGATGACCTCAGGTTAAGGTGGATTGGTATTCAGTAAAAATGAATAATACTGAGAAACTTGTTCAGTTTAGGAGAAGGCCTGTGGAGTTCAGCCAACTGCGTATTTTCCAGGCCGTGGCCGAAGAGGGCTCTATCACCCGTGCGGCAGAGCGATTGCACCGGGTACCGTCGAACCTCTCGACCCGGCTCAAGCAAATGGAAGAGCAACTCGGTGTCGAGTTGTTTGTGCGCGAGCGCCAGCGCCTGCAGCTATCGCCCGCCGGCAAGGTGTTGCTCGACTACAGCACGCGCCTTTTAGCCCTACATGACGAGGCGCACGGCGCGGTGCAGGGCGGCCATCCAGCCGGGGACTTTGTGTTGGGCAGCATGTACAGCACCGCCGCGATCCATTTGCCGAAACTGTTGGCGCAATATCACAAGGCTTACCCCATGGTGAACCTGCAGGTGCAATCGGCACCCAGCGGCGAACTGCTCGAGGGCCTGATCACCGGGCGCCTGGATGCGGCGCTGGTGGATGGCCCGCTGAGCCTGGCGACCCTGGACGGTGTGCCACTGTGCGAAGAGCGCTTGTTGTTGATCTGCGAGGCGGACCACCCGCCGGTGCGTGGCCCGCAGGATGTGGCCGGGCGCGCGGTGTTCACCTTCCGACGCAGTTGTTCCTATCGGGCGCGTCTGGAAGCGTGGTTTTCCCACGACCGCGTAGCCATGGGCCGGGCCATCGAGATTGAGTCGTATCAAGGCATGCTGGCGTGTGTGATCGCCGGTTCCGGGGTCGCGTTGATGTCCGAATCGATGCTCGACAGCCTGCCCGGCAAGGGCAGCGTATCGATCCATCCCCTGGCCGAGCCGTTTGCCCACGCCACTACGTGGCTGATGTGGCGCAAGGGCATGCTTGGGGCTAATCTCAACGCTTGGATTGACCTGCAGCAAGAGGGCAAGACGCGGCTGCCACAAGAGGCGCGGGCGATTGCTTGACCGCATCGTCAGGATTTGTATCAATTCAGTAATGGTTCGTTGCGGTTTCAGGCAAGCATTACGTGGGACTTAGTACTACTATCTGTAGGAAGCAGCCACAGAATTCCAGCTGCTCGGCACTACCCTCAAAGGGGGCACCATGAAAGAAAAACTGCAAAACTGGCTGCACGACCTCGGCGTCGCACTCGGCTTGATCGAGCCACCGCTGCAACCGGTGCCTATCCGCACCGATGACGAACAGCGCCGCCCGCGTCGCAGGTAAGCCCGGAAAAGCGCTCAGACACAGGGTTTGAGCGCGGTTGTAGGACCACGCAACACCGCAGATTCAATGTGGGAGCGGGCTTGCTCGCGATTACGGTAAATCAGTCACTGAACGGTTGACTGACCTACCGTAATCGCGAGCAAGCCCACTCCCACTTTTTGTTTGGTGTTTTAAATAAAAAACGGATGCGACAACCGACGTCGCACCCGCTGAAGCAAGCTTTACTCAGGCAGCGTCGGCTGCCGCCACCTGTGGCCGACGCGACAGCACACTCACCAGTACAAAACTCACCACGCTCACGCCCAGGCTGTAGTAGATCGGTGTGTTTGCCTCCAGACCATCCTTGATCATGAACACCAGCGACGTGGCAAACCCCAGTGCCATGGCGCTGATTGCCCCTGAGGTGGTGGCGCGTTTCCAGTAGATCGCCCCGATCAGCGGGATCAACATGCCGCCGACCAGCAGGTTATAGGCCAGGGTCAAGGCGCTGATCACATCGGTGACCACCAGAGCGATTGCCAGTACGGCAATACCGGTCAGCAGGGTGAACAGGCGGTTGATGTTCAGGCTCGACTGTTTGCCGCCGCGCAGGCGTGGCAGCAGGTCTTCGGTGAGCACGGTGGAGGCGGCGAGCAGCCCGGCGCTGGCCGTGGACATCATGGCCGCCAGGGCCGCTGCGATCACCAGGCCACGCAGGCCGTCGGGTAACGACAGTTTGACGATGGCGGCGAAGGCGTTGTTGACGTTGTCCAGGTCCGGGATCAGCACATGGGCGGCCATGCCGATCAGGGCACAGGCCAGGCCGTAGAGGATGCAGTAGAAACCGGCGAAAGTGCCTGCATACTTGGCGACCTTTTCGTCACGGGCGGTAAAGACCCGTTGCCAAATGTCCTGGCCGATCAGGATGCCGAAAAAGTAGATCATGAAGTAGGTGATGATGGTGTCCCAGCCGATGCTGGTGAAGCTGAAACTGGCCGCCGGCAGCTTGGCCACCAGTTCATCCCAGCCGCCCACGCGGTACAGGCAGATCGGCAGCAGGATAAACATCAGGCCGACGGTCTTGATCACGAACTGCACGATATCGGTCAAGGTCAGCGACCACATGCCGCCAATGGTCGAATACACCAGCACCACGCCCCCACCCAGTAGGATTGCGGCCCAGAACGGCAGGTCAAACATCACTTGCAATACGGTGCCGATCCCCAGGATTGAAGTCACTGCCAGCATCAACGCGTAGGCCAGCATGATCAGCCCGCTGGCCTGGCGGGCCGTGGGGTTGTAGCGCTGCTCCAGGACCTGGGTCACGGTGAAGATTTTCAGCTTGAGCAAGGGTTTGGCGAGGAACAGGTTCAGCGCAATGATCCCTGCACCCAGCGCTGCGCAGAGCCAAAAGCCGGAAATGCCGTGGACATACCCCAGGCGCACGCTGCCAACGGTGGACGCGCCACCGAGCACCGTTGCTGCCATGGTGCCCATGTACAGCGTCGGCCCCAGGTTGCGCCCGGCGACCAGGTAGTCTTCATGAGTCTTGGCCCGGCGCATGCCGAAATAGCCGAGCACGAGCATGCCGGCGGCGTAGATAAGTACGACGAATAGATCCAAAGCCATGGTGGCGAGTCTCCAATTATTATTTTTATAGGTGTTCAGGCGCGGGGCACATGGCCCCGCGCTACATCAACGGTGCGTGACGCCAGGCAGCACGCAGAGCATTTCGTACAGCAGGTTGGCGCCCAGCAACGAGGTGTTGCCCGTGGTGTCGTAGGGCGGAGAAACTTCCACCAGATCACAACCAATCAGGTCCAGGCCCTGGCAGCCACGGATAATCTCGATCGCCTGGATGGTGGTCAGCCCGCCGATTTCCGGGGTGCCGGTACCAGGTGCCCAGGCCGGGTCGATGCCGTCGATGTCGAAACTCAGGTACACCGGGCCGCCGCCGACCTTTTCCCGGACTTCGGCCATCAACGGCGCGAGGGACTGGTGCCAGCACTCTTCGGCCTGGACCACGCGAAAGCCTTGTTTACGGCTCCAGTTGAAGTCTTCGGCGGTATAGCCCTGGGCGCGCAGGCCGATTTGCACTACGCGGTCGCAATCGAGCAGGCCCTCTTCGACGGCACGGCGGAAGGTGGTGCCGTGGGCGATTTTCTCGCCGAACATGTGGTCGTTGACGTCAGCGTGGGCATCGATATGCACCAGCCCGACCTTGCCGTGCTTCTTGTGGATCGCCCGCAGGATCGGCAGGGTGATGGTGTGGTCGCCGCCCAGGGTCAGCGGGATCACGTCGTGCTTGAGGATCTCATCGTAGGATTCTTCGATGATGCGCACGGCGTCCAGCAGGTTGAAGGTGTTGATCGCCACATCGCCGATGTCAGCCACCGACAGTGAGTCGAACGGTGCGGCGCCGGTGGCCATGTTGTAGGGGCGGATCATCACCGACTCGGCGCGGATCTCGCGGGGCCCGAAGCGGGTACCGGCGCGCAGCGAGGTGCCGATATCCAGGGGCACGCCGACAAAGGCTGCATCCAGGCCGGCGGCGGTTTGCAGGTGGGGCAGGCGCATCATGGTGGCGATGCCGGCAAAGCGCGGCATTTCGTTGCCGCCCAGTGGTTGGTGAAAGATCTTGTCCACGGGAATGCCTCATCGATGTTGTGGTTATCAGAGGCCGATTCTGCGAAATGTCGGACAAGGGAAGAATCGCTGCGGGGAAATACTTAGTTCAGATTTTTCTGAACTAATGCCTGGGGTAGACTCCACCGGTGTGCAAAACCTGTTCCCTGTAGGAGCGAGCTTGCTCGCGAAAAACGTTAACGATGACGCGGGCATTTAGAATGTACGCGGCGCTCTCAGGTTTTTCGCGAGCAAGCTCGCTCCTACAGGGAATGGGCCTGTCAGCCGATTTTTTGCCTGGAGGTTCCATGGCCAGCGCCTTGCCCGACCTGAAACTGCTGCGCATCTTCGTCAGCGTCGTGCGCCACCAAGGGTTTGCCAATGCCCAGCACGAGCTCAACTTGTCGACGTCCGCCATCAGCACCTATATGAGCCAGCTGGAAGGCGCGTTGGGCCTGGTGCTGTGCCATCGCGGGCGTGGCGGTTTCAGCCTGACCAGCAAGGGCGAGCTGTTTCACCAGGAAACCTTGCGCCTGCTGGCCGAGTTGGAGGGCTTCGAGCAATACGCCGCGGCGCTCAAGGGCGAGTTGCGCGGCACGCTCAAACTGGGCGTGCTCGACTCCACCGTCAGCGACAAGGCCCTGCCGTTCGCCGAAGTCATCGGCGCCTACAGCCTTGAGCACCCGGCGGTGCATTTGCATTTGTCGGTCATGAGCCCCTACGAGCTGCAACTCGGGGTCCAGGACAATCGCCTGGACCTGGCCATCGGCGCCTTCTCCAACCGCATGAGTGGGTTGATGTACATGCCGTTGTACCGCGAACAGCATTGGCTTTACTGCAGTTCGCGGCATCCACTGTTCAGCGAGCGGCGCATCCCGGAACAGGTGATTACCCAGCAACGCATGGTCGGGCGCGGTTATTGGAGCCAGGCGGAACTGGCGCGCCATGGCTTCAAACATAGCGCCGCGACGGTGGAAAGTATGGAAGCGCAGCTAATCCTGGTGCTGTCCGGCGCTTACATCGGCTACTTGCCCGAACACTACGCCCAAGCCTGGGCCGACAAGGGCGATTTGCGGGTGCTGCTGCCTGCGACTTTTGGCTACCAGGCACCGTTTTCGTTGATCATGCGCCGTGGGCGCAGCCGCGAGCCGTTGATCCAGACCTTCCGCGATTTACTCAAAGCACAGCTCAATTAGGCCTGAATATGTCCAGACCCCAATGCCCCCGCTGCCTGCGGCCGACCACTCACTGCCTGTGCGCGCTGATTCCGAACCTGGACAGCCGCACCCGGGTGCTGCTGTTGCAACATCCCAGCGAGGTCAACCACGCACTCAATACCGCGCGTCTGGCCGCGTTGGGCCTGGTGAATGCACAACTGGTGGTGGGTGAAGTATTCGAGGACTTGCAGAACTTGCTCAATCCGCCTGGCTACCAGGCGCGGCTGTTGTTTCCCGCCGAGGATGCGCAGCCGCTGCAGGCCTACAGCCCATCCGACGAACCGTTGCTGCTGGTGGTGCCCGACGGCACCTGGCGCAAGGCGCGCAAGTTGCTGCACCTCAACCCGCTGCTGGCGGCGTTGCCACGGGTGACGCTGGCTGCGGGCGCGGTGTCCCGTTATCGGTTGCGCAAGGCACCGGGGCCGGGGGCGTTGTCGACGGTGGAGGCGATTGTGCAGGCGCTGCAGGTGCTAGAGGCGCCGCAGTCATTCGAGCCGTTGTTGCGGCCGTTTGAGGCGTTGATCGAGGGGCAGATTGCGGCGATGGGCGAACATATCTACCGCAGGAATCACGGGGATACGAGTTCTGTCTAACGGAGTCAGGAGCAGTGGGGTGGGCTGCTCCAGTCGAGGTCTTGAGGGTCGCTGCATTTAGCGCATTTTGAGCCTGATCCGTGTTGAAGCAGAGGCATTGGACGCTGACTTCAGGTCAGTTACGTGAGTAAAGCAATGTCGAAATAATGAGGAGAACGCCTACTTTTTTTTGCATGATTTTAGGCCTGCTCTTGTACGAAAAGTCTACTTGATAGCCCTTGCAGGAGGGGGCTTCCCCCTTGAATGACTACACCCAGAGGCGGCGAGCGCCAGCACTGGTGGAGGATTTGGAGCTAGATTCAGTTTTAGTGTGCGGCTGTAGTTGGCAAGTTGCCGGGATGACATGTTTGGAAATATTTAAAAAAGTATAAGATTTGTCTTGTCTGAAAAAAATTTTTACATTTTTCAGACTTTTTTAGTAAAAGTTTCCTGCTAATTTTAAGTTGCCCCGTAACGGCGGGCAACACTTAAACTTGAACAAGGAACGTATCATGAAATCTGCAATCGACCTGTTTCAAACTGAAGTGACTGGCGTTACTACCAAAGGTGTTTGCCTCTGGTAAGTGCAAAAGGGGGGAAGGGGAGTTAATCTCCCCTTCTCTTTATTTGAAGTATTTCATGCCCAAGGATAGGAGCAATGTTCGTATGGACGACTTTGGTTATCATACGATTTGGGATATCACAGGTGCAGATGCGCGCTTGTTGAAAGATGCGCCGGCACTGCATGATTTCTTCCTCAGTACTTTGCAGCGTTCACGTTTTACTGTACTAGATCATTTGACCCACAAATTCAATGCCGGCGGCGAGGGGGTGACAGGTCTCTATCTACTTTCCGAATCTCACCTTTCCTATCACACCTATCCAGAAAGTCATTACATTAGCATCGACATCTATACGTGCGGCTCGAATAACCTGTCAATCAATGAAGGGATTCGCGGTTTTTTTGGTGGAGATGTAAAAGTCAAAAGCCGTACGTTGCTTCGTGGCAGCAATGTGGTTGTTACTACAGAGGTGGAAAATGAAACTTGTCAATAATGGATTGATTAAATTCGATTATCAGTTTCCACTGTACAATTTCTTTTTTCCCTCGCAGTCCATGAACGTCTTTCGCCCGAGCGAAACGCAGTTGTCCAACTTGCTGAATGGAGCCAATGCCAAAGCGAAGTCGCGCGCATTATATTTTCATATTCCATTTTGCGAGGCTATCTGCTCTTTTTGTCCGTTTACTCGGGGGTTGTACAAAAATGCAGAGGATATTGATCGTTATACAAAGGCGTTGATAAAGGAAATCGAATATAAATCACGGCTGATGGACTTTAAAGCAGTTCCGGTCAGGGCGATATTCTTCGGAGGCGGTACGCCTTCGCTACTCTCACCACAGAATATCAATGATATCGGTGAGGCCTTGCATCGATTTTTCGACATGTCGACGGTTGAGGAATTCTCTTTCGAGTTCAATATCACCAGTGTTACGCGTGAACGCAATGTTGCATTGGCTGACATTGGCGTTACGCATGCGCGCTTTGGTTTACAGACGATTGATCCTACTTGGCGCAAACTGTTCAATCTCAATGAGGATATTGCCGAAATCGAGCGCGCAGCCGATCTGTTGGTGCCCACGTTTGAGCACGTCCTGTGCGACATCATGTACGGTATGAACGGAAGCAATGAGGCTCAGACGCTGGCAGATATCGACAAAGCCGTTGAGTTGGGTCTTAGCAACATAGACATTTATCCGATCAACAACGTCGTCACTTCAGTAAAACTCCACAAGCAAATCAAAGAACGTACTGCTGAAGTTTTCCCGGCAATGCGTAAATTGAACATGAAACTGATGATTGATGAGCACATGCGACAGAAGGGCTACCTGCCTTACAACGGGCATGGCTATGTGCGGCGAACCAGTGCGCAACCGACGTTGATTACCCCAGATTACTCATTTATCTACCATGAGCACGTTTACGGCTATGCCGACCACGACCTGCTGGGTTTTGGCGTGGGCGCTATCTCCTCTGTAGCGGAAAACGTGATTACCAACACCTCGTTGCGCGAACAATATATCGCCAAAATGAGCGCTGGTGATTATGTCTGTCAGGTCAGCCAGCATGCCCCGGTGTTGGATCTGGTCAAGCCGGTTGTGCTGCGTCTTCCCTATCACGGAGAAATCGACAAATCCAAGGTGGCGATGAGCCGGCTACCTCAAGGACTCCTGGCGCGTCTGCAGGAACTAGTGGAAGCGGACCTTATCACTGAATCCCCGACAAGCTTTGAGCTGAGCAAACTGGGCTGGCTGTGGTACAGCAACATTATGTTTTACTTAATTCCAGAAAGTGAACAAAATATCTTGAAAAAAATAGTGTTTGAGAAGCTTAGTGCCGACGGAAGAGATATCACTCGGGATGAGTTGATTTATTCTGCAGGTTAGAACCACTTGGTAGGCAGTGGATATGCGCGCACTTACACTCAATCATGGAACCCAACGGCTCTCGATCGCTTTTTTTTTCTCGAAATGCGGTGAGTTTGCTTTCGAGACGGCGTTTGCTGTAGCCGTTGTAACGTTGACCGATGCCGATATTCTACTGATGGGCTTGGTCTACTTTTTTCGTTACTTACCCAGTGCATTGTTTTCTCCCGTAGGCGGCTGGCTGGCGGATAACGTTGAAAAAAAGTCTACGCTGGTAGTTGTTGAATTAATGAAGTGCGCCTTGGCAGTTGCGATGTTCGTGATGTTCGAGTACTCGCAACCGACGGTGGCGATGGTCATCGTTGCCTCCATGCTCATGACGGCACTTGACTGTCTGTATACACCTACGTTTCGTGCTTACTTTCCCGATATTGTGCATAACGATGACTTGCCTGCTGTCAATAGTGGGGTGCAGGTCATTGAAGACATCTCTTCGATCATCGGTCCGCTTATATTTTCTCTTATTGCAATTGTTCTTGCGCCAAGCTATGCGTTTGCATTTTTCGCGGTAAGTTTGTTGGTGTCGGCCGCTTGTATGTTGATGTTGCTGTCGTCTGCAAGAACTACACAAGAGTCTTTCAATATACTGGCTATTTTCAAAGAAGCGACACGCAGCGTTGGCAGTCTGCGAAAATTCAACAAGCCACTCTTTACGGTCATCTGTTGCACTACGTTGTGTGCGATGTTTGCCACTTCAGTAATACGTTTTATATTGCCGGCTGCCGTTATCGAGCATTTTCAGTCGGAAGCGGCTGTTGGTTACATTTATTCCCTGCTTGCCCTGGGTACGGTGATGGGCGGTATGTTGTATGTGAAGTTCAATGCGACGACCACGGCGCGTTCAGTCATTGTCTATTGGTTGTTGTATGGCGTGCTTTTTTTGTCCACGGCTATCGCCTTGCAATTCAATACGTACTTATTCGTTTTGTTATTACTGTGCGTGGGTTTTATTGGTGCGTTCGTCGATATTGCAATTATTACCAATATTCAATGCCTGTCGAATCCACAGGAAGTGGGTAAGAACTTTTCCTTGTACTACTTCACGGCGGTCATTGGCGACGCTATGTCAGGGCTTATCGCGTGCCTTATGTTTCTCATCGTGGGGCCGGCTACTTTTATTGGCATGACGTTCATGCTGTGTGTTGCACCCTTGGGTTGGAGCCTGAGAAGAGATGATGCAGATAAGGATCGTTTGTAGCGCAACCGTCCATCTTGAGGAGCGGCCTGGGGTGGTGGTTGCAGCTTTCGCAGGGAGCCATGATTTGCTGGGGGCTGGCGCGCTGGTTTTGAGCGTGGAAGATGCATCGATAGCGCGCGTAATCGACTGCGTGGAAAAATGGCAGATTCCGTTGTTTGTGATACATCACGACGGGCAAGCGCAGTGCTCTGCCGCACTAGCCAAACTGCAGCCGACTTTGCTACAGGCGCCATTATCGGAGCGTGCCGCTAATCGCATCATTGATGCCGCCAGAGACTTCGAATCGAGGGCTCTACCAGCATTCAGTTCGGCAATCGCGCAGTTTGTGTCAAAGAAACGACCTACGTTTGCCTGCCCAGGGCATCAAGGCGGGCAATGTCTGGATCTGCACCCTGCCGGAGTGCGTTTCAAACAGTTGGTCGGAGCAGAGGTTTTCAGTGTGGATGTGCCCCACGCTGCGCCCGAGCTGGGCGATGTGCTCAGTCATGAAGGGCCGATCAAGCAGGCTGAGGAACTCGCAGCCAAGGTATTTAATGCCGACGAAACCTACTTTGTCCTCAATGGCACCTCGACCGCCAACAAGATTGTCACCAGTGCCTTGCTTACCGAGGGCGACCTTGTACTGATGGATCGGAACAATCACAAATCGGTGTATTTGGGAGCTCTGGTTCAAAGTGGCGCGCGTGCGGTGTATCTCGATAATTTTCGCGATGACTGCGGCGTACTGGGCGGCTACCGAAAAGGCGCCTTGCACGAGGATCAGCTCAGAGCCCGGGCGAGCAAAATAGATGAGGCGAAGGCGAGGCAGGCAAGGCCGTTTCGCCTGGCAATCGTGCAACACGCCACTTGCGACGGTGTTGTCGTGGATGCCGGTGCACTGTTGGAACGAATCGGTCACCTGTGCGATTACGTGCTCTTTGATTGCGCATGGTTAGGCTACGAACCGTTTGTCGATCTGCTTGCCCACCGATCGCCATTGCACATCCCGTTACTGCCGGACGCCCCGGGTATCATTGTGACGCAGTCTGTCCACAAGCAAATGTCCGGTTTTTCACAAACCTCGCAGATCCATAAAAAGGACAGGCATATCCAGTCCCAGCAGCGCTATTGCTCCAGCCGCGTGTTCAATAGCGCTTTCATGTTGCACTCTTCTACCAGCCCGTTTTATCCGTTGTTCATGTCCTTGGAGGTCAATGCGGCTATTCATGCCGATGGCCACGGTCAACGGCTATGGAGTGGCGCTGTCTCAATGGCCAATGAGTTCAGACGCCAGGTCGATCAGCACTGCACGGTTATCAAGCCGTACTACGGCAACCGGACGCCATCCTACGATCTTGCTTCTCAGGTCTATACGCAGGAATTTTGCCCCGTCAGTCGCGACGCTAACCCAATCGAACGCGGCCTGCATTACCTGGACCCCTGCAAGGTCATGTTCACTACGCGTGCGAATGAGGACGCGATTGCCGGCGGGTACGTTTCGATTCCTGCAAGCATCGTCACTTGCTACCTCAGAGAGATGAACTTCACGCCGGAAAAATCCGATTTCTACAACTTCACCCTGCTGGTGTCGCCTTCTTCCGACGCAACGCAGTTGACCCGGCTGATGCACACGCTGGAGCAACTGGAGCGGGCGCTGGCGCAAGGTGATTGGGTCAGCGACGTGTTGCCGTCGCTTGCGAGCAGCGGGCAGGGTTACGCAAACATTTCCTTGCGCGAGTTGTGCTGCGTCATCAACCACCTGTTCCAGCAGCATCAGATCCAGGAGCTCCAATCCAACATATTCAGCTCTGTGGCAGCGACGCAGGCCGTGTTGACGCCGTATGCGGCAAACCAAGCCTTCGTACGCGGACGGTCCAGGCTGATCGACATCGCAGATGCCGTTGGTTGTGTGGCTGCTGAAGGGGTCATTCCTTATCCGCCAGGGGTTATGTGCATCGCTCCCGGGGAGTGCTGGAATTCGGCGTTGGTTGGGTACCTGCTGGCCGTGCAAGCCTTGGCCAATCTCTATCCCGACCTTGCGCCTCATATCCAAGGGGTGCACTACGGACAACATGATGACGGTACTTTGGCCCTTCAGGTCCATGTACTGGATGACCTAACTGTTTGATATCAATGCGCACAGGACAGTCAATGGCGGGTACTACAGCAGGCGCGAGCGAGCGAAAGTTCATTTATATCGACATGGACTCTTTTTTTGTCTCTGTTGAGCTTCTCGACGCGCCCCATTTAAGTCATTGCCCAGTCGCCGTAGGGGGGACGGCGGCAGAACGTGGAGTGATCAGTACAGCGAATTACATCGCAAGAAAGTTTGGCGTCAAAAGCGGCATGGCCACCGCCACGGCACATCGTTTGTGCCCGGATTTGGTACTACTGCCAACGCGCTTCGAGGCATATGAAGCTATCACGCGAAAGCTCGACGAGATCTTCCGGCGATATACCGACAAAGTAGAGTTTCAGTCACTCGACGAAGCGGCTCTCGAAGTGACTGGGCAAACATGCTTCAACGGGTCCGCCACCCATATAGCCGCGCACATTCGCGCCACGGTCCAGCAGGAACTCGGCCTGACGGCCTCTGCTGGAGTGGCGCCGTTGAAATACTTGGCCAAGATTGCTTCGGAAATACAAAAGCCCAATGGAATGTTCGTCATTACGCCGAGTCAGGTGCGTGGATTTCTCGACGAGCTGGATGTTCGTAAAATTCCTGGCGTCGGCCCCAAGACCTACGCGGTGCTGGAAAACCTGGGTTGCCGCCAGTGCAAAGACGTTACCGAGGACAAAATTCCGGCATTGATGCGCTATCTCGGCGTGCATGGGTTTTACGTGTGGGAGCGGTGCCAGGGAATCGAAGAGGCGGATGAGGGGGGCAGTGATATCAAGTCTGTCGGCATTGAAAGAACACTGCCCTCTGACTGCGATGCGTTGTGCGATTGCCTGGAGGAGTTGGAGCGATTGTCGCAAGGCTTGAGGGAGCGTATTGCAGACATGGGAGATGATTACCTCATCACCAAAAATTTAGTAAAGCTCAAGTTTTCCGATTTTTCGATTTCAACTACAGAGGCGTCGGCCAACAGCCTGTGTACGCACACCGTTCAGTCTCTCTGTCGACTGCTCTGGGATACCCGTCGTGAAGGCAGGTCCGTTCGATTGATCGGGCTTTCGGTAAAAGTCCGGCGAAAGGTTCAGGACGATATTCAAATGGCGTTTCCCTGGTAGCCAAGTTATTAACCTAAGTAGAAGGAGTCTTAAATGGTTAGGCGCTATGAACTTCCCAATTGCGCGTGGAATTCAATCATGGACCTGATGTCGACAACGCAAAAAACGGGTAGACCGCGTCATGACGATCGCCTGATGCTCAATGGTGTACTTTGGATCGTTTGCTCCGGCGCAGCCTGGCGTGATCTACCGGAGCGGTTCGGAGCATGGTCGACGGTGTATCAACGCTATCGGGATTGGCGTGACGACGGCACGCTGGAGCAGATTTTGGATCGCCTGTGCACTGGAGTGAATGAGGGGGAGATGATTGATATGGAAACCTGGACACTCAACCCCGCACTGTTTCGAGAGCAGTTGGCACATCAAAATGCCTGAGCCTTGTGTGCCGCCCAGCGCAAACAGGGCAACGCTGATAACGCAGTGTCGTGTGACGCTGACACATTAACGCTCAACGCTCGCGCATCGCCTCCGTCCTCGCCTTCAACACCGGCTTGAGCAAGTAATCCAGCACGCTTTTCTCCCCGGTAATAATGTCCACCGTTGCCACCATCCCCGGGATGATCAGCAATGGTTTTTTCTCCCCGCCCAAATGATTCTTATCGGTGCGCACCTGGATCAGGTAGAAGCTGTTGCCCTTGTCGTCGGTAATCGTATCGGCGCCGATCAGTTCCAGTTTCGCTGCCAGCCCGCCGTAGATCGTGTAGTCATAGGCACTGAACTTGACCATCGCCTTCTGTCCCGGGTGCAGGAAGGCTACGTCCTGGGGCCGCACTTTGGCCTCGATCAGCAGGTTGTCTTCCAACGGTACGATTTCCACCATGTCGCTGCCCGGTTGGACCACGCCACCGATGGTGTTGACCTTCAGTTGTTTGATCACCCCGTGCACGGGGGAGACCACGGTGGTGCGGCTGACGCGGTCATCGATGGCGATGCTGGTGGCGGTGATTTTTGACAGGTCGGTGCGTTTTTCGTTGAGTTCCTTGGCCGCTTCCGAGCGGAAGGTCTGCACCGATTCGTCGATTTTGCTCTTGATCTCATTGATCGCCGACTCCGCCCGGGGGATCGCCAGGGTGGTGGCATTCAATGAGCCGCGGATCTCCACGGCGCTGCGTTTGAGGCGCAGGATTTCCACGGGCGATACCGCGCCGGTGCCCACCAGGGGCGCCGACATGTTCATCTCTTGCTGCAGCAGCGCCAGGCTGGAGCTGAATTGGCCCTGCTTGGAGCGGAACTCCGCCAGCTCCTGGGTTTTCTGCCGCAGTTGTTCGCTCAAGGTCCGCTGTTCGCTGCTCAAGCGCCGCTGGCGTTGTTCGAACAACGAGCGTTCGTCCTCGGCCACTTGCGGGGCTTTGGCGATCACTTCATCGGACAGTTTGAACGGCCGTCCCTCGGCCTCGGCGGACAGGCGTTCGACCTGGGCGGTGAGGGCATAACGGTCGACTTCGCTTTCGCCCTTGTTCGAGCGAAAGCGCGTGTCATCCAGTTGCAGCAGCTTGTCGCCCTTGTCCACCATCTGTCCTTCGCGCACGTAGATCTGGGTGACGATGCCGCCCTCCAGGTTCTGGATCACCTGCACTTTGCTCGACGGGATGGCCTTGCCTTCGCCCATGGTCACTTCATCGAGCACGGCAAAGTTGGCCCACAGCAGGGCGCAGATGATCAGGCCGGCGGTGAGCCATACGATAATCCGTGAACGGCGCGGCGAGTCCTGCAGCGCAGCACCCGCCAGTTCAGGCATGAATTCGCTGTCGGCGGTTTTGCCAAAACTCTTGAAGTAGCCCGGTGACGAGGGGGTGGCTGACATGGTGGGGCTCCTAGACGGCGGCCGAGCCGACACGGCCCTTGCGCAATGCATCGATCACACTTTCTTTGGGGCCGTCGGCCACGATGCGGCCGTTGTCCAGCACGATCAGGCGGTCGACCAGACTGAGCATCGAGGTGCGGTGCGTGACCAGAAGCAACGTCTTGCCCTTGACCCACAAATCCAGGCGCTGGCGCAGGGTTTCTTCGCTGCTGTTGTCCATGGCGCTAGTGGGTTCGTCCAGCAACAGGATTGGCGGGTCGAGCAGCAGCGCGCGGGCCAGCAACACCGCCTGGCGCTGGCCGCCGGACAACAACTGCCCGCGCTCGCCCACCGGTCGGTCGAAGCCTTGTGGATGTTGCCGGGCCAGTTCGCTGACGCCGGTCAGCTCGGCCACTTCGAGCATCCGCCCATCGCTGATGTAGCGCGCGCCCAAGGTCAGGTTATCGCGCAGGCTGCCAGCCAGCAGCGGCAGGTCATGGGCCACATAGCCCACTTGCTGGCGCAGGTCGGCCACATCCAGTTGCCGCAGGTCGAGACCATCGAGCAGCAATTGGCCTTCTTCTGGCGTGTAAAAACCCATCACCAGCCGGCCCAGGGTACTTTTGCCCGAGCCGCTGCGCCCGATAATCCCCACGCGTTCGCCGGCCTTGAGCTGGAAGCTGACCTGGTTCAGGGCTGGTGCGTTCTGCCCGGCGTAGCGGAAGGTCACTTGGCTGACTTCCAGGGCGCCACTCAGTTGCGTGCGTTCCAGGGGACGCTGTTGTGGGTCGCGCTCCTGGGGCAGGGCCATCAGCGCGTCGGTGCTGCGCATGGTCAATTGCGCTTGCTGGTAGCGGGTGATCAACCCGGCAATCTGCCCCAGCGGCGCCAATACCCGGCTGCCAAGCATGTAGGTGGCCACCAGTGCGCCGACACTGAGGTTGCCGGCGATGATGCTGTAGACCCCGGCGACAATGGTTGCCATCCCGGAAAACTGTTGGATGAACAGCGTGCCATTGGTGGCCAGCGCCGAGAGGTTGCGCGCATGGCTATCGAGGCGGGTGAGGGCGCCATGGGTGCTTTCCCACTGGTGCTGGCGCTCGCTTTCGGCGCTGCAGGCCTTGAGGGTTTCCAGGCCACCGAGGGTTTCGATCAACAGCGCCTGGCGTTCGGCGCCCAGGCTCAGGCTTTTTTGCACGGTGTCGCGCAGGCGTGCCTGGATCAGCATCGCAAAGCCGATGGTCAGCGGGAACGCACACAAAGGGATGATCACCAGCCAGCCGCCGAGCAGGCCGATCACCACCAGCATCAGCACCGCGAAGGGCAGGTCGATCAGACTGGTGAGGGTCACGGCGGTCAGGAATTCGCGCAGGCCCTGGAAGTCATGGATGCTCTGGGCGAAACCGCCGATGGTGGCGGGACGCGCCTTCATCGACATGCCGGTGATGCGCTCGAACAGGGTCGCGGAAAGAATCACGTCGGTCTTTTTGCCAGCAGTGTCCAGCAAATGGGCGCGCACCACCCGCAGCACCAGCTCGAACCCCGTGCCGATCAGCAGCCCGATCACCAGCACCCACAAGGTCGAGGTGGCCTGGTTCGGTACCACGCGGTCGTAGGTCTGCATGACGAACAGCGGCACCATCAGGCCCAACAGGTTGATCAGCAAACTGGCGAGAATCGCATCGCTGTACAGCCAGCGCGACAGCTTCAGGGTGTCGCGAAACCACGCCTCGACCCGCGGCACCAGCGGTGCGCGCAGGTCTTCGATTTCGTGCCGTGGCCGGGCGAACAGGGCCTGGCCGCTGTAGGCTGACTCAAGCTCCTCGCGGCTGACCCACTGCTCGCCGCCTTCGGCTTCGCTGGGCAGGATCAGTGCCTGGCCATCCTCGCCCCAGCGGCGCAGCACCGCGCAGCGGCCTTCGTTGAGCAGCAGCAGCACCGGCAGGTTCAGCGCCGAGATTGCCTTTAAGTCCCGGCGCAACACCCGCGCCTGCAAGCTGGCCCGGGCCGCTGCCCGTGGCAGCAAGTCCAGGCTCAGGCGTTGTTGCGCCAAGGGCAGGCCGGCGCTCAGGCTGGCGCGGCTGACGGTACAGCCATGCAGCTTGCACAGGATCAGCAGGCCGTCGAGCAACGGGTCATCAAAGCTCTGGCGCGGGTCGACACCCGGGTTCAGCGGTTCCATCTGGCTCACGGCGATCTGCTCCACGTTGGCTACTTCAGGTCAGGCAAGTGGGCTTCGCTTCTGACTTCCGACTGGGCAATGGCTTCGGCCGGTACCACCACGCGCTCCTTGTTCAGCAACTCGCCCATGTTGGCCAGCACGCGGTACATGGAGAACTCTTCGGTGTAGCGCACTTCGGTGTAGCGCCGGTTGGCGTTGTACAGCTCGTTTTCACTGTCCAGCAGGTCCAGCAGGGTGCGTTGGCCAAGGCCGAACTGGTCCTGATAGGCCGCACGTACCCGTTGGGTGGTTTCGGCGTATTCGCGGGCGGTGGGGGTCTGGATGCGGGCGTTGTCCATGGCGTGCCAGGCCAGGTTGAGGTTCTCGTTGAGCATGCGCAGGGCGTTGTTGCGGATGTCCATGGCCTGATTGATCTTGTGCGAGTCCGACGCCAGGCGGGCCTTGTCGCTGCCGCCACGGAACAGGTTGTAGTTCATCACCACCCCCACTCGCCATTCGTTGTCGTGGCCCAGGTCGCCCTGCACATTGTTATTGGCGCCCACTGCCGCCTCGGCATCGAAGCGTGGGTAGAACGGCGACTTCGCCACTTCGTACTGGCTCTCGGCGGCCATCACATCGGACTGGGCGGATTTCAGGTAAGGGTTGTTCTCCAGCATGCTGCGCCGGGCGCCGAGTTGGTCGGCGGGCAACTCGCCCTTGATCGAGGCCGGGCTTTCCAGTTCGTCCGGCATGCGTCCGACCACGCTGTAGAAGTTCGATTCAGCGTCCTGCAGATCGACCAGTGCGGTCTGGTAGTTGTTGTCCGCCAGGGCCCGACGGGCGGTGGACTGGTCGCGGTCGGCGGTGCTGCCGATACCGCGTTCGGTGCGCAGGCCGATCTGGTCGGTGACCCGCAGGTGCGCCTGCAGGTTGTTCTTGGCCAGTGTCAGCAGGTCGCGGCGCTTGAGCACTTCCAGGTACACCTCGACGGTGCGCAGGGCCAGGCTTTCGGCAGTGCCACGGGTGTAATAGGCGCGGGAGTTGACCACCGCCCCGGTGCGTTGCACTTCGTTGGAGGTGTTGAAGCCGTCGAACAGCATCTGGCGCAGACGCAGTTCCGACTGGGTGTAGTTGTCGGTCTCGGTGTGGTGGTTGCCGCCACGGGCGCGGGTGGTGCTGCTGTCGCTGTAGCCGCGGCCATAGCCGGCATTCAGGTCGAGGCTGGGATAGAAGCCGCCCTTGGCGACTTTCACATCTTCATCGGCCGACAGCCGGCTGTTACGACTGGCATTGAGTTCCGGGTGAGTGTCCAGCGTGCTTTGGATCGCTTGGGTCAGCGACATCGCTTGGGTATTGGCGCATGCCATGGCGATCAGAATGGCGCTGCAGAGGGGGGTAAAGACGCGCATGGGTACATCTCCTGTGTCTCAGTGCTGCTGGTCTGTCGCCATTTATTTGACGAATTTAGGGGGCAAACCGTCTCAGGCTTGTAACAACAGAGCTAAGAACATTTGCAGGAAGACCTAAGAAGAATTTTTCATAACGTTTATCTCCAAAAAAACTTATGCGTTCTGCGTGAAGCAAGACATTGTTCAAAGCACAAGCCTTGAGTTATGTGCGCTTCGGCGCATTTTCAGGCTCTAGGAAAGTTCAATCGCAAGTGCAAGCGGATGATGGGGTAGCGGAAAAAAGGGAATTTATGGGTGACGGTTTTTTGTCACTTGTTCCCTTGGAAGGCTCTCTGCAGGCGGGTCGAAGCGCGGGTTGGCGGCTGATTTGAATCAGTTTTGTGCCACCTCCGGACCACCCGTTCCACCGCACTTGTGCACGTAACCGAGGTGCCGACTACTGGGGTCGGACAGGGAGATAAGCACATGGCCAAGTCAATCGGTGTTGTCAGCAAGGTGGTTGGGGAAGTCTTTGCCGTGGCGGGAGATGGTAGCCGCCGAAGCCTGGTCGAAGGCGACCGACTGTTTGCCGGCGAGCAACTGCAGACCGGCGCGGCGGGTGCGGTGGCGGTGAAACTGACCAACGGCCATGAGCTGACCCTGGGCCGCGACAGCAGCCTGGACCTTTCCCCGCAATTGCTGGCCGGCCACGCGCCGCAGGTTCACGCCTCGGAAGATCTTGCACCAAGCCAGGCGCAATTGACCGATGTGCAGCAGCTGCAAAAAGCCATTGCAGCCGGTGTCGACCCGACCCAGACCGCGGAGGCCACCGCCGCCGGCCAGACCGGCAGTACGGCAGCGGGTGAGTTGGGCGGTGGGCACTCCTTTGTGCTGCTGACCGAAGTTGCCGGGCGCGTGGAGCCGGTCATCGGCTTTCCGACGGCGGGCTTTGGCGGGATTCCTGAGTTTCCGTTGTTCCAGGTCGCCGGCCAGCCGGATACCGGCAACGGCCAGCCGGTGGTGGTGCCACCCGACAACCCGGTGAGCCTGGGTGGGCTGGAGGTCGAGGGTGGTGAGTTGACACTCAACGAGGCCAATCTTGCCCAAGGCTCGGCCAGCAATCCGGCGGCGCTGGTGCAAAGCGGCACCTTCAACGTCTCGGCACCCGATGGCCTGCAAAGCCTGACCGTGGGCGGCATCAGCGTGGTCAGCGGCGGAGTGGTCAGCAGCTTCCCACAGACGATTACCACCGGGCTGGGCAACACCCTGAGCATCACCGGCTACAACGCGGCCACCGGGGTGATCAGCTACAGCTATACCTTGACCGGCAATGAGGCCCATCCGTCAGGTGGCGGCACCAACAGCCTGGGCGAGCAATTTGCGGTAGTCGCCACCGATAGCGATAACGACACCGCCACCGGCTCCCTGGATATCACCGTGATCGATGACGTGCCCAAGGCGCTGGATGACAGCCATGAGGGCAGCGCTTCGGAAAGCCTGTTGACCCTCAGCGGCAACGTATTGGACAACGACACCCAGGGGGCGGACCGTATCGCCACTGGCCCCATCGTCGGCGGTACCTTCAGCGGCCAATATGGCACCCTGGTCCTGGCTGCCGATGGCAGCTACACCTACACGCTGAACACCGCTGACCCCGATTTCGTCGCGCTGCAGGGCGGTGGCAATGGCACGGAAACCTTCACCTACACCCTGACCGACGCCGATGGCGACAGCAGCACCGCCAACCTGGTGCTGCAGGTCCATAACAACGACGATCCGGTGGTGATCGGTGGCATCAGCATCAACGGCGCCGACCTGACGCTCTATGAAAAAAACCTGGTGGACGGCAGCAGCCCCGACGCTAACGCGCTGACCCGCACTGGCAGCCTGACCGTGGCGGCAGCGGACGGCTTGCAGAACCTGTCCGTGGGCGGTATCAGCGTGGTGTCCGGTGGTGTTGCCGCCGGCTTCCCGCAATCGATCGCCACCGGCCTGGGCAATACCCTGACCATCACCGGTTTTGACCCGGCCACCGGAGTAATCAGCTACAGCTACACCTTGACCGGCACCGAGGCGCATCCAACGGCGGCGGGGGTCAATGAGCTGACCGAAAGCTTCAGCGTGATCGCCAGTGATACCAACAACAGCACGGCCACCAGCACGCTGCATATCAGTGTGGTGGACGACGTACCGACCGCTGCCGATGACAGCAATGCGCAAGTGGCGTCTGAAAGCCTGTTGACCCTCAGCGGCACGGTGTTGACCAATGATGTGCAAGGCGCTGATCGAGTGGCGTCCGGGCCGGTTACGCCCGGGTCCTTCACTGGGCTCTACGGCACGCTGGAATTGGCGGCGAATGGCACTTATGTGTACACGCTGAACACCGCCGATAGCGACTTCCAGGCACTGCACGGTGGCGGGAGTGGCACTGAGACGTTTACCTACACCCTGACGGATGCCGACGGCGATACCAGCACCGCCAACCTTGTCTTGCAGGTGCATAACAACGACGACCCTGTGGTGCTGACCGGCCTGGAAGTAAACGGCGGCGAAGTCACCGTCTACGAGAAAAACCTGCCGTTGGGCAGCGCCAACGATGGGCCAGCCTTGACCCAATCCGGCACCTTTACCGTGACCGCACTGGATGGCCTGAAAAACCTGACTGTGGGCGGTATCAGCGTCGTCACCAATGGCGTCGCCGCGACTTTCCCGCAATCGGAACCTACTGGCTTCGGCAACACCCTGACCATTACTGGCTACAACGCCAGCACTGGCGTGATCAGCTACAGCTACACCCTCAACGGCACTGATAGCCACCCAACCGGCGCAGGCACCAATAGCATCAGCGAGTCGTTCACGGTGACTGCCACCGACAGCAACAACAGCGGCGCTACGGGCACGTTGGACGTCAATGTGGTCGACGATGTGCCAAAGGCTTTCGACGACAACCCTGGCGGCGTGGCCTCTGAAAGCCAGCTCACCCTGGCCGGCAGCGTGCTGGGCAACGATGTGCAAGGTGCTGATCGGGTCGCCACCGGTCCCGTCACGCCGAACACCATCGTCGGTACCTACGGCACCCTGCAATTGTTTGCCGATGGCAGCTACACCTACACCCTGGACAAGACTGATCCGCAGTTCATGGCCCTGAATGGCGGTGGCAGCGGCACTGAAACCTTCACCTACCAACTGAACGACAGCGACGGCGATACCAGCACCGCGAACCTCGTCTTGCAGGTGCATAACAACGACGACCCAGTGGTGCTGACCGGCCTGGAAGTAAACGGCGGCGAAGTCACCGTCTACGAGAAAAACCTGCCGCTGGGCAGCGCCAACGATGGGCCTGCGTTGACCCAATCTGGCACCTTTACCGTGACCGCATTGGATGGCCTGAAAACCCTGACTGTGGGCGGTATCAGCGTCGTCACCAATGGCGTCGCCGCGACTTTCCCGCAATCGGAACCTACTGGCTTCGGTAACACACTGACCATCACCGGCTACAACGCCAGCACTGGCGTGATCAGCTATAGCTACACGCTCAACGGCACTGATAGCCACCCAACTGGCGCGGATGCCAACAGCATCAGTGAGTCATTCGCGGTGGTCGCCACTGACAGTAACAACAGCGGCGCTACGGGCACGTTGGACGTCAATGTGGTCGACGATGTGCCAAAAGCCTTCGACGACAACCCCGGCGGCGTGGCCTCTGAAAGCCAGCTCACCCTGACTGGCAGCGTGCTGGGCAACGATGTGCAAGGTGCTGATCGAGTCGCCACCGGTCCCGTCACGCCGAACACCATTGTCGGTACTTATGGCACCTTGCAGCTCTTCGCCGATGGCAGTTACGTCTACACCCTCGACAAGACTGATCCGCAGTTCATGGCCTTGAATGGCGGTGGCAGCGGCACTGAAACCTTCACCTACCAACTGAACGACAGCGACGGCGATACCAGCACCGCCAACCTCGTTTTGCAGGTGCACAACAACGACGACCCAGTGGTACTGACCGGCCTGGAAGTAAACGGCGGCGAAGTCACCGTCTACGAGAAAAACCTGCCGTTGGGCAGCGCCAACGATGGGCCTGCGTTGACCCAATCCGGCACCTTTACCGTGACCGCATTGGACGGCCTGAAAACCCTGACTGTCGGCGGTATCAGCGTCGTCACCAATGGCGTCGCCGCGACTTTCCCGCAATCGGAACCTACTGGCTTCGGTAACACACTGACCATTACTGGCTACAACGCCAGCACCGGTGTAATCAGCTATAGCTACACGCTCAACGGCACTGATAGCCACCCAACTGGCGCGGATGCCAACAGCATCAGTGAGTCGTTCGCGGTGGTCGCCACTGACAGCAACAACAGCAGCGCCAATGGTTCGTTGGACGTCAATGTGGTTGATGACGTGCCAAAAGCCTTCGACGACAACCCCGGCGGCGTGGCCTCTGAAAGCCAGCTCACCCTGACCGGCAGCGTGCTGGGCAACGATGTGCAAGGTGCTGATCGGGTCGCCACCGGGCCCGTCACGCCAAATACGATTGTTGGTATCTACGGCACCCTGCAATTGTTTGCCGATGGCAGCTACACCTACACCCTGGACAAGACTGATCCGCAGTTCATGGCGCTGAATGGTGGTGGCAGCGGCACTGAAACCTTCACCTATCAACTGAACGACAGCGACGGCGATACCAGCACCGCCAACCTCGTCTTGCAGGTGCATAACAACGACGACCCAGTGGTGCTGACCGGCCTGGAAGTAAACGGCGGCGAAGTCACCGTCTACGAGAAAAACCTGCCGTTGGGCAGCGCCAACGATGGGCCTGCATTGACCCAATCTGGCACCTTCACCGTGACCGCACTGGATGGCCTGAAGAACCTGACTGTCGGCGGCATCAGCGTCGTCACCAACGGCGTCGCCGCGACTTTCCCGCAATCGGAACCCACCGGTTTCGGCAACACCCTGACCATCACCGGCTACAACGCCAGCACTGGCGTGATCAGCTACAGCTACACCCTCAACGGCACTGATAGCCACCCAACCGGCGCAGGCACCAATAGCATCAGCGAGTCGTTCACGGTGACTGCCACCGACAGCAACAACAGCGGCGCTACGGGCACGTTGGACGTCAATGTGGTCGACGATGTGCCAAAGGCTTTCGACGACAACCCCGGCGGCGTGGCCTCTGAAAGCCAGCTCACCCTGACTGGCAGCGTGCTGGGCAATGACGTCCAAGGCGCGGATCGGATCGCCACCGGGCCCGTCACACCGAACACCATTGTCGGTACTTACGGCACACTGCAATTGTTTGCCGATGGCAGCTACACCTACACCCTGGACAAGACCGACCCACAATTTGTCGCCCTTCACGGCGGGGGGAATGGCACCGAGACGTTCACCTATCAGCTGAACGACAGCGACGGCGATACCAGCACCGCCAAGCTGGTGCTACAGGTGCATAACAACAACGACCCGGTAGTGCTGACCGGCCTGGATCTCACCGGCGGTGAGTTGACCGTCTTTGAAAAAAACCTGATCGATGGTTCCAACCCGAACATCCCCTCGCTGACCCAGACCGGTACCTTCACCGTGACGGCCCTGGACGGTTTGAAAACCCTGACTGTCGGCGGCCTGAACGTGGTGACCAATGGCGTGGTTGCTACCTTCCCGTTGTCGGAAGGTACTGCGTTGGGCAACAACTTTGTTGTGACTGGCTACGACCCCAACACCGGGGTGGTCAGCTACCGCTACACCTTGCTCGACAATGAAACGCACCCTGATGCCAACGGCAGTAACAGCCTGCCCGAACAGATCACGGTCACGGCCAGCGATTACGATACCAATACGGCGACGGGCACGATCGATATCAACATCATCGACGATCTGCCGACTGCCAACCCTGATGTGCGTACGGTGGTAGAAGGCGGTGTGGTCAGCGCCAATGTGTTGAGTAATGACGTAGGCGGCGCCGACAGCCCCTCGCTGGCTGGTGCGGTGGTCGGAGTGCGGGCGGGGAGCAACATCGGCACCCCGGCCAGTGGCGGCCTGGGCAGCAATATCAACGGTGCTTTCGGCTACCTGACCCTGGATGCGAACGGCAACGCTGTGTACCACAGCTATCCCAACTCGGTGACTCCACCGGGGGCCGTGGATACGTTCGTGTATACCGTGCGCGATGCCGACGGTGACGTCAGCACCACGACCCTGACCATCACCGTGACCGACAGCGGCTTGAAAGCGCTGACTGACGGTGATGTCACGGTCTACGAAAAAGCCCTGGACCTGAGCCTGGACGGCCAGGACCTGGCGCCAGGCACCGTGGTCGGCAGCGATCCTACGGCGACCACGGAAACCGCCAGCGGTAACCTCGCCGACTCGACATCCGGCGGCACTGGCCCGTTGAGTTTCAGCCTGGTCGGCAGCGCTACTGGCAGCTATGGGCAGATCCTGCTCAACGCCAATGGCACCTACACCTACACCCTGACGTCGGCGCCGAAAACCACGCCTAACGCCAATGACGGGCCGAATACCCTCACCGATACCTTTGTCTACAAGGTCACTGACCAACTGGGCAATACCACCACCAGCAACATCGTGGTGAGTATTGTCGACGACGTGCCCAGCGTGGTGTCCAGCACGCGTGAGGTCACGGCGACGGAGGTGGATTCCAACCTGCTGCTGATCATCGACATTTCCGGCAGCATGAATGACCCCTCAGGGGCCGGCGGTACACGGCTCGACCTGGCCAAGGCGTCCATTGTCGAGTTGCTTAACCGCTATGACGATATGGGCGACGTGAAGGTGCAGATCGTGACCTTCAACGACAGCTCGCAACAACTGAGCAGCCAATGGGTCAGCGTCGCCACGGCCAAGACCCTGGTCAACGGCCTCACTGCGTTTAATGGCACCAACTACGACTCGGCCCTGGGCACCGCGCAGACCGCCTATGGCACCGCCGGCAAGCTGGAAGGTGCGCAAAACGTGGCGTATTTCTTCTCGGACGGTAACCCCACCACGTCCAACACCAATAACCCGAACAACCCTGGCAACGTGGTCAACCCGGAGTACGGCGACGGTATCGATGCCACTGAAGAAGGCGTATGGCGGGCCTTCCTTGATGCCAATGGCATCAAGGCCTATGCCATTGGCCTGGGCGCGGGCGTCAACAGCATTTACCTGGACCCGGTGGCCTACGACGGCAGCACCCACACCAACACCAATGCGGTGGTGGTGGCCAACCTGGCGGGCCTGGATGCGGTGCTGGCCGGCACGGTGCAGGGCGCGCCAGTCACGGGGAGCCTGCTGACGGATGGCACGTTCGGTGCCGATGGCGGCTTCGTCAAATCCCTCACGGTGGACGGCATCACCTACACCTACAACCCGGCGGCGGGGGGCTCGATGAGTGCCAACCTGCCAGGCGGACACGGCACGTTCGACACCGTCAGCAACAGTGTCACCATCACCACCAACCAGGGCGGCACGCTGGTGGTGGACATGGACAACGGCGAATTCCGCTACACGCCGCCGAAGTTGACAGGCTCGTTGATTACCGAAACCTTCGGGGTGACCGTCAGCGACAACGACGGCGATCTCGCGACCTCCAGCCTGGTGGTCAAGGTCAATCCCAACGCGGCACCGGTGGCTGGTGATGATCATGTGATCACCAATATCCTGTCGGGCAACATTGTGGTACCTGCGCAGTTGCTGCTGGCCAATGACAGCGATGCCAACCATGACAACCTGACGCCTATCCCCACCAGTTTTGCCACTGGCTGGATGGTTAAGGGTGGCAGCTTTACGGGGAGCGGAAGTCGGGATTTCAGTAGTGTTGGTGACACCCCTGCGAACCAGAAGCTGGCGGATGTGCGTAATGCCTTCGCGAGCATCTCGAGCACGACGGCTGTGCTGCTGGTCACCGGCTACCTGGGCACTGTCAGTGCCAGCAACAACAATGATGAAGACCGCATCAATGTCACCCTGCATCAGGGGGAAACCCTGAACCTGAGCCATAACCTGTCGGATACACGCATGGTCATGGCGTACTCCTTCAATGGTGGCGCTGAGATCCCCATCCTTGATAACGGCACCTTTGTCGCGGGCGCCACGGGCGATTACCAGATCCACCTCACCAACATCCCCAATACCCCAGGCAATTCCACTATTTTCGAACGCTACCAGTTGACCATGACCGTCAACTACGCCGGCGCCCAGGACTACACGCCGGACTACCACGGTAACTACTCGGTCAGCGATAACCACGGCGGCAGCGACAGCGCCGCCGTAGATATCACCTACCAGGCCGGCACCACCCTTACCGGTACCAACGGTGATGACATCCTCATGGCCGGGCCCGGTAACAACATCCTCAATGGCGGCGATGGCAATGATGTACTGAGTGCTGGCAATGGCAACAACGAGATGCACGGCGGCAATGGCAATGACCTGCTGTTCAGCGGCATCGGCAATGACCTGCTCGATGGTGGCGCGGGCATCGATACAGTGAGTTATGCCAATGCCACGTCGGGGGTGACCGTCAACCTTGGCACGGTGGGAGGGCAAGTCACGGGGGGCGCCGGGACCGATACATTGACGGCCCTGGAGAACCTGATCGGTTCCAACTTCAACGACTTCCTCACCGGCAACGGCAACAACAACCTTATTTCGGGCGGGTTGGGCAATGACACCCTCAAGGGCGAGGGCGGCGATGACATCCTGATCGGTGGTCCGGGCAACAACACCCTGACCGGCGGCGCGGGTGCCGATACCTTCCAATACCTGACCGGCGGCAGTGGGCACGATGTCATCACCGACTTTGCCGTGGGCACCGACAAGCTCGACCTGTCGCAATTGCTGCAAGGGGAGAATGCGACGACGGCGTCCCTGGATGACTACCTGCACTTCAAGGTGGTGGGCGGTACGACCACCATCGACATCAGCGCCGTTGCAGGTGCCACGCCGAACCAGACCATCGACCTGGCCGGCGTCAACCTGGCGACCCAATACGGTGTGACACCGGGGGCGGGTGGCTTGATTGCGAGTGGGGCAGACACGGCGACCATCATTAACGGGATGCTCAACGATCATTCGTTGAAGGTGGATACCGTGTAACCCCTGCGACCAAGGAGCTGCTCAGGTAGAAGGGCTGTTGTGGCGAGGGGGCTTGTCCCCCGCTGGGCTGCGCAGCAGCCCCAATAAGATCACCGAGGTGTGTCAGATTAACCGAGGGTGCAGGTTTTGGGGCTGCTGCGCAGCCCAGCGGGGGACAAGCCCCCTCGCCACAACAGCCCCTCTTCCACAACAGCCCCTAGCCACAACGCCCCTGGCCACCGACAGCCTTGGGCTTTAGCTCGTTGAGTTATAAGCACCACACTTTGCGTGATATGGCCCGCCAGCGTTTGCCGGTATGATAGGCGCCCCCGCAGTCTGGATTGCGAATACGCCATGACCTTGCAGTACCCAACCATCGCCGATTGCGTCGGCAATACACCTCTGGTCCGCTTGCAACGCATGGCGGGTAACACCAGCAATACCTTGCTGCTCAAGCTCGAGGGTAATAACCCGGCGGGCTCGGTCAAGGACCGTCCGGCGTTGTCGATGATCACCCGCGCCGAGTTACGTGGGCAGATCAAGCCCGGCGACACCCTGATCGAAGCCACCTCCGGCAATACCGGGATTGCCCTGGCCATGGCCGCGGCGATCAAGGGCTACAAGATGATCTTGATCATGCCCGACAACGGCAGCGCCGAGCGCAAGGCGGCGATGACCGCCTATGGTGCCGAGCTGTTGCTGGTCACCCCGGAAGAAGGCATGGAAGGCGCGCGCGATCTCGCCGAGCGCATGGCCGCCGAAGGCCGTGGCCAGGTCCTGGATCAGTTCGCCAACGGTGACAACCCGGAAGCGCACTACACCAGCACCGGCCCGGAAATCTGGCGCCAGACCCAGGGCACCATCACCCATTTCGTCAGCTCCATGGGCACCACCGGCACCATCATGGGCAACTCGCGCTACCTCAAGGAGCAGAATCCGGCGATCCAGATCGTTGGCCTGCAACCGATGGAAGGCGCGGCGATTCCCGGGATCCGCCGCTGGCCCGAAGAGTATCTGCCAAAGATCTACAACGCCGCCCGTGTCGATCGCATCCTCGACATGGCCCAGCGTGAAGCCGAAGACACCACCCGTCGCCTGGCCCGTGAAGAAGGCATCTTCTGCGGTGTGTCCTCCGGCGGCGCCGTGGCGGGAATGTTGCGCTTGTCTGCAGAACTGGAAAACGCAGTTATCGTCGCGATCATCTGTGACCGAGGCGACCGCTACCTGTCGACCGGCATTTTCGACGCGCCCAACTGATGGCCAAGCAAGAGCGAGGCCTGCGTTTCCAGCCAACGGGCGGTAATCGGGCGCCACAAATCCCGGTCGGTAAAAAACAGCGCCTGACCATCGAGCGCCTGGCCAATGATGGCCGGGGGATCGTGTTTTTCGAAGGCCGCACCTGGTTTGTCGTGGGTGCCCTGGCCGGCGAAGAGGTCGAGGCGCGGGTGCTGGGTGCCCATGGCAAAGTGGTCGAGGCCCGCACCGAGCGGGTGTTCAAGGCCAGCGAACTGCGTCGCCCGGCGCCGTGCGCCCATGCCGGCCGTTGTGGCGGTTGCAGCTTGCAACACTTGCCCCATGACGAACAGCTTGCCCTGAAACAGCGCATGCTCGCCGAGCAATTGTCCCGTGTTGTCGGGGTCGAGCCCCAGGAATGGGCAGCGCCGTTGAGCGGGCCCGAGTTCGGCTATCGCCGCCGGGCCCGGGTGGCCGTGCGCTATGACGTCAAGGCCAAGCGCCTGGACGTTGGCTTTCGCGCCGTGGCCAGCCAGGACATCGTGGCCATCGATGATTGCCCGGTGCTGGTACAGGCCTTGCAACCGATCATGCAGCGCCTGCCCAACATGTTGCGGCGCCTGAGCAAACCTCAGGCCCTGGGGCATGTGGAGTTGTTCAGCGGCTCATCGATTGCGGTGTTGCTGCGGCATATGGCGCCGTTGTCGGACGCCGACCTGGTGGTGCTGCAAGAATTCTGTGCCTTCCATGATGCCCAGTTGTGGCTGCATGGCGAGGGCGAGCCGCAGCCGTTCGCGGCTGGGCCGGGCCTGGGCTATCGTCTGCAGCAGTGGGACTTGGACTTGGCTTACCGGCCTGGGGATTTTGTGCAGGTCAACGCCGGGGTCAACGAAGCGATGGTTGCCCAGGCGCTGGATTGGCTGGCGCCCCGTTCCGACGAACGGGTGCTGGACCTGTTTTGTGGCCTGGGCAACTTTGCCTTGCCCCTGGCCCGCCAGGTGCGTGAAGTGGTCGCGGTAGAGGGGGTGCAGGCCATGGTGGACCGTGCAGCCCTGAACGCCGATAGCAATAATTTGCATAATGTGCAGTTTTTTCAGGCCGATTTGTCCCAGCCTTTGAGTGATGCGCAATGGGCCAAAGCAGGCTTTTGTGCGGTACTCTTGGACCCACCCCGCGATGGTGCCCTGGAGGTTGTGCGCAAGCTCGCCACTCTGGGGGCTGATCGCCTGGTGTATGTGTCCTGCAATCCAGCCACGCTGGCGCGGGACACTGTCGAGTTGGTCAAGCAAGGCTACCGGCTAAAACGTGCCGGGATCCTCGATATGTTTCCGCAAACCGCGCATGTCGAGGCGATGGCGTTATTTGAAGCGAGCTAGGATGCTCGCTTAGTCCGACTGGCCTGCGTTCTCCAGGGCCTGTGACCTGCCAGGGAGTTCGCGTTACAAGGGTCAGCGATTTTGACGCGCTACAGGCGCGTCGTAGGGAAGGTAAGCAAGATGGTACAGGTGAGAGCACACCAGCCGATCAACACCGACGGCAGTATCAATCTCGAGGCATGGCTGGATCATGCCATCAGTGTCGATCCGGCACTGGACCGTGAAGCCTTGAAAGCCGCCTGCGAGTTCGCTCGCGAGGCAGAACAGCAAGACAATGCGGCCAAGAACCTCTGGGCCGAAGGAACATCCAGTTTTCGTACTGGGCTTGAAATCGCCGAGATCCTCGCCGACCTCAAGCTGGACCAGGATTCGCTGATCGCCGCGGTGCTCTATCGCGGTGTGCGCGAAGGGCATATTGCGTTGCCACTGGTCAGCCAGCGGTTCGGCGCGGTGGTGGCCAAGCTGATCGACGGCGTGCTGCGCATGGCTGCGATCAGCGCCAGCCTCAGCCCGCGCCAGTCGATGGTGCTCGGCACCCAGGGCCAGGTAGAAAACCTGCGCAAGATGCTGGTGGCGATGGTCGACGACGTACGCGTCGCGCTGATCAAGCTGGCCGAGCGCACTTGCGCGATCCGTGCGGTGAAAACCGCCGACGACGAAAAGCGCAACCGCGTCGCCCGTGAGGTCTTCGATATCTACGCGCCCCTGGCTCACCGCCTGGGGATCGGCCATATCAAGTGGGAGCTGGAGGACCTGTCCTTCCGCTACCTCGAACCCGATCAATACAAACAGATCGCTACCTTGCTGCATGAGCGGCGGCTGGACCGTGAGCGCTTTATCAGCGATGTGATGGGCCAGTTGCGCTCGGAGTTGCAGGCCACCGGTGTCGAAGCCGATATCAGCGGCCGGGCCAAACACATCTATTCGATCTGGCGCAAAATGCAGCGCAAAGGCCTGGCCTTCAGCCAGATCTATGACGTGCGCGCCGTGCGCGTGTTGGTGCCGGAAATGCGCGACTGCTACACCGCGCTGGGTATCGTCCATACGCTGTGGCGGCACATTCCCAAGGAGTTCGACGACTACATCGCCAACCCCAAGGAAAACGGCTACCGCTCGCTGCACACCGCGGTGATCGGCCCCGAGGGCAAGGTGCTGGAAGTGCAGATCCGTACCCACGCCATGCACGAAGAAGCCGAGCTGGGGGTTTGCGCGCACTGGCGCTACAAGGGCACCGACGTCAAGGCCGGCTCCAACCAGTACGAAGAGAAAATCTCCTGGCTGCGCCAAGTGCTGGAATGGCACGAAGAGCTGGGCGATATCGGCGGCCTGGCTGAGCAACTGCGGGTGGATATCGAGCCCGACCGGGTCTACATCTTTACCCCCGACGGCCACGCCATCGACCTGCCCAAGGGCGCGACGCCGCTGGACTTCGCCTACCGCGTGCACACCGAGATCGGCCATAACTGCCGTGGCGCCAAGATCAACGGGCGCATCGTGCCGCTCAACTACAGCCTGCAGACCGGTGAGCAGGTCGAGATCATCACCAGCAAGCACGGCACGCCGAGCCGCGACTGGCTGAACCCGAACCTGGGCTACATCACCACGTCGCGGGCGCGGGCGAAGATTGTCCACTGGTTCAAGCTGCAGGCGCGGGACCAGAACGTCGCCGCCGGCAAGACGTTGCTCGAACGCGAGCTGGGTCGCTTGGGTCTGCCCCAGGTGGATTTCGACAAGTTGGCCGAAAAAGCCAACATGAAGATTGCCGAAGACATGTTCGCCGCCCTCGGTGCCGGCGACTTGCGCCTGGCGCAATTGGTCAACCTGGCCCAGCAACTGGTAGAGCCGGAACGCGGCAGCGAGCAACTGGAACTGATCCCACGCAAGGCCACCGGCTACAAGCCGGGCAAGCGCGGCGATATCCAGATCCAGGGCGTAGGCAACCTGATGACCCAGATGGCCGGCTGCTGCCAGCCGTTGCCGGGCGATGCCATCGTCGGCTACATCACCCAGGGCCGTGGGGTGAGCATTCACCGCCAGGACTGCGCCTCGGTGCTGCAGTTGGGCGGGCGTGAGCCGGAGCGGATCATCCAGGTCAGTTGGGGGCCGGTGCCGGTGCTCACCTACCCGGTGGACATCATCATCCGTGCCTACGACCGCTCGGGTCTGCTGCGGGACGTTTCGCAAGTGCTGCTCAATGAGCGGATCAACGTACTGGCAGTCAATACCCGCTCGAACAAGGAGGACAACACGGCGTTGATGTCCCTGACCATCGAGATTCCGGGGCTGGACGCGTTGGGGCGGTTGCTGGGGCGTATCTCCCAGTTGCCGAACATCATCGAGACGCGGCGTAACCGCACGCCATAAATCGCTGGATGAGCGCGGTCTAAAATGTGGGAGCGGGCTTGCTCGCGAAAGCGGTGGATCAGTCAATATATTCGGCGACTGACACAACGCCATCGCGAGCAAGCCCGCTCCCACATTTGATCCTCAGCGCTCCCCGAACAGAGATTGACCGATGTATTCACTTGAAGACCTGCTGCACCTGATGAACCGTCTGCGCGACCCGCAATATGGTTGCCCGTGGGACATCAAGCAAACCTACGCCAGCATCGTGCCCCACACCCTGGAAGAAGCCTACGAAGTCGCCGACGCCATCGAGCGCGGGGATTTTGATCATCTGCAGGGCGAGTTGGGCGACCTGTTGTTCCAGGTGGTGTATTACAGCCAACTGGCCCGGGAAGAAGGGCGCTTCGAGTTCGCCGGGGTGGTGGACAGCATCACCCGCAAGCTGATTCGCCGGCATCCCCATGTGTTCCCCACCGGCGACTTGTATGCGCCGCTGGATGTTCCTCAGTTAAGCGAAGAGCAGGTCAAGGAGCGCTGGGAGCAAATCAAGGCCGAGGAGCGCGCAGAAAAGTCCCAGGCCCCGCAGCAACTGTCCCTGCTCGATGATGTACCCAGCGCTTTGCCGTCCCTGTCCCGTGCGGCCAAATTGCAAAAACGCGCGAGCCAGGTAGGCTTTGACTGGCCAGCGGCGTTACCGGTGGTGGATAACGTGCGTGAAGAGCTTGATGAGGTGCTCGAAGCCATGGCCGACAATGACCCGGCAGCGATTGCCGATGAAGTCGGTGACCTGCTGTTTGCGGCGGTCAACCTGGCCCGGCACCTCAAGGTGGACCCGGAAACCGCCCTGCGCGGTGCCAATGCCAAATTCGAAAGGCGATTCCGATTTATCGAACAGGCATTGCGCGACACCCACCGTCCCATGGAAGATTGCACCCTCGAAGAGTTGGACGCCCTGTGGGGTGAAGCCAAACGCCAGGAAAAGAATGTGTCCAACTGCGGTTGAGCAGTTGCCTAAGTGAGTAAGCACCATGAGCATTTCCCTTCGCGACCAGTTGCTCAAAGCAGGCCTGGTCAATCAGAAGCAGGCCAAGCAGGTCGGCAAAGACAAGCAGAAGCAGCAGCGCCTGGTTCACAAAGGCCAGGCCCAGGCCGACGACACCCAGCAGCGCCTGGCCCTGGAAGCGCAGGCCGAGAAGGTCAAGCGCGACCAGGAGCTCAACCGTCAGCAGCAGGAAAAGGTCGAGGCCAAGGCCCGTGCCGCGCAGGTCAAGCAATTGATCGAGACCTCGCGCCTGCCCAAGTTGACCACCGAGGACTACTACAACTTTGTTGACGACAAGAAGGTCAAGCGCCTGTCGGTCAACACCTTGATGCGCAACAAGCTGAGCAACGGTTCGTTGGCGATTGTCCACCATGGCGGCGGTTACGAGGTGATTCCACGGGAGGCTGCGCTGAAAATCCAGGAGCGTGCGCCTGAGCGCATCATCCAGCTCAACATCCTCACCGATACCCAGGTGCCGGATGAGGATGATCCGTACGCCGCTTACCAGATCCCTGATGATCTGATGTGGTAACAGCCTTGCGGTTGTAAGCGGGGCTATTGTGGCAAGCGGGCTTGCCCCACGCTGGGCTGCGAAGCGGCCCCAAAACCTGATCCCACCGTTGCATCTTAAAGATCGCGGTGGCCTTATTGGGCCTGCTTCGTAGCCCAGCGCGGGGCAAGCCCGCTCGCCACACATAGCCGCAGAGCGGCCCATAGCACTCCGGTGAGTCAGGAGCTGGATGCCTGGCGTTTCATTTCGAGGGTTTCGAGCTCGTTTTTATAATTGTGGGCGTCGCACTCGTTGTGAAACATACCGACCAGCAGGTCTTGTTGATGCACATCCCAGATATGAATGCCGTGGGCCAGGGCCTCGTGGGACATATGGGCATCGTCGCGTTCAGTTACTTTTACTGTCATCTGCTTGCTCCAGTCTCTGGTTGATCTGCGGCAAGGCGTCGCAGGCCTTTGTTATATGTTTTGTTAGCTTGCTAAGTAAACTGACTTTGCGCGCAACAATTCATTGCAGCAGCCGCAACAATGCTCCAGGCCCCGTAAACCGCGATATTGCGTCGCAGGGGCAAGGGGTTTATGACAAAAGTTTCATGTTCGAATCAGGCTTTGGCCTTGTGTTGGGTATCCCGCCGCCATCGCAAGTGCTCACCCGTGGGAGCTGGCTTGCCTGCGATGACGCCAGTCGCCCCGCGACAAATTCCAGGCGAAAAAAAGCCCCGCATTTAGCGAGGCTCTTTCAATCAATCAGCGATCAGCTGCCTTTCACAACCTTGCCATTGACCGTACCGTCCAACAGCATGATGTTGTATTCCTTGCCGTCGGTTTCGACCTGTTGCAGGCGAACCAGCAGGTAGTCCCAGTCCTTGGCAAACCACATCACCGTGGTGCGCTTGCTTTGTGTCGGGTCGCGCACGCGCTCAACCTTGATGGCGTCGATCTTGCCGGCCTTGGTGTCGACTTTCTCGGTAGCCAGTACGCGGAAGTCATAGGTCTCGACTTCGCCGTCATCCACGACCTGGTAGCTCATGGTTTTCTTGCCGGCCGCTACGTCATGCTGCAGGGCCAACTGGTAGGTGGATTTATCGACCATACCGCGGTTCAGCGGGATCTTGACCGCGTCGCCGCGATCGGTGCCGGTGACCATCTTGGCGGTCCAGTCGAAGTCCAGGTCGGCCTTCTTGGCTTTGCCAAGGCCACCCCGTTCAAAGTGGTAGGACTGGGGCAGCAGGGTGTCCTTGTCCAGCGTCAGGGTGCTTTCTTCGGTCAGGCTGGCGATCATCATCGAAGCCTTGAAGCTGAGCTTCCAGACGCCGTTGCCGGTACTTTCCAGGCTACGGGAGGCCTGGCCGCTCATGGGCAACTGCTTCCAGTCGGCGGTGTAGCTGGCGGAGAAAGGCTGAAGATCTGCCGCGTGCACGGTAGGCAGGGCAAGCAGAGCAAAAGCGAAGAGCAGGGCACGACGCATAAAATCTCCTAGGTACGAATCAAGTGGCCGCTGGCCGCAAGTAACTGGCCGTCCAACAATGCACCTTGTTCACCGAGCACCAAACGTCCTTCGGCAAACCAGCGAACCGCCAGCGGGTAAATCCTGTGTTCCTGGGTGTGAACCCGTTGCGCAAGGCTCTGCGCTGAGTCCGCAGACTCTACCGGAACTACTGCCTGTACGACCAGAGGCCCGCCATCGAGTTCCTCGGTGACAAAGTGCACGCTGCAGCCATGCTCTGTATCTCCGGCCTCTAGGGCGCGTTGGTGGGTATGTAACCCTTTGTATTTGGGCAGCAGGGAAGGGTGAATATTCAGCAGGCGCCCCTGGTAATGGCGCACGAAGCCAGCGCTGAGAATGCGCATGAAACCGGCGAGGACCACAAGCTTGGGATTGAAGGCGTCGATCAGTTCGATCAAGGCTGCATCGAAGGCCTCGCGACCGTCGAACGCCTTGTGATCCAGGGAGCGGGTATCGATACCTGCATCCTGGGCGCGTTGCAGGCCGTAGGCGTCGCTGCGGTTGGAAATCACCGCAGCGATGCGCACCGGGCTATCGCCGGTGCGCGTGCTATCGATCAGGGCCTGCAAGTTACTGCCGGTGCCGGAGAGCAGCACCACGACATCACAGGTTGCTGGCATCAGTGAGCCTTGAGGTTCTTCAGTTCAACCTGGGCCGCACCTTCGGCAGCGGTGGCGATCTGGCCGATCACCCATGGCTGCTCGCCGGCTTCACGCAGTACGTTCAGCGCGGTTTCCACGTGCTCTTGAGCTACGCAGATGACCATGCCCACGCCGCAGTTCAGCACGCGGTGCATCTCGGTTTCATTGACGTTGCCTTTCTCTTGCAGCCAGTCGAAGACCGCCGGGCGCTGCCAGCTGGCTACGTCGACGATGGCCTGGGCGCCTTTTGGCAGCACGCGCGGGATGTTGTCCAGCAGGCCGCCACCGGTGATGTGGGCCATGGCCTTGACTGCGCCAGTGTCCTTGATCAGCTTGAGCAATGGCTTGACGTAGATGCGGGTCGGGGCCATCAGCAGGTCGGTCAACGGCTTGCCGTCGAGCTGGGTGTTTTCGATGTCGGCGCCGGACACTTCGATGATCTTGCGGATCAGCGAGTAGCCGTTGGAATGCGGGCCGGACGATGGCAGGGCCAGCAGGGCGTCGCCAGCGGCAACCTTGGAACCGTCGATGATCTCGGCTTTTTCCACGACGCCGACGCAGAAACCAGCCAGGTCGTAGTCTTCGCCTTCGTACATGCCCGGCATTTCAGCGGTTTCGCCGCCGACCAGGGAGCAACCCGACAGTTCGCAGCCGGCGCCGATACCGGTGACCACTTGTGCAGCGGTCTCCACGTTCAGCTTGCCGGTGGCGTAGTAATCAAGGAAGAACAGCGGCTCGGCGCCGCACACTACGAGGTCGTTGACGCACATGGCGACCAGGTCGATGCCGATGGTGTCGTGCTTGTTCAGGTTCAGCGCCAGGCGCAGCTTGGTGCCCACGCCGTCGGTGCCGGAGACCAGCACAGGCTGCTTGTAGCCGGCCGGGATCTCGCAGAGGGCGCCGAAACCGCCCAGGCCGCCCATGACTTCGGGGCGCGCAGTGCGCTTGGCGACGCTCTTGATGCGTTCGACCAATGCTTCACCGGCGTCGATGTCTACACCGGCGTCCTTGTAGCTCAGGGAGGGTTGCTTGCTCATGATCCAGGCCTTTAGGGGGGGATTCAGGGGTAACGACCGATGCGGTGGGGGTACGGAAGTTGAACACTTCAGGACGGCCCAGCCGTTGACGGTCTGCGAAGGCGCGCGATTTTATCAGGCTTGAGGGGCAGCGGCCATCCTCGGGCCGACGGGCAGAGGCATATGGTGCTAAAAAAACCTTAATCGGCGCCGCGATCGCCTGTATTAAGGTATAGCCTTTAACCCGCTATCGTTATGACAGTACGAAAACTTACCGGGGCCTTGTGAATGTTTTGCCGGTTGCTGTGGTCACAGCCTTGCTTAACCTTCTTCACGCGGCCTGTTCCAGCCGCTTTTTTGTCGTTCGGGAATCTTTTTTCATGGGTCTGAGTAGATACTTTTTTGTCGGCTGTTTGTCGTTGGTCAGCCTGGCGAGTCATGCCGAAACCCTCAATGGCCTCTATCAAGTACTGGAGCCTGTCAGCAGCCAGGCGCCGCAAGAGCGCGAACAAGCCACCCAGCGTGCCCTGCAGACCCTGGTGATCCGCCTGACCGGCGACGCCAAGGCCGCCGAGGGCCCAGGCCTGGCAGCGATTCGCAAGGATCCGCAACAGATCATCAGCCAGTACGGCTACGACGCGGGCCCACCAGAAAGCCTGCAAGTGGATTTCGACCCGGTCAGCACCGACCGCGCCCTGCGCGATGCCGGTCTGGCGTTGTGGGGCAACAATCGGCCGTCGATCCTTGGCTGGTGGCTGAGCGACTCCACCGAGGGCAGCAGCCTGGTGGGTGATGGCCAGTCGGCTGCCGAACCGCTGCGCCGTGCCGCCCAGCATCGCGGCTTGCCGTTGCGCCTGCCACTGGGTGACCTCGATGAACAGATCGTTGCCACCGCCCCGAATCTTGAAAGTGCAGATCCCGCGCCCCTGCGTTCGGCCTCCGAGCGTTATGGCGCCGACGCCCTGCTGGCGGTGCATGCCCGTGAAGAGGCGGGCCAATGGCAAGCCAAATGGCGCCTGTGGCTAGGTGACAAAGCCGAGCAGGGCACCGTACAGGGCGCCGACACGGCTGCCCTGGCCGATGCCGTTTTGCTGGCGGTCAGTGAGCGTCTTGCTCCCCGTTTTGCGGTAAAAGCCGGGGTGTCCAGCGAGCAGTTGCTGCAAGTGCAAGGCATGACCCTGGAGCGCTACGCCGCCCTCGGTCACCTGCTGGAGCCTTTTGGTGCGCAGTTGCAGCGGGTGGATGGTGATCGGATCGTCTATCGGGTCAACGGCAGCAGCGAACAACTGCGCAGCCAGTTGAGCCTGGCCAAGCTGCAGGAGGTGCCAGCCGGCGAGGCGCTTGCGCCGCAGCCTGTGCAGCCGCCGGTGGCCGAAGGGGCTTCACCTGCGCCAGTGCCACCGGTCGAGCCTGAGCCGCAACTGCGTTTTCGTTGGTAAATGTTCTTCCTTATATAGAAGCAACTGACAGATGGAGTGGTTTATGGCGGATACGCGTCGTTGGGTGTGGCTTGGCGGGATTGTTCTGCTGTGCGTCTTTGTGTTCTTGCTGCATTCGATCCTGACGCCGTTCCTGGTCGCCTTGCTGTTGGCCTATCTGTTCGATCCAGTGGTGGATCGCCTGGAAAAGGCCGGCTTGTCGCGAACCTGGGGCGTAGTGGCGGTATTTGCGCTGTTTACCCTGATCGTCATGGCGTTGCTGCTGGTGTTGGTGCCGATGCTGGCCAAGCAGATGATCCGCCTGTATGAACTGGCACCGCAGATGCTCGACTGGCTGCAACACACGGCCATGCCCTGGGCGCAGTCCAAGCTGGGCCTGGCCGATGGCTTCTGGAAGTTCGACAAGGTCAAGGCCGCGATCAGCGAGCATATGGGGCAGACCACCGATATCGTCGGGGTCATCCTCAGTCAGGCCACGGCCTCCAGCCTGGCATTGATCGGCTGGCTGACCAACCTGGTGTTGATCCCGGTGGTGGCGTTCTACTTGCTGCGTGACTGGGACATCATGATCGCCAAGATCCGTAGCCTGCTGCCCCGCGATAGCGAGGAGCGCATCGTATCCCTGGCCGAGGAGTGCCATGAGGTGCTGGGCGCTTTCGTTCGCGGACAGTTGTTGGTGATGGTGGCGTTGGGGATTATCTACGCTGGCGGGCTAATGGCGATTGGCCTGGAACTCGGCCTGTTGATCGGCATGATTGCCGGCCTGGCGGCGATTGTGCCGTACATGGGTTTTGTCATCGGGATTGGCGCGGCGCTGGTGGCCGGCCTGTTCCAGTTTGGCGGCGACTTGTACCCGATGCTGGGGATTGTCGCGGTGTTCATGGTTGGTCAGGCGCTGGAAGGCATGGTGTTGACGCCGTTGCTGGTGGGCGATCGTATCGGCCTGCATCCGGTGGCCGTGATCTTTGCGATCCTGGCGGGCGGCGAGCTGTTCGGCTTTACCGGCATCCTGCTGGCGTTGCCGGTGGCGGCGGTGATCATGGTGCTGGTGCGCCATGTGCACGATGTGTACAAGGATTCGGACGTCTATACGGGCGCCGATGACCCTCAGTTGTAAGGCTGATCACAAACCCGGCTCAAGGCCGGGTTTGTTGTCTTCAGGGCTTGGCATTTAGCCATAGCGTCAAACAATCTCCAAAAAATCCAATGAGTTAACGCAAACCTTTGATTTTGCTTGTGGTCTGTTGCATTGTGCGCCCGGCGTCACGGGTATAAACTTTGCAAACTTTTCACAGAGGCCACTAACGGTTCGATTGGAGCCGTTCAGTCAGCATGAAACCGATTCAGCTGCCCCTAGGTGTGCGTCTGCGTGACGACGCTACCTTCATCAATTACTACCCAGGCGCCAATGCCGCTGCACTCGGCTATGTCGAGCGGCTCTGCGAAGCCGACGCCGGGTGGACGGAAAGCCTGATCTACCTCTGGGGCAAGGACGGCGTGGGGCGTACCCACCTGTTGCAGGCAGCCTGCCTGCGCTTTGAGCAGATGGGTGAGCCGGCGGTGTACCTGCCGTTGGCTGAACTGCTGGACCGCGGCATCGGCATCCTCGACAACCTCGAACAATACGAATTGGTTTGCCTGGATGATCTGCAAGCGGTCGCTGGCAGGGCGGATTGGGAAGAAGCACTGTTCCATCTGTTCAACCGCCTGCGTGACAGTGGCCGGCGCCTGCTGATTGCTGCGTCTACCTCGCCTCGGGAATTGCCGGTCAAGCTGGCTGACCTCAAGTCCCGGCTGACCCTGGCGCTGATCTTCCAGATGCGCCCATTGTCCGATGAAGACAAATTGCGTGCCTTGCAGCTGCGTGCCTCGCGCCGTGGTCTGCACCTGACCGATGAAGTCGGGCATTTCATCCTTACCCGTGGCACCCGCAGCATGAGCGCATTGTTCGACCTGCTCGAACAGCTCGACCAGGCCTCCTTGCAAGCCCAGCGCAAGCTCACCATCCCCTTCCTCAAAGAAACCCTCGGCTGGTAGCCAGCCCTTTTAAACCGGGGCTCTTGGCAAATTCCAGGCGCCAGAAAACCTGCGTTTGGGCCGCTCTGGCCACGCAAAAGGGTCTAAATGGGGTTTAAGGGCTTAGATGACATAGGTCAAACAGGAAGTCACATAGATCACGATTGAATTTGCAAATCGATGTCATAGAAGGCATAGTCTCGGCTTCTTTACATATCAGCCACGGTCGTGCCCATGCTAAATCGCTTCGCACCCCTCGTGCCTCTCGCACTCGTAACCCTGTTGTTTGGTTGCGCCACCCACCCCCAGCAGGTGGCTGAGCAGCAAAAGCCGCAACAACAGCATCAAGCCAAATTCGTCGCAACACAGTCTTCTTCTGTTTATGAAGAAGAGGTGGCGACCGAAAAAGAACTGGCCCAGTTCTCCGACAGCAAGCCTTATCAGTTGCCGCTGCTGGCCGACAGCATCCTCGAACGCGGCATGTCCCTGATCGGTACCCGCTACCGTTTCGGTGGTACCTCTGAAGCCGGCTTCGACTGCAGTGGCTTTATCGGCTATCTGTTTCGTGAAGAAGCGGGCATGAACCTGCCGCGCTCCACCCGCGAAATGATCAACGTGGATGCACCGTTGGTCGCACGAAACAACCTCAAGCCCGGTGATCTGCTTTTCTTCAGTACCAATGGCCGTGGGCGTGTCAGCCACGCCGGTATCTATCTGGGCGATGACCAGTTCATCCACTCCAGCAGCCGCCGTAGCGGTGGGGTACGGGTTGATAAGTTGGGCGACAGCTACTGGAGCAAGACCTTCATCGAAGCCAAGCGCGCACTGGCGATGGCCCCCACTAGCGTTACCGCCCGCAAGTAAACTTAAAGTGATACTTGAAGTTTGACGCGTAAGCGCTAGAATCCTGAGATATTGTTGCGAACCAGACCGCGCGAGCTTGCTTGCGCGGTCTAGTTTTCAGCGTTCGGCAGCGAAAGCCGCATCCAGATCAGGATTGTTCTGCCCATGTCGACCTCGGCCCGCCTAATTCTTCTTGTTTGCGCCGCGCTGCTCAGTGCCTGCGCCAGCCGTCCTCCACCTGCGCCTGTGGCCGTCAAGCCCAAGCCGGTATTCAACTACACCGCCCAGAGCTTTTCGCCGGTTGCCGAAGATGTGCTGTTTCGCGCCTTGGGCCTGGTCGGCACGCCTTACCGCTGGGGCGGTAACACGCCGGACTCGGGGTTTGATTGCAGCGGCCTGATTGGTTTTGTCTACCGCGATGCCGCTGGCATCTCGCTGCCGCGCACCACCCGCGAGTTGATCGTGATGCGTGCCCAGGACGTGCGTGAAGATGCGCTGCAAACCGGTGACCTGCTGTTTTTCGCCACGGGCGGTGGCTCCCAGGTCAGCCATGCCGGGATCTATGTGGGTGAAGGGCGCTTCGTCCATGCGCCACAAACCGGCGGTACGGTGAAGCTTGATACCCTGTCCAAGGCCTATTGGCAGAATGCCTACCTGAGCGCCAAGCGCGTGTTGCCGGCGGAGCATCTGGCGCGTAACCCTTAAGACCTGCACCGATCAAAAATGTGGGAGCGGGCTTGCTCGCGAAAGCGGTGGATCAGTCAGTACATCTGTTACTGATCCACCGCTTTCGCGAGCAAGCCCGCTCCCACATTGTTTTGTGGTGTTGTCGAGTCCTGCTATTTAGCAGCCGACACCCGCCACACCTTATTCCCCACATCATCGGCCACCAACAACCCGCCCTGCTGATCGATCACCACACCCACCGGCCGGCCCATGGCTTTCTCATCACTGTTGAGAAACCCGGTCAGCACATCCACCGGTTGCCCCTTCGGCTTGCCACCCTCGAATGGCACAAAAATCACCTTGTAGCCACTGTGCGGCTTGCGATTCCACGAACCATGCTGGCCGATAAACGCGCCATGGCTAAATTGTGCCGGCAGCGTATTACCTTCAGCGAAGGTCAGGCCCAGGGACGCAGTGTGTGGCCCGACGGCGTAGTCTGGTGCAATGGCCTTGGCTACCAAGTCCGGGTCCTGCGGCGTGACCCGTACATCCACATGTTGGCCGTAGTAACTGAACGGCCAGCCATAGAAGCCGCCATCCTTGACCGAGGTGATGTAGTCCGGCACCAGATCGCTGCCGATTTCATCGCGCTCGTTGACCGCCGTCCACAGCTTGCCGCTTTGTGGCTCCCAGGCCATGCCGTTGGGGTTACGCAGGCCGGAGGCAAAAATCCGCTGTTTGCCGCTGGCCCGATCGACCTCCCAGATCGCAGCGCGGCCCTGTTCGGCTTCCAGGCCGTTTTCGCCGACGTTGCTGTTGGAGCCCACGCTCACATACAACTTGCTGCCATCCTTGCTGGCCACCACGTTTTTCGTCCAGTGGTGGTTCAGCGGGCCGCCCGGCAGGTCGATGACCTTGGTGCCTGGCGCCTTGATCGCGGTTTCCCCAGGTTGATAGGGGAAGCGCAGCAGCTTGTCCGAATCGGCCACATACAGATCGTTGCCCACCAGGGTCATGCCAAACGGCGAGTTGAGGTTCTCCAGGAAGACCGTGCGGGTTTCCGCCACGCCATCATGGTCGGCATCGCGCAGCAGGGTGATGCGGTTCGGGCTAGGTACGCCGGCACCGGCGCGGCCCATGACCTTTTCCATGACCCAGCCGCGAATGCCCTTGGAATCATCCGGCTTGGGCGGCGCGTTGGTCTCGGCCACCAGCACATCGCCATTGGGCAATACATACAGCCAGCGCGGGTGGTCCAGGCCTTCGGCGAAGGCGCCGACCTGGGTGCCAGCGGCGGCCTGGGGCTTGGCGCCATCGGGCCAGCCAATGGCCGGGGCGATGTTGACGGTGGGGATCAGGGTTTTGTTCGGTTCCGGCAACTTGGGCGAGGGCCCGGTGCCGTCGGAGACCTGCAAGGTTGAGCTTTCCCCGCAGGCGGCGAGTGCGCCTGCGGCCATGATCAGTACGGCGAGTCGGGTCTTGTGCATGTTTTTCTCCTCAATGCCTGTAGTCATAGAGGTACGGTGCGTGGCGATGGTTCAAGTGCGTGGCCGGCTTTAATTGACGCTGTACCCCCAACCCACTAACCTTCGCCGCTTGTTTCAGGTGCTCTGTGACGTACGCGTCGACCGAGTGAAACAGGGAAGCCGGTGAGTGCGCGCACTTTTCTACAGTGCGGCCACGATCCCGGCGCTGCCCCCGCAACGGTAAATGAGTCAAGACGCTGCTTTTGCCACTGTATCGCGTGCGATATGGGAAGGCGCATCGTCGGCCCGCCCTGGTCAACAGGGCGCCACTCATGAGCCCGGAGACCGGCCTGATTCATCCAACAGCATCACGGTGGGCGATGCTTGGCTTCATATAGATTGTCTTTTCCTGCCCGCCGTTTTTGTCCAGCCCCAACGGAGAGCTGCCATGACTGATTCCCCTGATCGTGACGAACGCCACCTGGCGCGCATGCTGCGCAAAAAAGCGGTGATTGATGAGCGCATTGCCAATTCACCGAATGAATGCGGTTTGCTGCTGGTATTGACCGGCAATGGCAAAGGCAAAAGCAGCTCGGCGTTTGGCATGCTGGCCCGCGCCATGGGTCACGGTATGCAATGTGGTGTGGTGCAGTTCATCAAGGGGCGCAACAGCACCGGTGAAGAGTTGTTCTTCCGCCGCTTCCCCGAACAGGTACGGTTCCATGTGATGGGCGAGGGCTTTACCTGGGAAACCCAGGACCGCCAGCGCGATATCGTCGCTGCCGAAGCGGCCTGGAAAGTCTCCCGGGAAATGTTGCAGGATCCGTCCATCGGCCTGGTGGTGCTGGATGAGCTGAACATTGCGCTCAAGCACGGTTATCTCGACCTGGACCAGGTGTTGAGCGACCTGCAAGCCCGGCCACCGATGCAGCACGTGCTGGTCACCGGTCGCGGCGCCAAGCCGCAGCTGATTGAAATGGCCGACACCGTCACCGAAATGGGCATGCTCAAGCACGCGTTCCAGGCCGGTATCAAGGCACAGAAAGGCATCGAACTTTGAACCAGCCGCGCCATTGCCCTGCCGTGCTGATCGCCGCGCCGGCGTCAGGCCAGGGCAAGACTACCGTCACCGCCGCCCTGGCCCGTTTGCACCGCAACCTGGGGCGCAAGGTCCGGGTGTTCAAATGCGGCCCGGACTTTCTTGACCCGATGATCCATGAGCGCGCCAGCGGCGCGCCGGTCTATCAATTGGACATGTGGATGGTGGGCGAGCAGGAAAGTCGCCGTTTGCTGTGGGAAGCAGCGGGGGAGGCGGACCTGATTCTGATCGAGGGCGTGATGGGTCTTTTCGACGGCACCCCCTCCAGCGCCGACCTGGCGCGCCATTTTGGCGTGCCCGTGCTGGCGGTGATCGACGGCACCGCCATGGCCCAGACCTTCGGCGCCCTGGCGCTGGGGCTGGCGCGTTACCAGGCGGACCTGCCGTTCGCCGGGGTCTTGGCCAACCGCGTCGGGACCGTGCGCCATGCGCAATTGCTTGAAGGCAGCCTGACCGAAGGTCTGCGCTGGTACGGCGCGCTGTCCCGGGAAACCGGGATCGAACTGCCGAGCCGCCATCTGGGCCTGGTGCAGGCCAGCGAGTTGAACGACCTGGACCTGCGCCTGGATGCGGCCGCCGAAGCCCTGGCCGGCAGTTGCGAGGTAGCACTGCCGCCGCCGGTGGAGTTCGCCGCACCCGAGCTGATCGAGGCCGAACCTTTGCTGGACGGGGTACGGATTGCCGTGGCCCGTGATGAAGCTTTCGCGTTCACCTATGGCGCGAGCCTCGACTTGCTACGGGCGATGGGCGCCCAATTGCATTTCTTCTCGCCGATCCATGACCGCGTGTTGCCCGACGCCGACAGCCTCTATCTGCCCGGTGGTTACCCGGAGCTGCATCATCAGGCGTTGTCGCAAAACACCGCGATGCTGCAGGCGATCCGCGCCCATCACGGCGCAGGTAAGCCGTTGTTGGCCGAATGTGGCGGCATGCTCTATTTGCTCGACTCATTGACCGATGTCGAGGGCACTCGCGCCGAACTGCTGGGGCTCTTGCAAGGCGATGCGGTCATGCAGAAACGCCTGGCGGCCCTGGCCCTGCAAACGGTTGAATTGCCGGAAGGCGTGCTGCGCGGCCATACCTATCATCACTCCCTGACCAGCACGCAATGGCAGCCGATTGCCCGCGGCCTGAGCCCCAATGGTGGGCGCGGCGCCGAGGCGGTGTATCGCCAGGGGCGGATGACGGCCTCCTATGTGCACTTTTATTTCCCGTCGAACCCGGTTGCGGTGGCCGCGCTTTTTGCGCCTGAGCGGGACGCCGCTATCGCAGGCAAGCCAGCTCCCACAGGGGATTGCATTGCAAATGTAGGAGCGGGCTTGCCCGCGATAGGGTCATGACCGACAACGCCTTCCCCGCAGCCGAACGCCAGGCCATCTACCGCGCCATCGCCGAACGCCGTGATATGCGCCACTTCAGTGGCGGCACTGTCGCCCCCGAGCTCTTGCATCGCCTGCTGCAAGCCGCGCACCAGGCCCCCAGCGTCGGCCTGATGCAGCCGTGGCGCTTTATCCGTATCAGCGACCGCAACCTGCGCGGGCAGATCCAGCAGTTGGTGGAAGCAGAACGCCTACGCACCGCGGCTGCCCTGGGCGAGCGTTCGGATGACTTTATGAAGCTCAAGGTCGAAGGCATCAACGACTGCGCCGAGGTGTTGGTGGCGGCGTTGATGGATGATCGTGAGCGGCATATCTTCGGCCGGCGCACGTTGCCGGAAATGGACCTGGCCTCGCTGTCCTGCGCGATCCAGAATCTGTGGCTGGCTTCCCGCGCCGAAGGCCTGGGCATGGGCTGGGTGTCGTTGTTCGAACCCCGGGACCTGGCCGACCTGCTGGGCCTGCCGCCCGGCGCCAAGCCGCTGGCCGTGCTGTGCCTGGGCCCGGTGACGGAGTTCTACCCGGCACCGATGTTGCAACTCGAAGGCTGGACCGAACCGCGTCCGCTGAGTGACATGCTGTATGAGAACTATTGGGGAGTGAATCAATGAGTGTGGCCTTGCTGAGTGTCGCTGCAGTGGCGCTGGATGCGCTGCTGGGCGAGCCCAGGCGCTGGCATCCGCTGGTGGCGTTCGGCAATTTTGCCGAGCGCATCGAGCAGCGTTTCAACTCCGCAGGTCGCGGCTGGCGCAGCCATGGCGTGACCGCGTGGTTTATCACCGTGATACCGCTGACCTTGCTGGCCACGGCCTTGTCCTGGGCGCCTTACGTTGGCTGGGTGATCGAGATCCTCGCGTTGTACCTGGCCTTGGGCATGCGCAGCCTGGGTGAGCACGTGTTGCCGGTGGCCCAGGCCCTGCGCAGTGGGGATCTGGACGAGGCACGCACGCGCGTCAGTTACCTGGTCAGCCGCCAGACCAGCGAATTGGACAGCACTGAAGTGGCGCGCGCCGCCACCGAGTCGGTGCTGGAAAACGGCAGCGACGCGGTGTTCGCCGCGCTGTTCTGGTTTGTCGTGGCCGGGGTGCCGGGCGTGGTGCTGTACCGCCTGAGCAATACCCTGGATGCCATGTGGGGCTATCGCAACGAACGCTTTGAACGCTTCGGCTGGGCGGCGGCGAAAATTGACGATCTGCTTAATTACATTCCCGCGCGCCTGGTGGCGTTGACCTACGCCGTGCTCGGCAAAACGCGCCTGGCGCTCAAATGCTGGCGCCGCCAGGGCCCGACCTGGGACAGCCCGAATGCCGGCCCGGTGATGGCCGCCGGTGCTGGCGCCCTGGGCGTCGAGTTGGGCGGTGCGGCGATTTATCACGGTGAGCTGCACCAGCGTCCGGTCCTCGGCGAAGGACCACCGGCCGATGCCGATTCCATCGAGCGTGGCTGGCAACTGGTGCAGCGCGGCGTGTGGTTGTGGGTGTTGATCCTGTGCGCGGGGGCACAATTCTATGCTTGAACATGGTGGCCGGCTGCGCAAAGCCGCGATGCAGTACGGCATCGCCCAGGAAGATTGGTTGGACCTGTCCAGTGGCCTCGCGCCCTGGCCCTGGCCAATCCCGCCCATCCCATTACGGGCCTGGGCACGTTTGCCAGAGAGCGATGATGGTCTGGAGCAGGCCGCCTGCGACTATTACGGCGCGGCCCAGGTGTTGCCGGTGGCGGGTTCCCAGGCGGCGATCCAGTTGCTGCCGCGCCTGCGCCGAGCGGGCAAGGTCGGCGTGCTGTCGCCGTGCTATGCCGAGCATGCCGAGGCCTGGCGCCGCGCCGGTTATATCGTGCGCGAGGTGCTGGAGCAGGAAGTCGACTTCTTCCTCGACAGCCTCGACGTGCTGGTGGTGGTCAATCCCAATAACCCAACCGGCCTGAGCCTTACCCCCCAGCGCCTGCTGGATTGGCATGCGCGGCTGGCCCAGCGCGGTGGCTGGCTGGTAGTGGATGAAGCCTTTATGGACAACACCCCGCACTTGAGCCTGGCGAGCCAGGCCAACCAAGTGGGGCTGATTGTGTTGCGCTCGTTCGGCAAGTTTTTCGGCCTGGCCGGGGTGCGCCTGGGCTTCGTCCTGACCGAGCGCAAGCTGCTCAAGCTGCTGGCCGAACAGGTCGGGCCGTGGGCGGTCAGCGGGCCGACCCGGGAGTTGGGGCAGGTCTGCCTGCGCGACAGCGCCGGCCACGCCCACCAGCGTCAGCGCTGCGAAGAAGCGAGCCAGCGCCTGTTCAGCCTGCTGGATCAGTATGGCCTGCGCCCACAAGGTGGCTGCGCGCTGTTCCAGTGGCTGGTCGCCGATCGCGCCGAGCAGTTGCATGAGTTCATGGCCCAGCGCGGCATCCTCCTGCGCCTGTTTGTCCACGACAGCAGCCTGCGTTTTGGCCTGCCCGGGACCGACGCCGATTGGCTGCGCCTTGAACAAGCCCTGACTGCCTGGAAACAAGCCTCATGACCACCTTGATGGTGCAAGGCACCACCTCCGACGCGGGCAAAAGCACGTTGGTGACCGCGCTGTGCCGCTGGGTCGTGCGCCAGGGCGTGCCGGTGGTGCCCTTCAAACCGCAGAACATGGCGCTCAACAGTGCGGTCACGGCAGAAGGTGGCGAGATCGGCCGTGCCCAGGCCGTGCAGGCCCAGGCCGCCAACCTCGCGCCGCACACCGATATGAACCCGGTGCTGCTCAAGCCCAATAGCGACACGGGCTCCCAGGTCATCATCCATGGCCATGCGGTGACGAGCATGAATGCCGTGGCCTATCACGACTACAAGGCCGTCGCCATGCAGGCGGTGCTGGCCTCCCATGGGCGTTTGAGTGCGGCCTACCCTGTGGTGATGGTCGAAGGCGCGGGCTCGCCGGCCGAGATCAATCTGCGGGCCAACGACATCGCCAACATGGGGTTCGCCGAAGCGGTGGATTGCCCGGTACTGCTGATCGCCGATATCAATCGCGGCGGGGTGTTCGCCCACTTGGTCGGCACGTTGGAGTTGCTATCGCCGTCGGAACAGGCGCGGGTCAAGGGTTTTATCATCAACCGCTTTCGCGGCGATATCGCGCTGCTGCAACCGGGCCTCGATTGGCTTGAAGCGCGCACCGGCAAACCGGTGCTCGGCGTGCTGCCCTATGTGATGGACCTGCACCTGGAAGCCGAGGATGGCATCGACCAGCGCCAGATCGACAAGGCGGCGCAGGTGCTCAAAGTGGTGGTGCCGGTATTGCCGCGCATCAGCAATCACACGGACTTTGACCCGCTGCGCCTGCATCCCCAGGTGGATTTGCAGTTTGTCGGGCCGGGGCAGGCGATCCCTGCCGCTGACCTGATCATCCTGCCCGGCTCGAAAAGTGTGCGCAGCGACTTGGCCTACCTGCGCGCCAATGGCTGGGACCGTGCGATCGCCCGGCACTTGCGCTATGGCGGCAAGGTCCTGGGTATCTGCGGTGGCCTGCAGATGCTGGGCGCGCAAGTTCACGATCCGCTCGGCCTGGAAGGCACAGCGGGCTCCAGTGATGGCCTGGGCCTGCTGGCGTTCAGCACCACCTTGGAATCCGAGAAACAATTGCGCAATGTGCGTGGCCGGCTGGTGCTGGAAGATGCGCCGGTCAGCGGTTATGAGATCCATGCGGGCGTGACCCGAGGTACTGCCCTGGAGCAGCCAGCCGTGCGTTTGGATGACGGTCGCAGCGACGGTGCTTGTAGCGATGACGGGCAGATCCTCGGCACCTATCTGCACGGGCTGTTCGAGACTCCCGCCGCATGCAGCGCCTTGCTGCGTTGGGCCGGTTTGCAGGATGTGCAGGAGGTGGATTATCACGGCTTGCGCGAGCGCGATATCGAGCGCCTGGCGGACCTGGTGGAGCAGCATCTGGACACCCGGTTGCTGCGCCAGTTATGTGGCATTTGAGGGTTTGACCATGTTGCAACTGATCCTCGGCGGCGCCCGTTCCGGCAAGAGTCGCCTGGCTGAAAAACTCGCCAGCGACAGCGCCATGCCTGTCACGTATATCGCCACCAGCCAACCCCAGGACGGTGAAATGAACGCGCGCGTGGCCCTGCATCGCCAGCGTCGCCCAAGCCATTGGGGCCTGATCGAAGAGCCGCTGGAACTGGCGCGGGTCCTGCGCGAACACGCCGCCCCCGGCCAGTGCCTGCTGGTTGATTGCCTGACCCTGTGGCTCACCAACCTGTTGATGCTGGATGATCCGCAGCGCTTGGGTGTGGAGCGCGAACAACTGCTGGACTGCCTGGCGTCGCTGCCGGGGGAAATCATTTTTGTCAGCAACGAGACCGGTCTGGGTGTCGTGCCGCTGGGCGAATTGACTCGCCGCTATGTGGATGAAGCCGGTTGGCTGCATCAAGCCCTGGCCGAGCGTTGTCAGCGTGTCGTGCTGACCGTTGCGGGCCTGCCCCTGACTTTGAAAGGTACTGCGTTATGAGCCAATCCTGGTGGCTGGACCCCTGCAAGGCGCTGGACGCCACGGCCTATGAACAAGCCCTGGCCCGCCAGCAACAACTGACCAAACCCGCCGGGTCCCTGGGGCAACTGGAAGCGCTGGCGGTGCAATTGGCCGGTTTGCAGGGCCGGGTCAAACCGACGGTCGAGCACGTGTGGATCACCATCTTTGCCGGTGATCACGGTGTGGTCGCCGAAGGTGTGTCGGCCTATCCCCAGGAAGTCACCGGGCAGATGCTGCATAACTTTGTCAGTGGTGGCGCGGCGATCAGCGTATTGGCCCTCCAACTGGATGCGCGGCTGGAAGTGGTGGACCTGGGCACTGTCACGCCGTCCCTGGACCTGCCGGGCGTGCGCCACCTGAATATCGCCCCGGGCACGGCCAATTTCGTGCTGGGCGCGGCCATGACCGAGGCTCAGGGCCAACTGGCCCTGGCGGCGGGGCGTGACAGCGTGCAGCGGGCGATCAACGCCGGTGCGCAGCTGTTTATCGGCGGCGAGATGGGCATCGGCAACACCACTGCTGCTAGTGCGCTGGCCTGTGCGTTGCTCGATTGCCAGGTCAGCGACCTGACCGGCCCCGGCACCGGCCTGAATGCCCAGGGTGTGAGCCACAAAGTAGCGGTGATCGAGCGCGCCCTGGCACTGCATGCCGGGCAGCGGGGCGACCCGTTGCAGACCCTGTTCAATCTCGGAGGCCTGGAGATCGCCGGGTTGGTGGGAGCCTATCTGGCCTGTGCCCAAGCGGGTGTGGTGGTGCTGGTCGACGGGTTTATCTGCACCGTCGCGGCGCTGGTCGCCACGCGTCTGAACCCGTCCTGCCGGCCATGGCTGTTGTTCGGCCACCGGGGCGCCGAGCCGGGCCATCGCCACGTGCTGCAAAGCCTGCAAGCCCAGCCGCTGCTGGAACTGGGCCTGCGCCTGGGCGAGGGCAGTGGTGCGGCGCTGGCGGTGCCACTGCTGCGCCTGGCCTGTGCGTTGCACGGACAGATGGCGACATTCGCTGAGGCGGCTGTGGCGGATCGCCCGGCATGACCTTGCATCTGGACCTGTTGCGCCATGGTGAAACCGAACTGGGCGGCGGTTTGCGGGGCAGCCTGGATGATGCGCTGACTGCCAAGGGCTGGACGCAGATGCGCGAGGCGGTGCAGGCGGTGCAGGCGCGCGGGCCGTGGGATCGCCTGATCAGCTCGCCGCTGCAACGTTGCGCGCGGTTTGCCGACGAGTTGGGCGCACGCCTGAACCTGCCGGTGCACCTGGAGCAGGATCTGCAGGAGCTGCACTTCGGCGCCTGGGAAGGGCAGAGCGCAGCGAAGTTGATGGAGACCGACGCCCAAGCGCTGGGCCTGTTCTGGGCTGATCCCTATAGCTTTACGCCGCCGGGTGGCGAGCCTGTCGAAGGGTTTTCCCGGCGTGTACGCGACGCTGTCCTACGCCTGCATCAGCTGTATGCCGGGCAACGGGTGCTGCTGATCAGCCATGGTGGTGTCATGCGTTTATTGCTGGCCCAGGCCCGTGGCTTGCCCCGTGAACAATTGTTGAATGTCGAGGTGGGGCACGGCGGCTTGTTCAGCCTGCGGGTCGAGGCCGATGGCGTCTTGAGCGAGGGCGCCTGAATGTTGCCCTTTTGGATTGCCTTGCAGTTTCTCAGCAGCCTGCCAATCCGCCTGCCGGGCATGCCGCAACCCCAGGAACTGGGGCGTTCGCTGCTGTTTTATCCGCTGGTGGGGCTGCTGTTCGGGCTACTGCTGTGGGGCTTGAACACGCTGTTGATGGGCGCGCCGCTGCTGCTGCACGCGGCCCTGCTGCTGACGGCGTGGGTGCTGCTCAGTGGCGGCTTGCACTTGGATGGCCTGGCGGACAGTGCCGATGCGTGGCTGGGTGGCTTTGGCGACCGCGAACGCACCCTGACCATCATGAAGGACCCGCGCAGCGGCCCGATTGCCGTGGTCACCCTGGGCTTGGTGCTGCTGCTCAAATTCACCGCCTTGGTGGCGTTGATCGAGCAACACAATGGCGCTGCGTTGATCCTCGCCCCATTGATCGGCCGCAGCGCGCTGCTGGCGCTGTTTCTCACCACTCGCTATGTGCGCGCCGGGGGCCTGGGCCAGGCGCTGGCTGATCATTTGCCACGGATTGTCGGGCAGCAGGTGCTGATCCTCAGCGGCCTGGCCTGTGTGTTGATCGGCGGCTTCAGTGGTGGAGTCGCGGTGCTGCTGGCCGCTATCTGCTTTATAGGACTGCGCCAGGTGATGATCAATCGACTGGGCGGCACGACCGGAGACACGGCCGGCGCCTTGCTGGAGCTGCTCGAAGTAGCAGTGGTGATCGGCCTGGCTCTGTAACACTTTCTTGCATTTCCTTAATCCCGGGTATATACACGCTCCATGCTTGCCTCCCAATGTTTATGCACCAACCTGCGTCGTGCCGCCCGTGGCGTCAGCAGGCACTACGACGGCGCCCTCGATGGCTTCGGGATCAACGTCGCCCAGTATTCCTTGCTGTGTAATCTGCAGCGCCTGGACCAGCCGAGCATTTCCAGCCTGGCCGATGCCATGGGCCTGGACCGCAGTACCCTGGGGCGTAACCTGCGGGTGCTGGAGGGTGAAGGCCTGGTTCGGTTGGTCGAGGGCGATGATCTGCGCAATCGCCTGGTAATGCTCACCGAGGAAGGCCAGCAGCGCCTGGCGGCCGCGTTGCCGGCCTGGGAAGCGGCGCAGCAGAAATTGATCGATAAATTGGGCGTGCAAAAACGCGAAACCCTGTTGGCCTTGCTGGACGAACTCGCTTAAACGCGGGTTTGTTCGAATACAAGCGGGTATATACCCGTGAGCGGAGAATAATAATGACCTCGATGTGGCGTACCAGTGGCTGGATTCTTGTCGGGAGTGCGCTGATCCTGGCGCTTTCCCTGGGCGTGCGGCATGGCTTTGGCCTGTTCCTGGCGCCCATGAGTGCCGAATTCGGCTGGGGCCGTGAAACCTTTGCCTTTGCCATCGCTTTGCAAAACCTGATCTGGGGCCTGGCGCAGCCGTTTACCGGGGCCCTGGCCGACCGCTTTGGCGCGGCCAAAGTCGTGATGATCGGTGGCGTGCTGTATGCCTTGGGCCTGGTGTTCATGGGCCTGTCTGATTCGGCGTGGTCGCTGTCTTTGAGTGCCGGCTTGCTGATTGGTATCGGCCTGTCCGGCACCTCGTTCTCGGTGATCCTCGGCGTGGTAGGGCGTGCCGTGGCCCCGGAAAAACGCAGCATGGCCATGGGCATTGCCAGTGCTGCCGGTTCTTTCGGCCAGTTCGCCATGTTGCCGGGCACCCTGGGCCTGATCGGCTGGCTGGGCTGGTCCGCGGCCTTGCTGGTGCTGGGCCTGCTGGTGGCGCTGATTGTGCCACTGGTGACGATGATCAAGGATCGCCCGCTACCGGTCATGGCTGGTCAGCAAGCCCTGCGCGAGGCCTTGCAGGAAGCCTGTTCCCATTCCGGGTTCTGGTTGCTGGCCTTTGGCTTTTTTGTCTGCGGTTTCCAGGTGGTGTTTATCGGCGTGCACTTGCCGGCGTACCTGGTGGACCAGCATCTGCCGGCGACCGTCGGCACCACGGTGCTGGCGCTGATCGGCCTGTTCAATATCTTCGGCACCTACACGGCAGGCTGGCTCGGTGGGCGGATGTCCAAGCCGCGCTTGCTCACGGCGTTGTACCTGCTGCGGGCGGTGGTGATTGTGCTGTTCCTGTGGGCGCCGGTGACACAGATGAGCGCCTACCTGTTCGGCATGGCCATGGGCTTTTTGTGGCTGTCGACCGTGCCGCTGACCAACGGTACGGTGGCGACCTTGTTCGGGGTGAGAAACCTGTCGATGCTGGGTGGGATCGTGTTCCTGTTCCATCAGTTGGGTTCGTTCCTTGGCGGTTGGCTGGGTGGCGTGGTCTATGATCGAACGGGCAACTACGATTTGATCTGGCAGGTGGCGATTGTCTTGAGCCTGGTCGCGGCCGCCCTTAACTGGCCGGTGCGTGAGCGGCCGGTGGCAAGGTTGCAGGCGCAGATGGGGGTGGCATGAACTCGCTCGGATACTGGTTTGGCGCAGCCGGTCTGCTGACGCTGTTGCTGTTGGCCTGGTGGGGCTGGCAGCGCAGCGGGCTGGCGTTGATGCAACTGGGTATGGCGATCTGTTAGGTTGCTTGTCTGACTCTGTCCAAGGAATCTCGACATGTTGATGCGCTGGCTCGCAGTACCCGCCCTGATGATGGCTTTTGGCGGTGTCGCCATGGCCGCCGATTGTCCGTCGTTGCTTGAAGGCCAGTTGCCGAAGTTACGCGCCAAGGAGTCCATCGACCTGTGCCAGCGCTTTGCCGGCAAGCCTCTGGTGATCGTCAATACCGCCAGTTTCTGTGGGTTCGCCCCGCAGTTCAAAGGCCTGGAGGCGTTGTATCAGCGCTACAAGGGCGACGGCCTGGAAGTGATTGGCGTGCCTTCCGATGACTTCAAGCAGGAAGCCAAGACGGGCGAAGAGACCGCCAAGGTTTGCTATGTGAACTATGGCGTGACCTTCACCATGACCGAGCCACAGAAGGTCAGGGGCCCCGATGCGGCACACCTGTTCAAGGTCCTGGCCGAGCAGAGCAACGCACCGAAGTGGAATTTCTACAAATACGTAGTGGACCGCCAGGGCAAGGTAATCGCCAGCTTCTCCAGCCTGACCAAGCCGGACAGCCCTGACCTGATCGAGGCCGTGGAGCAGGCGCTGGCTTCCAAGCCCTGATTATCGGCCACTAAAAAGCCCCGCCTCCTTTGCAGGAGAGCGGGGCTTTTTTATGCAGCGTTGGATCAGAACTTGTACGTCATGCCCAGGCCAAAACCGTTGGCGCTGTTTTCATACTTGGCGTTGTACGTCTGGCCCAGCTTGTTGTGGCTGTTGACCTTGACGTCTTCTTCCTGCAGGTACGAATAGGCCAGGTCGATAGTCATGTTATCCATGACTGCGTAGCCCAAGCCAACACTGAAGATTGTCCGGTCGCCAGTAGGGATACGTGGCGAACGATTAGTGTTGTTGGTAGGCGACTGGTCGAAGGTCAGGCCAGTGCGCAGGACCACTTGCTTGGTCAGCTGGTACGAGGTGCCGACTGCGTAAGCCCAGGTGTCGTGCCAGTTCTGATCTTCCTTGATGGTGCCCACCAGCTGTGGCCCTGCACCGCCGCCGTTGCCCGTAGTGACGCCTTCGTTGTTGACGGTGATGTCTTTCAGGCGGCTCCAGCGTGTCCAGGTCGCGCCGGCATACAGCTTCCAGGCATCGTTCATGTCCTGGGTCACCGACAGGTCCCAGGATTCAGGGGTGTCGATCTTCAGCGAAGCGTCGTAGCGGTTGCCGCGCAGCAGCTGCGGTGGAACGCCAGCGCCCGGGGACACTTCGGTGTGGCCTTCGAGCTTGTACTTCACTTTCGAATGGTAGGTCAGGCCCACGCGGGTGGTGTCGGTGGCTTGTACCAGCACGCCAACGTTAAAGCCCAGGGCGGTATCGTCACCCTTGATCTTGATGTTGTTGACTGCGTTAGGTACTTGCGGCAGCGAAACATCCGACTCCAGCGTACCGGCGATGCGGTTGAAGGTCGGACCGAAACCTACGGACACCCGGTCGTTGAAGGCATAGCTGACAGTTGGCTGGAAGGTAATGACCTTCACTTCGCTTTTGCTGCCAAAGCCACGGCCCTGGAAGCCACGTTCGTAGTCAGTGACCAGGCCGAACGGCGCATAGACGCCGAAACCGACTGCCCATTGATCATTGAGTTTGTTGGTGTAGAAACCGAACGGTACGGCAGTGAAAGGCACCATATCGCCTTTGTTGCTACCGCGGGTATTTGTGTTGCCGCTGACCTGGCTGATATTGGTCGTGGCATCAATCGCCGCAACACCGCCTGTGACTTGCTGGCCTTCAAGGCGAGCCATACCGGCAGGGTTGCCAAAAACAGTGCTTGCATCATCGGCAGAAGAAGAACGGCCTGCGAACCCGGTACCCATACCGCTGACGCTTTGTTCGTTGAGGGCAAAGCCGCTTGCGAACAGTTGGGAAGAGGCCATGGCAACGGCGAGGCTAAGTGTGGTCTTGAGCATTACTTTTTTCATTATTAGAACTCCGAGGTGATCACCGCTGCGGAAAGTACCAATAAAATTAACTCAGCGCTATAGGCTGTAATGTAGGAGATAGAGCAGTTTTGTAGGACAATCCGACCAAAATTGCCGATTTTTGCCGAACCTTGCAAAGTGCCCGATCAGCAGGCGACCTGATTCATTGGGTTTACACAGGTTTGCCAGGCCTGGGTGTAATCGCGCAGCCGGCCCTGGGGATGAAATATTTCTTTCCAGATACGGGCCATGGCGAGCACGTCATCGGGTTGGGGGAGTTCGGGGCGATGTTGTTCCACCAGCAGCCAGGCGATGGCGGTGGCGTAACGCAGGTTGACCGTCAGTTCCAGTTGCGGCCCGCTGAGGAAGGCATGTTGGCTGGCGAGGCCGCGCACCAGGCTGGCCCGTTCCGGGTCGAGGGCCAGGTAGTCGTCCCACAGGGCCCTGTGGCGCGGTTCGGTAATGCGATACAGGCCGTGGCCGCGCCGGTCGTGCAAGGCTGAGCCCAGTTCCGATTGGCTGGCGGCAACCCCCAGTAGCAGGGTCTCTGCGGTCTGACTGTGGCGGCCCAGGTAGATCAACGTGGGTCGGATCACATAACGACACAACTCGCCGGCGGCAATGCCCATAAAACCCTCGAAACGTTGAAAGTGGTCGACGAGGCCTGAGAAGGGGAGGGCTTGGCAGCGGTGGATCGGATCTCAGGCTCGCCGGAGGCGGAACAGGCCGCCTGAGTTGAAGTGTAGTGTCAGATTCACGACGTAAAGGACTGTTTTTAAAATATTTCCCGCCGCTGGTTATAAGCTTTATATCTGTTTGGCCTAAGGGCAGCCGTTAAAAAGCCGAATCGCAGGCAATAAAAAACCCTGCCTTGCGGGCAGGGTTTTCGATGTTCAGCGTCGGGTCAATCAGGCAACCAGGGCCTGACGGGTACGCTCGATCACGGCCTGCAGCGGTTCTGCGCTGGAGTATTGATCGGGGTACAGGCGTTCGCTGTGACGAGCGATGCCGTGTTCGTTGACCAGGGTGAAGCTGAAGCAGCCTTTGCGAGCGGCCATGATCAGGCAGTTCATTGGAGCAAAAGCATTGGTTAGGGTGCGAATGGCATCCTGAGTATGGATTTGAGTGGACATATTATTGGTGTTCCTACAAATGACACGGATAAGAACCGTGCAACGTTAAAACGTTCCAGTGACGCTGATCACCATTGATCATGCGAAGAACCCGACTGGAACAAAGCAGCCAGTTTGAAGCGCTAAATAATTTGGCGCGCTTGGGCTGGCAGGTAGGTACTTAGGAGGGCAGGCAACACAACAGGGGCAAAGGTTCTGGGCCCAGGGTGAAGATCCTGATCAATTTGCAGGTTGGTTCGGTCAGAGTATGGATACTTCGCGACACCCTTTGCATTGTTCAAAGGCAGTGTCGTCGCAAGTGATACCTGGAAACCATCGAGGTGGTCGATCCCATCAAGATTGACAGAACTTCTCTTTAGGGAAGCTACGTCGCGGGGATTAGTTCGACCAGAATTGACTTTCAGCTTGGTACTAACGCTGCGGATAGTAATGGCTTGAAACAGGTAAAGCAAGTGTGTTAGCACAAATACTTTAATCAGCCGCCCATCAGCCCGCGATAAATCAGCACAGTGGACGCTGCGGCCAACGAACAGCCCAGTGCATAGGCGGCGAGGGTCAGACGCAGGGATTGGCCGGTTTCGATGACCTTCACCACATCGCGCATGTCGTTGACCCGCCCGTCACCCAGCTCGATACACAAGCTGACTGCCGTGAAGGCGGCCGACAACAGGATAGCAATGGCAAACAACGCGCCATCAGGGGACGGCAGCGCGGCATTGGTGCCCAGGGAAATCACACAAACGGCGAGCAGCAATAACGCGAACACTAGGATTCCTTTCATGAAGTGGCGCACCTCCTTGCTGTAGGACGAACAGTGTGGCGAGCGCACGGACCTTTGAAAAGTGGCGTTTGTGTGTCACCCGTAACGTTTTGTTGTGCCCTTGGCCCACAAAAGCATGGGGATATAGCCGCCAGGCAGGTAGTTGTGCACATTGGTTGCGTAGTGTGTCACCGGGATGGTGCGGCGCTGGCTTGGCCCGTGAATGCCTGCATCAAAAATTTAAGTCAATGAAAAATCTGGCTTTTTTTTATTGGTGAAAAAATCGTCAGTTTAAGCGCGGCCCCCGCCCCATGGGCCTTTGCGCGAGTTAAAGCATGGTTGTCCACTGAGTTATCCACAGCTTCTGTGGATTGTCCCAAGCGCTTGCTCTAGAACGGGCGTGCAGGTTTTTTTCAGCTTTACCCGTACGAAAAAAGGAGTAGAGTGGCGCGCCTTCCGTTCTGCCCTACAGTGCTTTATGAAGTTTCGCTCAGTATCATCTTCTGTTACCGACAACCCACCGAGTGTTACCGCACCCAAGCGTTTCTCCTTGAAAGTGGCCTTGTGGTTGCTGGATAGCCCGCGCATTGGCGATCACCCCAATATCAAGCATTTCGCCGGACGTTTGCTCAAGCAGCCGGCGCGTGAAGGGGTGGTCGTGGCACAGAGCCGCCTGGGTCTGTTGATGTGTCGCGAGTGTGGCAGCGCCCGGGACCGCCGCATCGGTCACGACCTTCTGCGCCAGGCCGCCCGTGCCGGCGACGTGGGCGCCCAGCGTGAACTGGGCCAGATCAAAGACTGAGCTGTCCACGAAGCGCCCGCTTGGTTAACCTTCCTCTTTTTCCGTAATGGCAGGAATGGCTATGGCTTTTGACTGGACCAGTGTTGCACTGGGCCTCGCCGCTGCGGCGTTGCCTCTGTCGGTCCTGTGCTGGCAGATCCAGCGCCGCCTGAATGCACGCAGCGCCGGCTGGGAACTGTTGGAGGAGCGCCTGGCCACGGCGCAGATGGCCCAGGAAGGACTGGCCGCGCAACTGGACGCCAGCCGTGACGAGATCAGCTACCTGAGCCAGGCCAATGCTGCCAAGCAGGCAGATCTGGCAGCAGTACGCCGGGAAGTCGAGTTGCTGCAGATCGACCGCGACAATGCGCGTGATGCCGCTCATGCCTGGAACATCGAGCGCGGCGCGAAGGAAGGCGAGCTACGCCGCCTGGACGCCTTGTCGGCCTCCTTGCGTGCCGAGCTGCGTGAGCAGCAGGACAGCCATCAACAACGCCTCAACGACCTGCAAGGCTCGCGTGACGAGTTGCGAGCGCAGTTCGCCGAACTGGCCGGGAAAATCTTCGATGAGCGCGAGCAGCGGTTTGCCGAGACCAGCCAGCAGCGCCTGGGGCAATTGCTCGACCCGTTGAAGGAACGCATCCAGTCGTTCGAAAAACGCGTGGAAGAAAGCTATCAGAACGAGGCGCGGGAGCGTTTTTCCCTGGCCAAGGAGCTGGAGCGCCTGCAGCAACTGAACCTGCGTCTGTCGGACGAGGCCACCAACCTCACCCGTGCCCTCAAAGGGCAGAAGACCCAGGGTAACTGGGGCGAGTTGATTCTGGAGCGGGTGCTGGAGCATGCCGGCCTGGAGAAGGGTCGCGAGTACCAGACCCAAGTCAGCCTCAAAGGCCCGGATGGCGAGCGCTTCCAGCCGGACGTGTTGATCATGTTGCCCGGCGACAAGCAGGTGGTGGTGGACTCCAAAGTCAGCCTGACGGCCTACCAGCAGTACGTGGCGGCCGATGACGAGGTGATCGGCCAGGTCGCGCTCAAGCAGCACGTGTTGTCTTTGCGCAACCATGTCAAAGGCTTGGCCGGCAAGGACTACAAGCGTCTGGAAGGCCTGCACAGCCTGGATTTCGTGTTGTTGTTCGTGCCCATCGAAGCGGCGTTTTCCGCCGCGTTGCAGGCCGAGCCGAACCTGTTCCAGGAAGCCTTCGACCGCCACATCGTGATTGTCAGCCCAACCACCTTGCTGGCGACCCTGCGGGTGATCGACAGCCTGTGGAAGCAGGAGCGGCAAAGCCAGAACGCCCGGGAAATCGCCGAGCGCGCCGGCTGGCTGTACGACAAGTTCGTGCTCTTTATCCAAGACCTGGACGAAGTGGGCAATCGATTACAGCAGCTGGATAAGGCTTACAGTGCAGCGCGCAATAAGCTCACAGACGGTCGCGGCAATCTGGTCAGCCGGGTTGAGCAATTGAAGCTGCTGGGCGCGCGCGCAAGCAAAGGCTTGCCGTCCGATCTGTTGGAGAAAGCGATGACCGATGAAGATGGCGTCGCACAGCTACCTGACTAAACGCAGAGCCCAAGTGTGGCATCGGGTATCTACACAACGTTCAGAAACTGACGACTCTCCCTGTGGCGAGCGGGCTTGCCCCGCGCTGGGCTGCGCAGCAGCCCCACCCCAGGCACCGCGGTTGTTTAAGACATACCGAGCCGGCAGGTTTTGGGGCGGCTGCGCCACCCAACGCGGGCGATACGGCGTTCCGACAAGCCCGCTCGCCACAGCAGCCCTATCTGCTTGGGTTTAAACAAGCTACAGCGGCAAATGCCGATTCAACAGCGCCCGCAACGCCGCTGGCTTCACCGGCTTGGCCAGGTAATCCAACCCCGCTGCATGCACTTGGGCCACCATCTCCGGCCGGCCATCGGCGCTGATCACCACCCCTGGAATCGGCTCTGCCAGTTGTGCCCGCAGCCAGGCCATCAACTCGGTGCCCGTCTCGCCGTGGTCCAGGTGGTAATCCACCAGTGCCAATTGCGGGCGCATGCCCTCGGCCAGCAACACCGCGCATTGCGCCTGGTCGCGTGCGGTCCAGACCTGGCAGCCCCAACGACTCAACAGGCTGCGCATGCCAATCAGGATGCTGTCTTCGTTGTCCACGCACAGCACTTGGGCGCCGCTCAGTGGCAGGCCCTTGTCCGGTGTGACCTGCACCTGCACGCTGGTTTGCGCCTTGGCCAGCGGCACGCTGACGCTGAACACGCTGCCTTTGCCTGGCCATGAGCGCACGCGCAAGCGGTGGCCGAGTACGCGGCACAGCCCGTCGGCGATGGCCAGGCCGAGCCCCAGGCCCTTCTCGGCACGGGTCTGGTGGCTGTCCAGGCGCTTGAACTCTTCGAAGATCACTTTCTGCTTATCCAGTGGAATACCAGGGCCACGGTCCCACACCTCCAAGCGCAGTTCGCCGCGACGGCGTCGTACTCCCAGCAGCACTGGGCCGTGGGCATAACGGAAGGCATTGGTCAGGAAATTCTGCAGGATTCGCCGCAGCAGCTTGATATCACTGTCGATGCGCAAGTGGCTGCCGCGCAGGCGGAAGCGCAAGCCTTGTTCCTGGGCCAGCACCTTGAACTCCGCGCCCAGGGCGTCGAACAGTTCGCTCAAGGCAAACGGCTGGCGATGGGGATTGATCTTGCCGTTTTCCAGGCGCGAAATATCCAGCAAGTCGCTGATCAGATCTTCGGCCGAACGCAGCGAGCTGTCCAAGTGGTGCACCAGTTGCCGGGCCTCGCCGGACAATCCTTCGCTCTGGTGGGAGAGGGCAGCCGAGAACAGTCGCGCAGCGTTCAGCGGCTGCATCAGGTCATGACTGACTGCGGCGAGGAAGCGGGTTTTCGATTGATTGGCCGACTCGGCCACGCCTTTGGCATCGGTCAGGGCGACGTTGAGTTGCGACAGTTCATGGGTGCGCTCGGTGACCCGTTGTTCCAGGCCTTCGTTGGCTTCGGTCAGGGCCTGTTCGGCCTCGCGGAAGGCAGTAATGTCGGTGAAACTCATGACAAACCCGCCGCCCGGCATCGGGTTGCCGATCAGCTCGATCACCCGTCCGTTGGGAAACAGCCGCTCCGAGGTATGCGCCCGGCCCTGGCGCATCCAGTGCAGGCGCCGCGCCACATGCACTTCGGCCTCGCCGGGGCCGCACAGGCCACGCTCGGCGTTGTAGCGAATAATGTCGGCAATCGGCCGACCGACACTGATCAGGCCGTCGGGGTAGTTGAACAGTTCCAGGTAGCGGCGGTTCCAGGCCACCAGCTTGAGGGACTGATCCACCACGCTGATGCCCTGGGTAATGTTCTCGATTGCACCTTGCAACAGTGCCCGGTTGAACTGCAGCACTTCGGAGGCTTCGTCAGCGATACGGACTACGTCCTCCAGCTGCATTTCGCGGCCCTCAATCGCTGCTTTCACCACCGCCCGCGTGGATGAGGCGCCCAGTACGCCGGCCAACAGCCGCTCGGTGTGGGCAATCCAGTCGTTGTCGGCATTCTGGTTGGGGTTAAAGCCCTTGCCTTGGCGGTAGGCGAAGCGGATGAAGCTCTGCTGCGCCCGTTCCTCGCCGACAAAGCGCGCCGCCAGGCTCAACAGGTCATTGATCTGCACCGACAACATGGAGCGGGCGCTGGCGCGCTGGCTGGTTTCCTGGCCGATAAATCGCCCGGCCTGCCAATGCTCCGACACCCGAGTGCGCGACAGGACCGAGACCCAGGCAAACAGGGTGAAGTTGCCGGCCAGGGACAGCACCACACCCTGGGTCAGCGGGGTGATCGGCAGTCCCAGCGGGTTGCCGTGTAGCCACGAGAGGCCCGGGAAGATATTCAGCGACCAACCCAGGCTATGGGCGGCAATTGGCAGCACCAGGGTGTAGAACCACAGGAACGTGCCCGCCGCCAGACCGGCAAACACGCCACGCCGGTTGGCCTGCTTCCAGTACAGCGCGCCGAGCATCGCCGGGGCCAGTTGGGTCACGGCGGCAAAGGCAATCTGGCCGATGGTCGCCAGGCTCGCGGTGGAGCCGAGCAGGCGATAACTCACATAGGCCAGCAGCAGAATAATCACGATACTGACCCGACGTACCGAGAGCATCCAGTGGCGGAAAACTTCGAACGGGCGCTCGGCGTTGGTGCGACGCAGCAGCCAGGGCAGCAGCATATCGTTGGAGACCATGGTCGACAGCGCCACGCTCGCGACGATAACCATGCCGGTCGCCGCCGAAGCACCGCCGATAAATGCCAGCAGCGCCAGGGCCGGATGGGCTTCTGCCAGGGGCAGGCTGATCACGTAGGAGTCCGGCAGCACCGAGCTTGGCAGCAGCATCTTGCCGCCCAGTGCAATCGGCACCACAAACAGTGCGGCCAGCACCAAGTAGGCCGGGAACACCCACTTGGCCAGGCGCAGGTCCTGGGGCTCGATGTTCTCCACCACGGTGACGTGGAACTGCCGGGGCAGGCAGATAATCGCCATCATCGCCACGCCGGTCTGCACCACCATGGATGGCCAATTGACGGTCTCTTTCCAGTACTCCTCAAGCCTCGGCGCGAGCATTGCCTGGCTGAACAGGTCATTGAAACCGTCGTACAGGCCGTAGGTGACAAACGCGCCGACTGCAAGAAACGCGAACAGCTTGACCAGGGATTCGAAGGCAATCGCCAGCACCATGCCACGGTGGTGTTCCGTGGCGTCGAGGTTGCGGGTGCCGAACACGATGGTGAACAGCGCGAGCACCAGGGACACGATTAATGCGGTGTCCTGGGCTCGTGTGCCGGTGGCATCGGCCCCGGCGCCAATCAGCAGGTTGACCCCCAGCACGATGCCTTTGAGTTGCAGGGCAATATAAGGCAACACGCCCACTAGGCAGATCAGCGCCACGACCACGGCCAGGGACTGGGATTTGCCATAGCGTGCGGCAATAAAGTCGGCGATGGAGGTGATGTTTTCCTGCTTGCTGATCAGCACCATCTTCTGCAGGACCCAGGGCGCCAGTACCAGAAGTAGTACGGGTCCCAGGTAGATCGGTAAAAAAGCCCATAACTGTTCGGCGGCCTGGCCTACGGCGCCGAAGAAGGTCCAACTGGTGCAGTACACCGCCAGCGACAGGCTATACACCCACGCACGCACCCGTGGCGGCAGCGGCGCGTGGCGGCGGTCACCGTAGAAAGCGATGGCAAACATAATGGCCATATAGGCCAGGGCAACGGCGGCGATCAGCCCGCTGGACAGCGTCATGAGTACTCCGGACATAAGAACACCCAGGCATTCCAGGCCCGGGGTGACAGTCTCGCATGATGCTCGGGGTTAGTCAGTGTCGACGAAGGTCGTGTAGGTGCCGTCATGCGGGGTGGATGGGCTTGTCGTGGCGAGGGGGCTTGCCCCCCGTTGGGCTGCGCAGCAGCCCCAGAACCATCCCCCCCGGTATACCTGACACTACTCGGTGGGACTTATTGGGGCTGCTGCGCAGCCCAACGGGGGACAAGCCCCCTCGCCACGGGTCAGTTGGGTCGTGGAGGCAGGGTTTTCTGGCGCAGGATATAGATCGTCACCAGCACCGCACTGGTCAACATGAACCCGCGTGCCCAGGGCAATGGCACCAGGTAGCAGGACAGGCCGATGCTCAGCCACATCAGGCCGATGGCGTAGACCTTGCCCTTGAGAGGGATGCCGTTGCCATCCAGGTAATCCCGAATCCATGGGCCCAGGCGCGGATGGTTGACCAGCCAGGCGTAGAAACGCGGTGAGCTACGGGCAAAGCAGCCAGCAGCCAGGAGCAGGAAGGGAGTGGTCGGCAAGACCGGCAAGAAGATTCCGATCACGCCGAGCACCACGCTCAACCAGCCAATGGCCAGAAGCGCGTAGCGCACAATCGGGGAGCGGTTGCCCATGGGCGCCACGGGCGGGGGACTCAGTGGTGGCGAGGCTTGAGGATCGCCGGTTTTTCGTCGGGGGCATTGCACAGCAGGTACAGGGCGGTCAGCGCTTCCGGGATTTGTACGATCATGTCGTCCATCAGGTTGGCGTCGCTGGCGATATCGGCGAACTCAGGCTGGTCATCGAACAGGCCGGAACCGACCATGATCGGCAGCAACATTTCGCTGACTTCTTCCTCGGCGGTTTCGAACCAGGCCGCTTCACGCAGGAACACGCCTTCCATGAAGCCAATGCACCAGCCGCGCAGGTCGGAGTCGTCCGGCTCTTCGCCCAGGTCGAGGTCGCATGGCAGCTCGAACTCTTCATCGGCTGCGAGTTGGCGAGAGATGTGCGCCTTGAGCTGGACCAGGGTTTCTTCGATTTCGGTGCGCTGGGCCTCGTCCTTGTAGTGTGGCTCTTCGGCGAACAGCGCGTCGATCCATTCGCGATCAGGTACAACCTCGGAGCAGATCGACAGCGCGGTCAGGTAGCCGTGGGCGGCCACATAGTCCAGCGCCTCGTCATGCAGCTCATCGGCATCGAGGAAGGCTTGCAGGCGGTTTAGTTGCTCAGCGAAGGACATTGAAAGACTACCTTGGGAATAAACGATGCTGAATTCTAGGCCTTCTTGAGCGTGCAGGCCAGCCGCACTGCATATTTGCAAGGTTTTCGGATGGGCCGCTATTCGTCAGTGGCGCCCTTTGCCGGGGAGTGCTCGGGTATACTGCCGCGTTTTGTGATGCCCCTGCAGGCCGGAGGCGGTTGCGGGAAAAGTTCGCTTACGGATTATTTCCCGGCCAAGCGCGCTTTTTCAGCCAGCCTGTACAGAGGGATTTCGGTGGAATTTGGAGTTTTTCATGCTTGAACAGGCTCAACGCGTCCTCAAGGACATCTTCGGCTACGACAGCTTTCGTGGCCGCCAGGGTGCGATCATTGAGCGCGTGGCCAGCGGCGGTGATGCGCTGGTCCTGATGCCTACCGGTGGTGGCAAGTCGTTGTGCTTCCAGGTGCCGGCATTGTTGCGTGAAGGGCTGGCGGTGGTGGTTTCGCCGTTGATCGCACTGATGGACGACCAAGTGGCCACCCTCGAAGAACTGGGTGTCGCCGCTGCCGCATTGAACTCCACCCTCAGCGCCGAGCAGCAACGTGACCTGGCGGCGCGGATCCGCCGGGGCGAAGTGAAGATGCTCTACCTTGCGCCCGAGCGTCTGGTGCAGCCGCGGATGCTGGCGTTCCTGCAAAGTCTGGAAATTTCCCTGTTCGCCATCGACGAGGCCCACTGCGTTTCCCAGTGGGGCCACGATTTCCGGCGTGAATACCTGCAATTGGGGCAACTGGCCGAGCTGTTCCCCAATGTGCCACGCATCGCCCTGACCGCCACGGCCGACAAGCGGACCCGCGAAGAAATCGTCGAACGCCTGCATCTGCAGAACGCCGAGCGCTTTCTCTCCAGCTTCGACCGGCCGAATATCTTTTATCGCATCGTGCCCAAGGAGCAGCCGCGCAAGCAATTGCTGGCGTTCCTCTCGGAGCGGCGTAGCGATGCCGGGATTGTCTACTGCCTGTCGCGCAAGAAGGTCGATGAAGTGGCTGCGTTCCTCTGCGAACAGGGCTACCCCGCGTTGCCCTACCACGCCGGCCTGCCCAACGAGTTGCGGGCCTATCACCAGAAGCGCTTCCTCAACGAGGAAGGCCTGATCATGGTGGCAACCATTGCGTTTGGCATGGGCATCGATAAGTCCAACGTACGCTTCGTCGCGCACATGGACCTGCCCAAGTCCCTTGAGGCGTACTACCAGGAAACCGGTCGTGCCGGCCGCGATGGCCTGCCGGCGGATGCCTGGATGGTCTACGGCCTGCAGGATGTGGTGATGCTCAAGCAGATGCTGCAGAACTCCGAAGGCGATGAGCGCCACAAGCGCCTGGAGCAGCACAAGCTCGATGCCATGCTGTCGCTGTGCGAAGAAACCCGCTGCCGCCGCCAGACCTTGCTCGCCTATTTCGATGAAGACATGCCCCAGCCGTGCGGGCATTGCGATAACTGTGTGGACGGCGTGCAGACCTGGGACGCAACCGAACCGGCACGCCAGGGGCTGTCGGCGATCTTCCGTACCGGCCAGCGTTATGGCGTCGGTCATCTGGTGGATGTGCTGCTGGGCAAGGACAACGAAAAAATCCGCAGTTTCGGTCACCAGCATCTGTCGGTGTATGGCGTGGGCAAGGCGCGGGCTGAAGGCGAATGGCGGTCTTTGTTCCGCCAAATGGTGGCCCGTGGCCTGGTGGATATTGACCTTGAAGGTTACGGCGGCTTGCGCCTGAACGACAGTTGCCGGCCACTGCTCAAGGGCGAGGTCAGCCTGGAGCTACGTCGGGATCTCAAGCCGCAGACCACCGCCAAATCCAGCAGCACCAGCCAGGCCAGTCAACTGGTACGTGGCGAAGAACGCGAACAGTGGGAAGCCCTGCGTGCGTTGCGGCGCAAGCTGGCGCAAGAGCACAGCGTGCCGCCCTACGTCATTTTCCCCGATTCCACCTTGCTGGAAATGCTGCGCGAGCAGCCGACCACCATGGCTGAAATGGCCCGGGTCAGTGGCGTTGGCGCACGTAAGCTGGAGCGTTATGGCCAGGCCTTCCTGGAAGTCCTTGGCGGCCAGACCGAGGCACCGAAGGAAATCGCCGATATCCGTCACGAACTGATCAGCCTGGCCCGCGCCGGCATGACACCGATCCAGATCGCCGGGCAGTTGCAGTGCTCGGAAAAGAACGTCTACACCTTGTTGGCCGAGTCCATTGGCAAGCAGCAGTTGTCTCTGGAGCAGGCCCTCGACCTGCCAGAAGACTTGCTCGGTGAAATCCAGGACGCGTTTCTTGATGGCGAGGGGGAATTACCCCCGGTTTCCGATATAGCGCCGCTGTTTACCGGACGGGTACCCGAGGGCGTTTTGTACTGTGTACGGGCCGCTTTGCAGTCGGAATTCGAGATTTAATGTGTCAATTACGACAATGTAACGAATCAGTACATTGCAAACCTTGCCTACTGTCATGGGTCATGCTTAGCTGACTAATAATTAGCCATACTTTATTTTCAGTCTAACCCACGAGTTTTTTATGCCGTTAACCGATCAACACCGTTTTGGCATGCAGTTGGCGCAAATGTCCCGTGGCTGGCGCGCCGAACTGGATCGCCGCCTGGCGGGGCTGGGATTGTCTCAGGCCCGCTGGTTGGTGCTGCTGCATCTGGCCCGCTTTGAAGAAGCACCGACCCAGCGCGAATTGGCGCAGAGCGTCGGGGTAGAAGGGCCAACATTGGCTCGCCTTCTCGACAGTCTGGAGAACCAGGGCCTGGTGCAACGCCAGGCTGTGGTGGAAGACCGACGTGCCAAGCGTATTGTGTTGTGTGATCCCGCCCGCCCGTTGATCGATCAGATCGAGACCATTGCCACGGCCTTGCGCCAGGAGCTGTTTGTGGGTGTCGATGAAGAAGACATGCGGGTGTGCATGCGGGTGCACGGGCATATCCTGGCGAACCTGGAAAAGACCTGATCCGATTACGCCGCTGATCAAAATGTGGGAGCGGGCTTGCTCGCGAAAGCGGTGTGTCAGTCAATATATTCGGTGACTGAACCACTGCTTTCGCGGGCAAGCCCGCTCCCACACAAGCCCGCTCCGTCTTGGTTAAGTGTCGTTAGAAGGTCTGGCCGAGGTTCAGGTACACCGCCTTCTGATTGTCATCATTAAACCCATAGCTGAAGTTCAACGGCCCCAGCGGCGTATCGAACCCGAGGAAGATGCTCGCGGCATTGATATAGCCACTGTCGAACTCATTGTCGTTGTTCCACGCCCGCCCGCGCTCCAGGGAGGCTCCCAGGTACAGTGGGAAGTCCAGCGGCAAGTATGAGCGTGGTGTCAGGCGACGGTAGTAGACGGCGCGCATCAGGCTGACGTTTTGCCCGGAAATCGCATCCTGGCGGAACCCTGACAACTGCCGCGCGCCGCCCAGCAGGAAGCTGGAAATCACCACGTCGGAATTATCCAGGGTGCGCCCGTAGCGACCGCCCAGCACCAGGGTGTCGGGGCCGTGGCTCATGGCCTTGTCCAGCTTGAATTCCCATTGCCGGTAGCGCTGGTCGGAGCCCAGGCCAGGTTCGAATTCCCGGTAGGCCAGGCCGATATCTTCGCCGGTGTGAGGGAAGTACACGTTATCCAGGGAGTCGAACGAGTACTTCAGTTCGTAGAAACCCTCGCTGAAGCTCACGCTTGGCAAGTCGCGGTCGCCAATACGCACATCGGCCTTGCCCCACGCCTCGCCGACGCCGAAGCGGATTTCGCCGCTGTTGCCGATCTGCCGACCGACGTTCAGGCCAAACCCGTAGCGCTCAAGGCGGTATTCGGAGATCGGGTCGTTGTCCAGGATCAGTTCGACGTTCTGCGCCTGGGCGCTGATATAGGGGGCGACGAAATAACGTGAGCCGGTATCCATCGGCTGATAGAACTCGCTGTACAGCTCCTGGCGATCACCGATCTGTACCCTGGTCAGCCATTCGGCGCCGAGGCGGTTGATGCCGTTGACCCGATAGCTGGCGCCGAGGTTGAAAGCGCTGTCGCCGCGCATGTCATCGGACAGGTTGAGCCCCAGGCGCAGGTAATCGGTGCCGCTGCGTTTGCCACGGGCGCTGATGACCAGGGTGTTGTCCGGGCCCTTTTTCACCACGCGGTATTGCACCTGCTCGAAGTAATCCAGGCCGTACAGGGTGCCCATGTCAGATTGCAGGCGGGCCAGGTTCAGCGGCTCGCCGATGGGTTGGCGGATGTAGTAGCGAATCACGTCGTCGCCGACTTTCGAGTCGTTCTCTACCTTGATCGCGGTCACTATCGGGTTGCGCTGGCCGGGCGTACGGGCGGCGGTCAGTTCGGCATCCACCGAGCCGTTGGGGCGCAGGCGTGCCAGGCGTGCATCCAGGACCCGGGTGGCGCGGTAGCCAGCGTCGATCATGTCTTTGGCGCGGCCAAAGTCCGTCACGCCATAGGCGGCCAACGGTGGTTGGATCAGCACGTCGCCGGGAAGCAGGGCCTTGAGTTGCTCCTCGGAATTTCGGCGGGTCATCAGGGTGATGGATTGGTTGAGCACATCCACCACCGTCGCCAGTTGCTTGCGGCTGCGCAATGGCGTGCCGATATCCACCACGATGGCGATATCGACCCCCATCTCACGTGCCACATCCAGGGGAATGTTGTCGGTCATGCCGCCATCCACCAGCAGTCGGCCGTCCAGTTCCACCGGGGCAAACACCGCCGGGATCGACATGCTGGCGCGAATCACCTGGGGCAGGTGGCCCTTGCGAAACACCACTTTCTCGCCGCTGGTGATATCGGTGGCCACGGCGCGGAATGGAATCGGCAGCTTGTCGAAGTCGCGGGTGTTACTGCTGTGGGCGAACATGCTCTCCAGCAGCAGCGCCAGGTTCTGGCCTTGGATCACGCCCAAGGGTAGCCCGAGGCTGCCGTCGTCGCGAAAGCTCAGTTTCTGCTTGATCAGGAAGTCCCGGTCATCCTGCTTGCGCCGGAATGGCACGTCTTCCCTGGGCGGGGCATCGGACAGCGCCAACTGCCAGTCGATGCTCAGTGCCAGCTTTTCCAGTTCGTCAATCTTGTAGCCCGACGCGTACAGCCCGCCAATCACCGCCCCCATGCTGGTGCCGGCAATTGCATCAATGTGGATGCCTTGCTCTTCCAGGGCCTTGAGCACGCCGATGTGCGCCAGGCCACGGGCGGCACCGCCGGACAACACCAGGCCGACTTTCGGGCGGGGTGCTTCCACGGCTTGGGCAAGGACAGGGAGCAGGCACAGCAACAGGCAGGACAACAGGCGGCGCATCATCAATCTCGGGGCTGGACGGCAAAGGCCGGTATTATAGCCATCCGATCCAGCTGTCTCGTCATCTCAGGAGTTCTTCATTTTATGTCCGCATCCAAGCCCGAGATTGTCATCACCTATTGCACCCAATGTCAGTGGCTGCTGCGCGCCGCGTGGCTGGCCCAGGAACTGCTGAGCACCTTTGCCGATGACCTCGGCAAAGTGGCCCTGGAACCGGCGACCGGTGGGGCGTTTCGCATTACCTGCGACGGCGTGCAGATCTGGGAGCGCAAGGCTGATGGCGGCTTCCCGGAGGCCAAGGTGCTCAAGCAGAGGGTTCGCGACCAGATCGATCCAGAGCGTGACCTGGGGCACAACGACCGGACCTCGTAAGCGGCACTGCCGGCGTGCGGCCGGCAGTGCCAGTGGGTTTACTTGGCGGCCATTTTATTTTTGATCCAGCCGACGACAAACGTCAGCACCAGGCCGCCGACACCGCCGCCGACGATATTGCTGCCCACCGCCGCGACATCCAGCGCGCCGCCAGGAGGCAGGCCGCTGATGGCCGAGACGATCTGCCCCAGCACCAGGCCGCCGACGCCGCCAACCACGGTATTGAGCCCGGAGCCCAGGCCTTGCTTGCTCAGGCCAGCCAGGTTGCCGCCAACGGCGCCACTGATGATCTGAATGATCAGGGTGATAAACATGTCCATGGTGAAACTCCTGCATAGCGTTAGGGGAGCGACCACTCGCATGCAGCAACTTCAAGGATCACGGCTGTCGTCGAGGAGTCTGTATCCGTTGAACGACAGCTGACTGTTGCGGATAGGAAAAGTATAGATCAGGCCATGGCCGATGGCTGTTTGGCCTTGACGGGGCGGCTCATCAAGCCAGAAACGACGATGGCGGCAATGATCAGCGCGCCGCCCAGCAGCATGCGCAGGGTCGGGGTTTCGCTGAACAGCAGCCAGGCCACGGTGATGCCATACACCGGCTCCATGGCGAACACCACGGCAGCGGTGCGCGCCTTGAGCACTTTAAGGCTGGCGACAAACAAACTGTGGGCCAGGCCGGTACAGAACACCCCCAGCAGGCCGATCCATAGCCAGTCTAGAGCGCGTACTTCGCCCAGGCCCGGGGCGGCGACGGGCAACAGGCACATCGCCACCACCACGTTTTGACAGAGGGCCGCCTGCACTGGCGGGATGCTGCCGCTGGCCCGATTGTTCAACGACAGCAGCGAGAACAACAGGCCCGAGACCACGGCCCAGATCAGGCCGCTGGTGGCCTGGCTGGCGAGATCGAAGTCCGGGGTGACCAGCACCAGGCCGATGCTGACCAGCAGCACCAGCACCATTTCATTAGCGCGAATCCGTTCGCGGAAGATCAGGCCTTCGAGGATCACGGTAAATGCCGGGAATGTGGCAAACCCCAAGGTCGCAATCGCCACGCCGGCCACTTTCACCGCGATAAAGAAGCTCACCCAGTGCCCGGCCAGCAGCAGGCCACTGAGCAGCAGGCGCCGCAGGTCGTTGCTGGAGAGTTTTTGCCACGGCGTGCTGCTGGCAAAACGTGCGAACAGCGCCAGGGCGAGCACCGCGAAAGCGGCACGGCCAAACACGATGATGCTGGGCGATGCGGCGGCAAGCTTGCCGAAGACGCCGGTCAGGCCAAACATCAGTGCACCGATGTGCAGGGCGCCGAGGGCAGTGCGTGGAGTCATGACAGTCCTTAAAACAGTAAGCAGGCAGGCATCCAGTCTAGAGCGCCGGGCGCTTGGCTGTCTGTCGTGAGAGTCGCCGGTTTTATCGCAGGACTAGCGCCCGTTGTCGAGCCGGCGCAGGGCCCCGGGCGAGCTGCCGAACTCGCGCAACACGGCCGCGGAAAACGCGCTTTGCGAGCTATAGCCGACCCGTGCGGCAATCTCGCCAATGGGCAGTTGGCTGTGGCGCAACAAGCCGCGGGCCATTTGCAGGCGGCGGGTGCGGATGTAGTCCATAGGGGTCAGCCCGCATTCGGCGATAAAGCGTGCGTGCAGGCGGGCGACGGACATATCTGCCAGTCGTGCCAGATCCGCGACCTGCAGCGGGTAGGCCGCGTGCTGGTCGATATGGGCGTTGAATGCGCCATAGGGCAGGCGTCGCACGCTGGCTTGAGCAGGCGGCTGGCCATTGAACGTAGCCAATAACAGCACCGCACCTTGCTGGGCGATCAGAGGGTCATCCAGTGCGCCGCTCGCCAGCCAGTTGACCAATTGGCCCTGACGGGCATTCAGCGACACCCGTGCCGGTTGGTTCAGCAGGCGGCGACTGGCATCCGCGTGCTCGCCCAAAGATTGCATTACCCACTGTTCGTCGGGCACATCCAGCACCAGGCATTGGCTGCCTCGGGGGCTGCCACAGCTGTGTTGGGTGGAGAAGGGCAGAACCATCACCCCTTGCGGGCAAACTTCGCCGCCGATGCCTTCCACCTCGAAGTCCAGGCGACCGGCCAGGCCAAACACCAGTTGCGCGTGGTCATGGCTATGGGTGATCAGGTCATGGGTGTAATGGCGCAGCGTGAGGGTCGGTCTCATCGCAATCTCCCGGGCAGGCCGGCAGTTTACACCGCCCGACGCGCGGCCGGCGCTGTCATCTGACTGACGCAAGACTGTCATGGGCTATTAATTGCCCGGGAGCAAGCTGGCGAAAACACCCTCGAGGTATGCCCATGACCAGCGCCGAGCTCGCCAAACCCAGTCGCAAGCAACGGGTTCGCACCCTGTGGATCTCCGACGTGCACCTGGGCACCCGGGATTGCCAGGCCGAACACTTGTCGCAGTTTCTCAAGGGCTACCACGCCGACAAGGTGTACCTGGTGGGCGATATCATCGACGGTTGGAAAATGCGCGGCGGCATGTATTGGCCCCAGGCCCATACCAACGTAATCCGCCGCCTGCTGACCATGAGCAAGCGCGGCACCGAGGTGATCTACGTCACCGGCAACCACGACGAGTTCCTGCGCCGTTATTCAAAGCTGATTCTGGGCAATATCCAGTTGGTGGACGAAGCGGTGCATGTGACCGCCGATGGCCGGCACCTGCTGGTGATCCACGGCGACCAGTTCGACGTAATCACCCGCTACCACCGCTGGCTGGCGTTTCTTGGCGATTCGGCCTACGAATTCACCCTGACCCTCAACCGCTGGCTGAACCACTGGCGGGCGCGCTACGGCTACGGCTACTGGTCGCTGTCGGCGTACCTCAAGCACAAGGTGAAGACGGCAGTGAGCTTTATCAGCGATTTCGAGGAAGCCATCGCCCATGAAGTGACCAAGCGCGAGTTGCACGGCGTGGTGTGCGGGCATATTCATCATGCGGAGATTCGCAAGGTGGGCGAGGTGGACTACCTCAATTGCGGGGATTGGGTGGAGTCGTGCACGGCGTTGATCGAGCACTGGGACGGGCATATCGAGCTGTATCGGTTGGCGGATGCCCAGGCCAAGGAGGCGCAGGTCAAGGCCGAGATGGTTGCGGGCTGAAGATCGCCTCGGTCAAAAATGTGGGAGCTGCGGTGCGACGATTCGACTTGCTCGCGAATGCGGTGGGTCAGTGATGGATATGTTGACTGATACACCGCATTCGCGGGCAAGTCGAATCGTCGCACCGCCGCTCCCACACAGGGCAATGCAGATTCGCGCTGTGGCCTTGCTGTTGCTCTGCTTTTGATCTGGCTTTTGACCTTGGGCGCCCCGTCAAACCACGATGGCCGCAGGCAGGTATTGCGCAGTGGGCACCCCGGCATGGATGCCGGGGTAGCCGCGACACGGCCATGGATGGCCGATCGCGGCGGGCCCACGGAGCAATGCCTGACTGCGGGCATGCCGAGCCTAGGCGAGGCACCGAGTGGTGGGGCAAGAGCCTTTTGGTTACTTTGGGGCTTTTCCAAAGTGACCCGCCGTCAGGGCGGAACCCTAAGTGGCCCTGACCGCAGCAACGGATATGTACACATCCCCAAGAACCATCAAAGAGTTGCGTAGATACTCATGCCGCGATAGCTGTGTGTCAGTCACTGCATGTATCGACTGACACACCCTCATCGCGAGCAAGCCCGCTCCCACATTTGATTCGGTTTCGTCAGTTGCGGCACACGTCTGCAATGGCCTCGGCCAGCAACCCCAGCCGCGTCTCATCAATCCCCGCCACGTTAGCGCGCCCGGAGCTGACCATGTACACGCTGTGTTTTTCCCGCAGTTGCTTGACCTGTTCGGCGCTCAGGCCGGTATAGGAAAACATCCCGCGCTGCACGCCGACATGGGCAAAACGCTCGGCCAGTCCATGGGGCACCAGAGCTTCAACCAATCCCGAGCGCAACTGCGCAATACGCGAACGCATGCCTTCGACTTCGGCGCTCCACAGCTGTTTGAGCTCGGTATCGCCGAGGATAGTCGCGACCACGGCAGCCCCGTGATCCGGCGGTGTCGACCACAGGTTGCGCGCAATAAACGCCAGTTGGCTGCGCACATCCAGCAGCTTCTCGGCATCGTTGGCGCACACGATCAGCGCGCCGACGCGGTCGCTGTACAAGCCGAAATTCTTCGAGCAGGAACTGGTGATCAGCACCTCAGGCAGCTCGTCGGCAAACAAGCGTACCGCCCACGCGTCCTGCTCCAGGCCGTCGCCAAAACCCTGGTAGGCGAAGTCGATCAGCGGCAGCAGGTGGCGCTCGCGCACGATCTGCAGCACCTCGCGCCAGTCGTCCTGGGACAGGTCAAAACCGGTGGGGTTGTGGCAGCAAGCGTGCAGCAGTACCACGTCGCCCTCGGGCACGGTGGCCAGGGTGGCGAGCATGGCCGGCACGTCCAGGCGGTTGTCACTGCCCACATAGGGGTAGTGACTGACCTTGAGCCCGGCCTTGGCGAAGATGGTTTCGTGGATCGGCCACGTCGGGTTGCTCAGCCACACGCCACGGCCTGGCAGGCTGTGGGCGATAAAGTCGGCGCTCAGGCGCAGGGCGCCGGTGCCACCCGGGGTTTGCGTGGCGCCAGCGCGTTGTGCCTTGAGCAGTGCCGAATCGGCGCCCAGCACCAGCTCACTGACCAGCCGGCCAAAAGCCGGGTCGCCATGCCCGCCGATATAGGTCTTGGTGGTTTGCTGCTCGACCAGGCGTTGCTCGGCGCGCTTTACCGCCTGCAGGATCGGGGTCAGGCCCTGGGCATCCTTATAGACACCCACGCCGAGGTCGAATTTTTGCGGGTTGGCGTCCTTGGCATAGGACTCCATCAGGCCCAGGATCGGATCACCCGGCACCCGGCCAATCGCGGCGAAATGCATCACTTGCGGCCCTCGGCATCCTTGGCCACTTCGTCGGTGCGCGCGGCCATGATGAAGTCGTTGCGGTGCAGGCCTTTGATCGAATGGCTCCACCAGGTCACGGTGACTTTGCCCCACTCGGTCAGCAGGCCTGGGTGGTGGCCTTCAGCCTCGGAGATTTCGCCCACCGCGTTGGTAAAGGCCAGGGCAAATTTGAAGTTCTTGAACAGGAAGACTTTTTCCAACTGCATCACGCCGTCGCGCACTTCGATGTTCCAGTCGGGGATCTGCTTGATCAACACCGGCAGTTCTTCGTCGCTGACTTGTGGGGCATCGGCGCGGCAGGCTTCGCAATGGGCTTGGTTCAAGGTGGTCATAAAGGTGTTCCTGAAATCGAGTATGTGGAATTCGGTTGCCAGTGGCGTCACCCTAAAGCAACGCGCGGCCAGGGAACAGACTCACCTGGCCTTTAAAGCATCAGTTCAAGCCGCCTTGGGCTTGGGTGGGAACAGCGGCGCGTGCAGACCCAACTGCATACCGCGCTCGACCATGCCCATGATGTCTTCCTGCGCCACTTCAAACAGGCGCTTGAGGTTGGGCAGGACAAAATACAGCGGCTGCAGGATGTCGATGCGATAGGGCGTGCGCATGGCTTCCAGCGGGTCGAAGGCTTGGTGCTTGGGCTCATCCGAGAGGCAGTACACCGTCTCCTTGGGTGACGACAGAATGCCGCCACCATAGATGCGTCGGCCTTCAGGGGTGTCCACCAGGCCGAACTCGATAGTCATCCAGTACAGGCGCGCCAGGTACACGCGCTGCTCCTTGGTGGCGGCGAGGCCGAGCTTGCCGTAGGTGTGGGTGAATTCGGCGAACCAGGGGTTGGTCAGCAGTGGGCAGTGGCCGAAAATCTCGTGGAAAATATCCGGTTCTTGCAGGTAATCCAGTTCTTCGCGGGTACGAATAAAGGTCGCCACCGGAAACTGCTTGTTGGCGAGCAATTCAAAGAAGGTCTGGAAGGGGATCAGCGCCGGCACCCGCGTCACTTGCCAGCCGGTGGTTTGGGCTAGCACTTTGTTGATTTGGGCCAACTGCGGAATACGGTCGTGGGGCAGGCCGAGCTTGTCGATGCCGTCCAGGTATTCCTGGCACGCACGACCCTCGATCACTTTCAGTTGGCGGGTGATCAGGGTGTTCCACACCGCATGTTCTTCGGGCGGGTAGTGGATAAAACCTTGCGCATCGGGCTCGCGGGCCACGTAGTGCGTCTGCTTCATACGGCTCTCCTGCTAGGCATTCGTTCTTGTTATGTCCTGCTATGGCCTTATTGATACTCCGCCTGGCGGTGGATTCCACCTGTCATTAGGGCTGGGCTGTAGGAAAATTCACTGATTATTGTAAAGTATTCGTTACGGATTAAGCGTGGCGCACGCTGCATTGTGATTTCCGGATGGGAAAAGGTCGTTGACTGTCACATAATCTTGACGACTATCTGCGTCCGGCGACAAAAAGACGCAGCCCCGATCAGCCCTCCTACAACAAACCGGGCCTTTACATGCGTATTAAAGTGCACTGCCAGAACCGCATCGGCATCCTGCGGGACATCCTCAACCTGCTGGTGGAGTACGGCGTCAACGTGGCCAAGGGCGAGGTCGGTGGCGAGCATGGCAATGCCATTTACCTGTACTGCCCGAACCTGGTGAACATGCAGTTCCAGGCCCTGCGCCCGCAGTTCGAGGCGATCGCCGGGGTGTTTGGCGTCAAGCGGGTAGGGCTGATGCCCAGCGAGCGTCGGCACATGGAACTCAACGCCTTGCTCGGAGCGTTGGAGTTCCCGGTGCTGTCCATCGACATGGGCGGCTCGATTGTCGCGGCCAACCGGGCGGCGGCGCAGTTGCTCGGGGTGCGGGTGGACGAAGTGCCGGGCATTCCCTTGTCGCGCTACGCCGAGGACTTCGACCTGCCGGAACTGGTGCGCGCCAGCAAGTCGCGGATCAATGGCCTGCGGGTCAAGGTCAAGGGTGACGTGTTTCTGGCCGATATCGCCCCGCTGCAATCCTCAGAGCATGACGAGAGTGAAGCCATGGCTGGCGCGGTATTGACCTTGCACCGTGCCGACCGCGTCGGTGAGCGTATCTACAATGTGCGCAAGCAGGAGCTGCGGGGCTTCGACAGCATCTTCCAGAGTTCCAAAGTGATGGCTGCGGTGGTGCGTGAAGCCCGGCGCATGGCGCCCCTCGACGCCCCTCTATTAATAGAAGGTGAAACCGGCACCGGCAAGGAACTGCTGGCCCGCGCCTGTCACCTGGCCAGCCCGCGCGGGCAGTCTCCGTTGATGGCGCTCAATTGCGCGGGCTTGCCGGAGTCGATGGCCGAGACCGAGCTGTTTGGCTACGGTCCCGGCGCATTTGAAGGGGCGCGTGCAGAGGGCAAGCTCGGGCTGCTGGAGCTGACGGCAGGCGGTACGTTGTTTTTGGATGGCGTGGGCGAAATGAGCGCGCGCTTGCAGGTGAAGTTGCTGCGCTTTCTGCAGGACGGCTGCTTCCGACGTGTAGGCAGTGATGAAGAGGTCTATCTGGATGTGCGAGTGATCTGCGCGACCCAGGTGGATTTGTCGGAACTGTGTGCCCGGGGGGAGTTTCGCCAGGACCTGTATCACCGGCTCAACGTGTTATCGCTGCATATCCCGCCGCTGCGTGAATGCCTCGACGGTTTACCGCCGTTGGTCGAGCACTTTATCGACCAGGCCAGCCGCCTGATTGGTTGCCCGCTGCCCAAGCTGGCGCCGGCGGCCATGGAGCGGCTCAGTCACTACCATTGGCCGGGTAACGTGCGGCAGTTGGAAAACGTGCTGTTCCAGGCGGTGTCGTTGTGTGAAGGCGGCACGATCAAGGCTGAGCATATTCGCCTGCCGGACTACGGCGTGCGCCAGCCCCTTGGCGATTTCTCCCTGGAGGGCGGCCTGGAGGAGATTGTCGGGCGGTTTGAAAAGGCGGTGCTGGAAAGCCTGTATGCCGAGCATCCCAGCAGTCGGCTATTGGGTAAGCGCCTGGGTGTATCCCACACCACCATCGCCAATAAACTGCGCGATTACGCAGTGCTCAAGGCCGACAAATAACCCCTGACACAAGCCCACTCCCCATTGAATTTGTATAGCTGCCAAGACCGGTGTTTGCCGCAACCGGCAGAACTCCGCCGTTTTTCCGACTCGTCCTGTCCCTGCAATAATCCTCGATACGCCCCAACCCCTTGCCCCACCTGCCTTTCCCCAACTTTTAAAAAGTTGGTGCGCAAATTGCTAAAGACTCCTCAGTACATCGGTGGGCGGCAAACGTCCGTCAGTAAGAGGAATGAGCGTGGACAAGTACCTTTATGTGGCAATGACCGGCGCCAGCCAGAATGCACTGGCGCAAAAGGCCCATGCCAACAACCTGGCGAACATTTCCACCAACGGTTTTCAGCGTGACCTGGAACAGGCCCGCTCGATGCCGGTGTTTGGTGACAGCTTTCCGGCGCGGGCGTTTGCCCTGACCGAACGCCCTGGCACTGACTTTTCCCCTGGCTCGATGGTCCAGACCGGTCGTGACCTGGACGTCGCCGTCGGCGGCGATGGCTGGATCGCGGTGCAAACCCCCGATGGTGGCGAAGCCTACGTGCGTACCGCCAGCATGAATATTGATGCGCTCGGCGTCCTGCGGGCCGGCAACGGCATGCCGATCATGGGCAATGGCGGGCCGATTTCCGTGCCGCCCGAGCAGAAGGTCGAAATCGGCGAAGACGGCACCATCAGCATCCGCGCCATGGGCGAAGGCCCGCGGGTGATGGCTGAAGTGGACCGCATCAAGCTGGTCAAGCCGGACCTGGCCAATATGACCAAGGGCCTGGACGGCGCGATCCACACCAAGGACGGCCAGCCGGCGGTGGCCGATGCCAGCGTCAAGGTGAATTCGGGCTTTTTGCAGTCGAGCAACGTCAATGCCGTCGAAGAAATGACCGCGGTGCTGGCCCTGTCCAAGCAGTTCGAATTGCACGTGAAAATGATGAACAGCGCCAAAGAAGACGACCAGGCCATGACCCGCGTCATGCAGATGAGCTGATTGCAGCGCCACTGACTACCAATTTCGTAACGCGGCGCCAACAAACAGGCGCACGAAGGAGAACAGCATGCTTCCGGCTCTATGGGTTGCCAAAACCGGTCTGTCCGCCCAGGACACCAACCTGACCGTTATTTCCAACAACCTGGCGAACGTTTCGACCACGGGCTTCAAACGTGATCGCGCCGAATTCCAGGACCTGCTCTATCAGATCAAGCGCCAGCCGGGTGCACAGTCGACCCAGGACAGCGAATTGCCGTCGGGCCTGCAAGTGGGTACGGGTGTGTCCATCGTCGGCACCCAGAAGAACTTTACCGCCGGTAACCTGCAACAGACTGGGCAGCCGCTGGACATGGCGATCAATGGCCGTGGTTTCTTCCAGATCCTGCAACCGGATGGCACTACTTCCTACACCCGTGACGGCACCTTCCACCTGGACTCCAATGGCCAGGTCGTGACCGCCAACGGCTTTGCCCTGGAACCGGCGATTGTCGTGCCCAACGATGCCCAGACCTTCACGGTCGGTGCCGACGGCACCGTGTCCGTCACCATCGCCGGCAACCCGGCGTCGCAAGTGATCGGCAACCTGCAGACCGCCGACTTCATCAACCCGGCCGGCCTGCAAGCCACCGGCAACAACCTGTTCCTGGAAACCGCCGCCAGCGGCGCGCCGCAAGTCGGCACCCCGGGCCTCAACGGGTTTGGCACCACCCTGCAAAGCACCCTGGAAACCTCCAACGTCAGCACCGTGGAAGAGATGGTCAACATGATCACCACCCAGCGTGCCTACGAGATGAACTCCAAGGTGATTTCCACCGCCGACCAGATGCTTTCGTTCGTTACGCAGAATCTGTAATCCAGTCTATGGGGCGCTCAGAAGGCGCCTGCAACACCGTGAGGTAAGGGTCATGAGTCGCTTTGTTTCTGTTCTGGCATTGAGTGGGATTGCCGTGCTCGCGGGCTGTGTCGCCCCGACGCCAAAACCCAATGACCCGTACTACGCGCCAGTGTTGCCGCGCACGCCGCTGCCTGCCGCCGCCAACAACGGTTCGATCTACCAGGCCGGCTTCGAACAGAACCTGTACAGCGACCGCAAGGCGTTCCGCGTCGGTGACATCATCACCATCACCCTTAACGAGCGCACCACGGCGAGCAAGAACGCCAACTCCCAGGTGGCCAAGAACAGCAAGACCGGCATCGGCCTGACTTCGCTGTTTGGGGGGGGCTTGAACACCAATAACCCCTTGGGCAGCGGTGACTTGAGCTTGGACGTGGGCTACAGCGGCGACCGTGCCACCAACGGCAGCAGCAAGGCCGGGCAGGGTAACAGCCTGGTGGGCTCGATCACCGTGACCGTGGCTGATGTGCTGCCCAACGGCATCATCGCCATACGCGGCGAGAAGTGGATGACCCTCAATACCGGTGACGAGCTGGTGCGCATTGCCGGCATGGTGCGGGCGGACGATATCGCCACCGACAACACCGTGCCGTCTACGCGGATTGCCGATGCACGCATTACCTATTCGGGTACGGGTTCGTTTGCCGACGCCAGTCAGCCGGGTTGGTTTGACCGTTTCTTCCTTAGCCCGCTGTTCCCTTTCTAGGTGATCACTTTGAATCTCAAACAGCTGATGGCAGCGGTGTTGTTGCTCTCCCTGAGCGTCGCTGCCCAGGCCGAACGCCTGAAGGACATCGCCAGTATTTCCGGGGTGCGCAGCAACCAGTTGATTGGCTACGGCCTGGTGGTGGGGCTCAACGGTACGGGCGACCAGACCACCCAGACCCCGTTCACCTTGCAGACCTTCAATAACATGCTCTCGCAGTTCGGGATCAAGGTGCCGGCAGGCTCGGGCAACGTGCAGTTGAAAAACGTCGCGGCGGTGTCGATCAGTGCCGATCTGCCGGCGTTCTCCAAGCCGGGGCAGGTGGTGGATATCACCGTGTCGTCCATCGGGAACTCCAAAAGCCTGCGCGGCGGCACCTTGCTGATGACGCCGCTCAAAGGTATCGACGGCAACGTCTACGCCATCGCCCAGGGCAACCTGGTGGTGGGCGGGTTTGATGCTGAAGGTCGCGACGGTTCGAAGATCACTGTCAACGTGCCATCGGCCGGGCGGATTCCTGGCGGCGCCACGGTGGAACGCACCGTGCCCAGCGGGTTCAACCAGGGCAACAGTCTGACCCTGAACCTCAACCGTTCGGACTTCACCACCGCCAAGCGTGTGGTGGACAAAATCAACGACATGCTCGGCCCAGGCGTGGCCCAGGCCATCGATGGCGGTTCGATCCGTGTGACCGCGCCGCTGGACCCGAGCCAGCGTGTGGACTACCTGTCGATCCTGGAAAACCTTGAGGTTGATCCGGGCCAGGCGGTGGCCAAGGTCATCATCAACTCGCGTACCGGCACCATCGTGATCGGGCAGAACGTCAAGGTATCGCCAGCGGCCGTGACCCACGGCAGCCTGACCGTGACCATTACCGAAGACCCGATTGTCAGCCAGCCTGGGGCGTTCTCCAACGGCGAGACCGCCGTGGTCCCGCGCTCGCGGGTCAATGCCCAGCAAGAAGCCAAGCCGATGTTCAAGTTCGGCCCCGGCACCACCCTGGATGAAATCGTGCGTGCGGTGAACCAGGTGGGCGCGGCGCCCGGCGACTTGATGGCGATCCTTGAAGCCCTGAAACAGGCCGGCGCCTTGCAAGCCGACCTGATCGTGATTTGAGGTCGTGGCCATGGACATGCGCAAGAGCGGTATCGCCAGCACTGCAGACTCGGGGTCTTACTCGGACCTGAACCGGCTTAACCAGCTCAAGTTCGGCGACAAGAACAGCGACGGCAACATGCGCAAGGTGGCGCAGGAGTTCGAGTCGCTGTTTCTCAACGAGATGCTTAAATCCATGCGCTCGGCCACCGATGCCCTGGGCAAGGACAACCCGCTGAACACCCCGGCGGCCAAGCAGTATCAGGAAATGTACGACCAGCAACTGGCAGTCTCGCTGTCCCGCGAGGGCGGCGGCATCGGCCTGGCGGACGTGCTGCTGCGCCAGATGCAAAAGAACAAGCCGGTGGAAGGGCAGGCCTCGACCTTGCAGGGCCCCGACGCGGTAGAGAAGAAAGTCGACGTACCGACGCCGATTGCCGCTGGCACCCAGGCGGTTGGCCCGCTGGGTCGTTCCAATGGCCAGCGCGCGCTGTGGGCGGCGCGGGTCGAGGTGGCGCCGCGGGCCGATGATGGCACCCTGCGCAATGACATGGCCCTGATGAATCAGCGGCGCATTGCCTTGCCAAGCAAACTCACCGATCGCCTGCTGGCTGGCATCGTGCCAGGTGTCGAGGCGACGGGCGCTGCCAAGGCGGCGCCATTGCGCAACAGTGCCGCCGAAGATGGCGTGATCAACGGTGCGGCGCGCACCTTTGCCGCCCGCGATTCGCGCATGCAGATCTATGGCCGTGCCGTGGCCCAGCCACCGCTGGCCCCAGCTAAAAAAGCCTTTAGTTCCCAAGACGAGTTTGTCGCCACCATGCTGCCGATGGCCAAGCAGGCGGCCGAGCGTATTGGTATCGACCCACGCTACCTGGTGGCCCAGGCCGCCCTGGAAACCGGTTGGGGCAAATCGGTGATGCGCCAGCAAGACGGCAGCAGCAGCCACAACCTTTTTGGCATCAAGGCAGGCCAAAGCTGGCAGGGTGCCCAGGCGCGGGCGATCACCAGCGAGTTTCGCAATGGCGAGATGGTCAAGGAAACGGCGCAGTTCCGCTCCTACGACTCTTACCAGGACAGCTTCCACGACCTCGTGACCTTGCTGCAAAGCAATGAAAGATATCAAGAAGTCCTGAAGTCGGCCGATAACCCGGAACAGTTTGTACGCGAGTTGCAAAAAGCCGGTTATGCAACGGATCCGGCGTACGCCAGCAAGATTTCGCAGATCGCCAAAACCATGAACAGCTATCAAAACTACGCTGCCGCTGGCGCATCCACTCATTTATAAGGTTTGAACCATGGGTTTGCTCAATATCGGGATGTCAGGACTCAATGCGGCTCAGGGATCGCTTGCGACCTTGAGTAACAACATTGCCAACGCCAAGACCCCTGGATACTCGCGTCAGCAGACCATGCAGACGGCCAATGGTATGACTGCGGCCGGCGGGGTCTTTGTCGGCACCGGCACCACGCTGTCGGATGTGCGCCGGGTGTATAACCAGTTTCTTGACACCCAGTTGCAGACCACCACGTCGCTGAACTTCGACGCCAAGGCTTATCTGGACCAGATCGGTTCGGTGGACAAGCTGCTGTCCGATAAGTCCACCGGTGTCGGCGCGGCCTTGAACAGCTTCTTCGCCGCGTTGCAGACGTCTTCGGCCAACCCCAGCGACAACTCCGCGCGCCAACTGGTACTGACCATTGCCCAGACCCTGGGCAATCGCTTCAACTCGATTGCAACCGAACTGAACAAACAGAAAGAAGGCATCAACAGCCAGTTGGAGACCATCACCGGTCAGGTCAACCAGTTGACCTCCTCGATCGCTGCCCTCAATCAGCAGATTTCCCAGGCCAAGGGCCAGGGCAATGGCGAGCCGGCGAACCTGCTGGATGCGCGCAACGAAGCGGTGCGCTCGCTCAACGAGCTGGTTGGGGTCAAGGTCACTGAGTCGGACGGCCATTTCAATGTCTCCCTGGGCTCCGGGCAAACCCTGGTCGCGGACGGCGTATCGAACAAGCTGTCGGCGGTGCCGAGCAAGGATGACAAGAGCCAGTACTCGGTGGTGTTGACCACCGGCGGGCAACCGATGGACGTCAGTTCGGTGGTCAGCGGTGGCTCCATCGGCGGCTTGCTGCGTTATCGCCAGGACGTGCTGATGCCGGCCATCAACGACCTGGGGCGTACCGCCATGGTCGTTGGCGAGGCCATCAACACCCAGTTGGGGCAGGGCCTGGACGCCAATGGGCAGTTCGGCGCCGCGTTGTTCAATGACATCAACAGCGTGTTTGCCATTGGCCAGCGCAGTGTGGGCGACTCGAACAACAGTGCGAACTCCGGCAACCTGAACGTTACGATCAAAGACACCAGCAAGCTGAGCACCTTTGACTACAAGGTGACCTTCAGCGACGACAAGATGTACAGCGTCCTGCGTTCGGACGGCAAGTCCATGGGCCCCTTCGACGTCACCCAGACGCCACCGGAAATCGATGGCTTCACCCTGGCCCTCGATGGCAAGGGACCAGTGGCTGCGGGCGATACGTTCAAGGTCAGCCCGACCGCCGGTGGCGCGATGGACCTCAAGGTGGTGATGACCGACCCCAACAAGCTGGCGTTTTCTGCGCCGTTGCTGGCCGAGGGCAACAAGAACAACAGTGGCACTGGTGTGTTTGGTCCGCCGACCCTGACACTGCCCCTGGATATCCATGGTGGTGCCGGTACGGCGCAGTTGGAAGCGGCGATCAAGAGCTCGATGCCGGTCAAGATGACCTTCGGCAAGCCGGCCGCTGATGGCACCCAGAGCTATGTGATCAATAACGCCCAGGGCCAGCCCATTGGCAACGGTACCATCGTGCCGGGCCAGGACAACAAGCTGACGATCAATGTGCCCTACGTCGACGCCGCCGGTAATGCGCAGACGTTCGGTGTGGACACGGTGATCCGTGGCGAGCCGAAAGCCGATGACAGCTTCAGCGTGTCGTTCAACAGCGGCGGCAAGCTCGATAACCGCAACGCCCTGCAATTGCTCGACCTGCAAACCCGCAAGACCGTGGGCGCCACCGATGGCAATGCCGGTGTGAGCATGACCACCGCGTACAGCCAGTTGGTCTCGTCCGTGGGCGGCAAGGCCAGCCAGGCCAACGTCGATAACAACGCGACCGGGGCCATGCTTGCGGCCGCCACGTCCAATCGCAGCTCCGTGTCCCAGGTCAACCTGGACGAGGAGGCCGGCGACATGATCCGTTTCCAGCAGTACTACACCGCGTCGTCGCAGATCATTAAAGCTGCGCAAGAAACCTTCAGCACGCTGATCAACAGTCTTTAAGGGAGTTTGAGACGATGCGAATCTCGACCGAACAGTATTTCAACACTACGACTGCGCGTTATACCAACAACTTCTCCAACGTCACCAAGACCCAGCAGCAGATCGATTCCGGCGTGCGTATCCAGACGGCGGCGGATGATCCGGTGGGCGCAGCGCGTTTGCTGCTGCTGCAACAGCAGCAGGATATGTTGGGGCAGTATGCGGGCAATATCAGCAGCATGAAGAACTCGCTTAATAGCGAGGAAAGCGTGCTTGACGGTATCAACACGGCCCTTCAACGTGCCGGCGAACTGGCTCTGCAGGTTGGGGGCAAGGGCGGCGGGGGCATTAGCGATGCGGAGCGAAAGGCGGTAGCCGTCGAAATTGGTGAAATCGAGAAGCAGGTTCTGAGCCTGCTCAACAGCAAGGACTCGTCCGGCCATTACCTGTTTGCCGGCGGCAAGAGCGACACGCCGCCCTACGCTCGCAACAGCGACGGCACTTACAGCTACCAGGGTGATGAAACACCCCTGAGCCTGAAGGTTTCGGACACCTTATCGATGGTGGTCAACGACACCGGTAAATCGATTCTTGAAAGTACGGTCAATGCCGGCCGTACTCAGGCGACAGCCACCGTCAACGATGGCAAGGTGCTGGTCTCGGGCGGTATCGTGACGTCGCCGTCTACCTATGACAGCAGCTTCACTGACGGCCAGCCGTACAAGCTGACCTTTATCAGCAGCACCGAGTACACCGTATCGGATGCGGCGGGTAACGACATCACCTCGCAGACCCCGGGTAATGGCAAGTTCGACGCGACCAAGGAAGGAAGTGCGTCGGTCACTGTGCATGGTGTGACCTTTGATATCAGCCAGAAGCTAGGGGATACCAAGCCCGGCGCCGAGTCTGATGCGGTGTATAAGGACCGGGAATTTACCCTACAAAGCAAACCGGACAGCTTCAGTATCTCGCGTACGCCGAGCAATACGTCCTCCGCGCAATTGGCGGGAGGTACTATCACCAGCCAGGCGGAATACGGTAGCACCTTCCCGAACAAGGGCGCGGTGATCAAATTTACCTCGAGCACCGCCTACGAGGTGTATGCCCAGCCGATCACGGCCGACAGCAAGCCGGTCTCCAACGGTACTGTGGTGCCTGGCACGCCAGCACAGCCGGGGCCGCCGCCTGTGCTCGCGACGCCAGACAGCATCACGGCGGCAGGGGTGAAGTTCGACCTCACTGGTGCGCCAGGTATTGGTGACCAGTTCGCCGTGGGTTCCAATACCCACAAGACGCAAAATGCGCTGGATACCCTAAGCCAGTTGCGCCAGGCCCTCGAAACGCCTTCCGATGGCGACCCGATTGCTCAGGCCATGGTGACTGACGTGGTCAACTCGGCCATCACCAATATCAAGACCTCTATGGCTCAAGTTGACAGTGTGCGGGGTTCCATTGGTGCTCGATTGAACTCGCTGGCGATTCAGGAAACTGAGAACACCAGCATGGTGTTGGCCAATAAATCGACGACCGCTGCCATTGGTGACACCGACATGGCTACGGCCTCCGTTGATCTGGCGTTCCAGAAGGCAATGCTGGAGGCTTCGCAGTTGGCCTTTGTGAAAATCTCCCAATTAAGCCTGTTCAGCAAGATGTAATTGTCCCGGAAATCCCCGACGGCTCACCCTGGAAACAGGGTGGGCCGTTGTCGTTTCTGGCGCAGGCTTTTAAACAAAGCGCACAAAAATGAGTGACCTATGAGTCATAAAGCGCATCTTCACTGTATCGTGTGAAAAGGCCAGACCGCTTTCCAGGCTTTGGCTTCGGTAGTTTCGGCGGGTTTTTGCGGGGTTATCCCCTTTATTGTCAGCGCTCCTGAAGGATTTTCAGGGGTGTTCTCCAGCTATTTTGTATTGGGAAGCCACAATGATTGGCATAAAAAGCATCGCCAGCTACGTGCCGGCAGAAGGGCTGGACAACTACGCCCAGGGTGCAAAATTCGCCAAGGATGAAGAGTTCATCATTGGCAAGATCGGTTCGGCATTCCTGCCGCGCAAGGATGTTGCACAGGAGACCTCGGATTTGTGCGTCGAGGCGGTCAATGCCTTGTTTGCCAACAACCCCGAGCTCAAGCGTGAGTCGATCGACGCGCTGATCGTCGTGACCCAGAACGGCGACGAAGAAGGGCTGCCGCACACCGCCGCCATCGTCCAGGACAAGCTGGGCCTGCCGACCCACGTCGCGGCCTTCGATATCTCCCTGGGCTGCTCCGGCTACGTCTACGGCATCTACGCGATGAAAGGCTTCATGGAAGCCGCCGGCCTGAAAAACGGCCTGCTGGTAACCGCCGACCCGTACTCGAAGATCGTCGACCCGGAAGACCGCAACACCACCATGCTGTTCGGCGACGCTGCCACCGCCACCTGGATGGGCGAAGACGCCCCCTGGCAGTTGGGCAAGGCCAAGTTCGGTACCGACGGTTCCGGCGCACCGCATTTGAAGGTCAGCGATGGGGTGTTCTTCATGAACGGCCGCCAGGTGTTCAACTTCGCCCTGCTTAAGGTGCCAGCGCACCTGCACGAGTTGCTCAACGAATCGGACCTGAAGGCCGATGATATTGACGCGTTCTGCATCCACCAGGGCAGTGCGGCGATTGTCGACGCCGTGGCCCGCCGTTTTGAAGATGCACCGGTGGAGAAGTTCATCAAGGATATGGTCGAGACCGGTAACACCGTGTCATCGAGCATTCCGCTGCTGCTGGAAAAGCACGTGATGGACGCCGAGTGGAAGCGCGTGGCCATCAGTGGCTTTGGTGTTGGCTTGTCCTGGGGATCGGCGATTATATACCGGCTTTAATGTAGAGTTTTGCTTGGTTCCTCAAGCGCCCAAGGTCAATCGCCTTGGGCGTTTTCATTATTCTGTAGGAAATTTCTCAAGAAATTATCAGGCGCGACGATAAGTATGACGAAGGTTTTCTAGGCCGACCCAGGCGCTTGCCCCGGCCGGAAGCCGTAGCACTCAATCCACGAGGGACTCGTCATGGCTTTATCCGTAAACACCAACATCACGTCCTTGGGCGTTCAGAAGAACCTGAACAAGGCTTCCGACGCACTGAGCACCTCGATGAGCCGCTTGTCTTCCGGCCTGAAAATCAACAGCGCCAAAGACGATGCTGCCGGCATGCAGATCGCTAACCGCCTGACCAGTCAGGTCAAAGGCCTGACTGTCGCTGTGGCTAACGCCAACAACGGCGTGTCGATTGCCCAGACTGCTGAAGGCGCGATGCAAGAATCGACCAACATTCTGCAGCGTATGCGTGAACTGGCCCTGCAATCGGCGAACGGTTCGAACAGCGATGATGACCGTACGTCCCTGCAGCAGGAATTCACAGCGTTGACTGGTGAGTTGACCCGTATTTCCCAAACCACCAACTTCGGTGGCCGTAAGCTTCTGGACGGTTCGTTCGACAACGTAGGCTTCCAGATCGGCGCCAACGCCAACGAAACCATTTCGTTTGGTATGACTGATATCAGTGCTACCGGCCTGAAAGGTTCCTACGGCGAAGCCAAAGCTGCCGGTGTTGCGACTGACCTGTCGGCCAAAGTGACCGGTGGTGAAGGTAGCTTCGCCAGTGGCTTCGCTACCTCCACCGCGTACACCACCACTACTGCTGCCCGGGTGCTGACGGTCAATGGTACTGGGGTCAACATCGGCAGCGGTATAGATCGTGCTGGCGCTATTGGCCTGATTAACGCTCAAACGGGTACTACTGGCGTGAGGGCTGAGGCTGATGGTGCCAGCAACATCAAGATGATCTCTTCGACGGCTTTCGCGGTTGTGGGTGACAACGTCGAAGTGGCTCCGGTCACCGCGACTAACGCCGCGGCCTTCAGTGGTCTATCCAGCGCTTCTGAAATCAGCATCAACGGCACCACGATTTCTATCGCGGCAGGTCAGACGTTGGCCCAGGCGATTACTACCATCAATACTCCAGCTACCGTAACGGCTACAGGCGTAACTGCTTCCCAGCAGGATGGTCGCTTGGTTCTGACCTCCGTTGACGGCAAGGCTATCAAGCTGGATAACGGTGCAAACGCGACTAACGGGCCTGGTGCTCTGGCTCGCCTGGGGCTGCAATCCGGTACTACCCAAGCCAAGCTGACTGCCGACACTTCAGTGGTTCTGAACGGCGTAGAAGTGAAGTTCAAGAAGGGTGACACCGCTGACGCGATCGTTTCCTCGATCAACAGCGCAAGCACCGGCGTAACGGCCAGCAAAAATGCTGACAATACCCTGGCGCTGTTCTCCAACAAGACCTTCACCGTTGCCAATGGCAGCGCTGGCACTGGTCTGGCTCAACTGGGTCTGACAGCTGCCACGTCGGCGGCAGTTACCGTGGAAACCACCGTTTCCAACCTGAGCATCCAGGACGCGGCGTCTTCGCAGCGTTCGGTTCAGGCGTTGAACGATGCGATCCAGCAGATTGACAGCCAGCGTTCCCAGTTGGGTGCGGTGCAAAACCGTTTCACCAGCACCGTTGCCAACCTGCAAAGCATTTCGGAAAACTCCACCGCCGCCCGTAGTCGTGTGCAGGACGCCGACTTTGCTTCGGAAACTGCCGAGCTGACCAAGCAGCAAACCCTGCAACAGGCTTCGACTGCCATCCTGTCGCAGGCTAACCAACTGCCATCGTCGGTACTGAAACTGCTTCAGTAATCGCTTAAGGCTGTTTAAAGACGGAAGGGCGCCTAGTGCGCCCTTCCGTTTTTTTTGGCTTGATCCCCGTAGCTCCAGCAGGCGCCATGAATATTCCTACAAATAAATCAGAAAGATCTCAAGAAGCCAGCATGGCTGACGATAACCACTATGAAGGTTTTCAAACCATGCCAGGCGGTTGCCCGGCCGGAAGCCGCAATACCCCATTTACGAGGATTTCGTCATGGCTTTATCCGTAAACACCAACATCACGTCCTTGGGCGTTCAGAAGAACCTGAACAAGGCTTCCGACGCACTGAGCACCTCGATGAGCCGCTTGTCTTCCGGCCTGAAAATCAACAGCGCCAAAGACGATGCTGCCGGCATGCAGATCGCTAACCGTCTGACCAGTCAGGTCAAAGGCCTGACTGTCGCTGTGGCCAACGCCAACAACGGCGTGTCGATTGCCCAGACTGCTGAAGGGGCGATGCAAGAGTCGACCAACATTCTGCAGCGTATGCGTGAGCTGGCCCTGCAATCGGCGAACGGTTCGAACAGTGATGACGACCGTACGTCCCTGCAGCAGGAATTCACGGCGCTGACCGGTGAATTGACCCGTATTTCCCAAACCACCAACTTCGGTGGTCGTAAGCTTCTGGACGGTTCGTTCGACAACGTAGGCTTCCAGATCGGCGCCAACGCCAACGAAACCATTTCGTTTGGTATGACTGATATCAGTGCTACCGGCCTGAAAGGTTCCTACGGCGAGGCCAAGGCTGCTGGTGCGGCGACTGACCTAGCTGCGACTGTGGTAGGCGGCGAAGCCGAGATCGGCCAGTTCTCTACAGTCAACGCTTTCACTCCGACCGATGGCACCTTGACGCTCAACGGCACTTCGATTGCGCTGCTGGCTGCCGATACCCTTGCGCAGTCGATTACTAAAATCAACGACCAAAGTGCTGTTACTGGCGTCAAGGCCCAAGCTGTTGGCGCGACGCTGCAGTTGACCTCGGCTTCTAGCTTCACTGCAGCCGGTTCTGCTGCGGGCATTCTTCCCGGGGCGGCAGTTGTTGCCAAAACCACGACCACCAACAGCGCCGCGCAAATCAGCATCAATGGCACCGAAATCACCATTGCAGCGGGTCGTACACTGGCTCAGGTTGCTGCCGATATTAATGGCGCTGCAGGTGCAAACACCACCCTGACCGGTGTTACCGCGACAGCTGCCGACGGTCGTCTGACCCTGACTTCGGCTGATGGTAAAGCTATCAAGCTGGATAACGGCTCTAATACCACCGATGGTCCAGGTGCTCTGGCCAAGCTGGGTCTGCAAGCAGGTACGTCCCAGGCCAAGCTGACTACCGATACTTCGGTGGTTCTGAACGGTGTAGAAGTGAAGTTCAAGAAGGGTGACACCGCTGACGCGATCGTTTCCTCGATCAACAGCGCAAGCACCGGCGTAACGGCCAGCAAAAATGCTGACAATACCCTGGCGCTGTTCTCCAACAAGACCTTCACCGTTGCCAATGGCAGCGCTGGCACTGGTCTGGCTCAACTGGGTCTGACAGCTGCCACGTCGGCGGCAGTTACCGTGGAAACCACCGTTTCCAACCTGAGCATCCAGGACGCGGCGTCTTCGCAGCGTTCGGTTCAGGCGTTGAACGATGCGATCCAGCAGATTGACAGCCAGCGTTCCCAGTTGGGTGCGGTGCAAAACCGTTTCACCAGCACCGTTGCCAACCTGCAAAGCATTTCGGAAAACTCCACCGCCGCCCGTAGTCGTGTGCAGGACGCCGACTTTGCTTCGGAAACTGCCGAGCTGACCAAGCAGCAAACCCTGCAACAGGCTTCGACTGCCATCCTATCGCAGGCTAACCAACTGCCATCGTCGGTACTGAAACTGCTTCAGTAATCGCTTAAGGCTGTTTAAAGACGGAAGGGCGCCTAGTGCGCCCTTCCGTTTTTTTTTGGCTTGATCCCCGTAGCTCCAGCAGGCGCCATGAATATTCCTACAAATAAATCAGAAAGATCTCAAGAAGCCAGCATGGCTGACGATAACCACTATGAAGGTTTTCAAACCATGCCAGGCGGTTGCCCGGCCGGAAGCCGCAACACCCCATTTACGAGGATTTCGTCATGGCTTTATCCGTAAACACCAACATCACGTCCTTGGGCGTTCAGAAGAACCTGAACAAGGCTTCCGACGCACTGAGCACCTCGATGAGCCGCCTGTCTTCCGGTCTGAAAATCAACAGCGCCAAAGACGATGCTGCCGGGATGCAGATCGCAAACCGTCTGACCAGCCAGGTCAAGGGTTTGACTGTTGCAGTGGCCAACGCCAACAACGGCGTGTCGATTGCCCAGACTGCTGAAGGGGCGATGCAAGAGTCGACCAACATTCTGCAGCGTATGCGTGAGCTGGCCCTGCAATCGGCGAACGGTTCGAACAGTGACGACGACCGTACGTCCCTGCAGCAGGAATTCACGGCGCTGACCGGTGAATTGACCCGTATTTCCCAAACCACCAACTTCGGTGGTCGTAAGCTTCTGGACGGTTCGTTCGACAACGTAGGCTTCCAGATCGGCGCCAACGCCAACGAAACCATTTCGTTTGGTATGACTGATATCAGTGCTACCGGCCTGAAAGGTTCCTACGGCGAAGCCAAGGCTGCTGGTGCGGCGACTGACCTGTCGGCTAAAGTGACGGGTGCTGAAGGCCAGTTTGCGGGCTTTGGTACCACCAACGCCTTCACCACCACCACAGCCGCTCGCGTTTTGACCGTCAACGGTACTGACATTGCAATGGGCTCGGGTACTACCCTGGCTCAGGCGGTTGATCTGGTTAACCAGCAGTCGAGCAAAACAGGCGTGACCGCTGTAGTTGATGCTGGTCAGTTGAAGATGACTTCGGCAACCGCCTTTAGTGTCCAGGGCAGCACTACCGAAGTCGGCCCGGTGGCGGCTACCCCTGCTGTTGCGTTCACTGGCCTGGTCAGTGGCGCTGAAATCAGCATCAACGGCACAGCGATTTCTATCGCGGCAGGTCAGACGTTGGCCCAGGCGATTACTACCATCAATACTCCAGCCACCGTAACGGCTACAGGCGTAACTGCTTCCCAGCAGGATGGTCGCCTGGTTCTGACCTCTGTTGACGGCAAGGCTATCAAGCTGGACAACGGTACTAACGCTACTACCGGTCCTGGCGCACTGTCCAAGCTGGGTCTGCAAGCCGGTACGTCCCAAGCCAAGCTGACTGCCGACACTTCAGTGGTTCTGAACGGCGTAGAAGTGAAGTTCAAGAAGGGTGACACCGCTGACGCGATCGTTTCCTCGATCAACAGCGCAAGCACTGGCGTAACGGCCAGCAAAAATGCTGACAATACCCTGGCGCTGTTCTCCAACAAGACCTTCACCGTTGCCAATGGCAGCGCGGGCACTGGTCTGGCTCAACTGGGTCTGACAGCTGCCACGTCGACGGCAGTTACCGTGGAAACCACCGTTTCCAACCTGAGCATCCAGGACGCGGCGTCTTCGCAGCGTTCGGTTCAGGCGTTGAACGATGCGATCCAGCAGATTGACAGCCAGCGTTCCCAGTTGGGTGCGGTGCAAAACCGTTTCACCAGCACCGTTGCCAACCTGCAAAGCATTTCGGAAAACTCCACCGCCGCCCGTAGTCGTGTGCAGGACGCCGACTTTGCTTCGGAAACTGCCGAGCTGACCAAGCAGCAAACCCTGCAACAGGCTTCGACTGCCATCCTGTCGCAGGCTAACCAACTGCCATCGTCGGTACTGAAACTGCTTCAGTAAGCGCTTGAGGTTGGTTAAAGATGGAAGGGCGCCTAGGGCGCCCTTTTTTTGTCTGGAGTCAAGCTGAAAACACTCTTCTAGAGCAAGGTTCAGTGATATTTGCAAGTGGAAAAGGGTCGGGTTGCAAAAAAATCTAAAGAAGCTGGCGATGTCGACGATAACTCTTGTGTAAGGTTTTCACTATCAAGCCAGGCGGTTGCCCGGTCGGAAGCCGCTAATACCATTTACGAGGACTTTTTCATGGCTTTATCTGTTAATACCAACATCACTTCTTTGGGCGTTCAGAAGAACCTGAACAAGGCTTCCGACGCACTGAGCACCTCGATGAGCCGCCTGTCTTCCGGTCTGAAAATCAACAGCGCCAAAGACGATGCTGCCGGGATGCAGATCGCAAACCGTCTGACCAGCCAGGTCAAGGGTTTGACTGTTGCAGTGGCCAACGCCAACAACGGCGTGTCGATTGCCCAGACTGCTGAAGGGGCGATGCAAGAGTCGACCAACATTCTGCAGCGTATGCGTGAGCTGGCCCTGCAATCGGCGAACGGTTCGAACAGTGATGACGACCGTACGTCCCTGCAGCAGGAATTCACGGCGCTGACCGGTGAATTGACCCGTATTTCCCAAACCACCAACTTCGGTGGTCGTAAGCTTCTGGACGGTTCGTTCGACAACGTAGGCTTCCAGATCGGCGCCAACGCCAACGAAACCATTTCGTTTGGTATGACTGATATCAGTGCTACCGGCCTGAAAGGTTCCTACGGCGAAGCCAAGGCTGCTGGTGCGGCGACTGACCTGTCGGCTTCGGTGGTTGGAAGCTCATCACTGCCGTTTGCGGCGCAAGGTGCTGCGGCATACACCACGGCAACAGCCAACAACACCCTGAAACTCAATGACACCACTATTGATCTGGCTACGGGCACCACTGCCGGTCAGGCCGTGGCGCTGATCAATGCCAAAACTTCCTCCACTGGCGTCACCGCCTCGCTGAGTGCTGCGAATGAGTTGGTACTTCAGTCTGATAGTGCCTTCACTGCCACAAGTAACAGTGCAGAAGCGGGCTTTGGAACTGCGACCGCGGCTGCGCGCACGCTGGTTGGTGATACCGACATCAGCGTCAATGGTACCCTGGTCAATCTCACGAATGGCATGGACCTGACTGCTATCGCGGGTGCCATTGAGGCCGAAAAAGCCACCACTGGTGTAGGTGCTAGCGTTGCAAACGGTCGTCTGTTGCTGACTTCTGAAGATGGCAAGGCTATCAAGCTGGATAACGGTGGCACTGCCAACGGCCCAGGTGCTTTGGCCAAAATTGGTCTTCAAGCAGGTACTACCCAAGCCAAGCTGACTGCCGACACTTCAGTGGTTCTGAACGGCGTAGAAGTGAAGTTCAAGAAGGGTGACACCGCTGACGCAATCGTTTCCTCGATCAACAGCGCAAGCACCGGCGTAACGGCCAGCAAAAATGCTGACAATACCCTGGCGCTGTTCTCCAACAAGACCTTCACCGTTGCCAATGGCAGCGCTGGCACTGGTCTGGCTCAACTGGGTCTGACAGCTGCCACGTCGGCGGCAGTTACCGTGGAAACCACCGTTTCCAACCTGAGCATCCAGGACGCGGCGTCTTCGCAGCGTTCGGTTCAGGCGTTGAACGATGCGATCCAGCAGATTGACAGCCAGCGTTCCCAGTTGGGTGCGGTGCAAAACCGTTTCACCAGCACCGTTGCCAACCTGCAAAGCATTTCGGAAAACTCCACCGCCGCCCGTAGTCGTGTGCAGGACGCCGACTTTGCTTCGGAAACTGCCGAGCTGACCAAGCAGCAAACCCTGCAACAGGCTTCGACTGCCATCCTATCGCAGGCTAACCAACTGCCATCGTCGGTACTGAAACTGCTTCAGTAATCGCTTAAGGCTGTTTAAAGACGGAAGGGCGCCTAGTGCGCCCTTCTGTTTTTTTATGGCTTCGTTTGCGGGCGAGGTCGATATGATTGAGCGCGCAGCCTATAGTCGGTTTAGGAAAATAATCCAAAAAAACTCTCAAGCTACAAGTTTTTGGGTCGATATATCCTACGAGGCTTTGTAAATCACCTCAGGCAGTTGCTAGGTAGACAGCACGATTTTGAAAAAAACGGCCTGCCCTGAAGTCAAGGCTTGAGTAGGGCGGTACGGCAATTGGCTGGGGCACACTGTGGCGTAGCCTTCTATTTTTTCACTTGAATAATTAGGTGGCACAGATGGATATGAGCGTGAAGCTGAACTTATCCTACCCGACCGCTGCAGCGGCCCAAGTCGTGAAGACGCCCGAGATCGTCAATCAGCCTAAAATCGAGGTGATGGCCCAGGCCGCCCGCGAGCCCAGGCGGGACGATTTGGAGAAGGCTGTGACAGATATTCGCGAGTTCGTACAGGCGGCAAGACGTGAGCTGGATTTTTCCATCGATGACTCTACAGGAAAGGTGGTGGTCAAAGTCATTGCTACCGACAGTGGGGAGGTGATTCGACAAATTCCCTCGGAAACCGCATTGAAATTGGCGCAGAGTCTGACCGATGCCAGCAGCCTGCTGTTTGATATGAAAGCCTGAATTGGCATGAAAATTGTTGGTGTCTGCGCTTGAAGGGGCTTTTGTCAAGAAAGCAGCAGTCGCCGGTTAAGGAGCAAAAAGATGGCGAGTTCAACGATCAGTGGCGTGGGATCTGGCGTCGATACACAGGCAATCGTCAAGGCTTTGGTAGCGGCTGAAAAGGCACCAAAGCAAGCGCAGATTACCGCACAGCAAAAGACCACGACTACCCAGTTGTCCGCTGTCGGCAGTGTTAAGTCTGCGATGGAGGCTTATCGTGCAGCTATCGCCAAGCTGAATACGGCCTCCTCATTCACGGGCCTGGCCGCCACATCGTCTGAAGAGAAGTTCGCCAAGGTTACCTTGGGCGACTCCGCCTCCAGCGGCAGTTATGCGTTGCATGTAGAGAAACTCGCTACTGCATCCAAAACCCAATCGTCGGTGTTTGCCGATGGTGCTTCGACGGTCGTTAACACCGGTTCGGAGGCTCAGATACTTACGATTTCCCAATCTGACACCGATCATAGGGTGTCAATCCCGGCGGGTGCCACGCTGCAACAGACGCGTGATCTGATCAATACCCAGTTACAGTCCAAAGGGCTTAGTGCGAATATCCTGACCGACGCCAATGGTTCGCGCTTGGTGATGACTTCGCAAACCACTGGCAAGGGCAGCGACATTACCGTTGCTTCCGGTACGCTTGGCCTGGGCACTTTCACGAGAGTGGGTGAGCTTGCACAAAATGCTGAGTACACCATTGATGGCATTTCAATGGAGTCCACCAGTAACAAGGTTACGTCGGCGATCAGTGGTGTGAATCTGGAGTTGATTGCCAAGGGCGACAGCTCCATCAAGGTGGCCAGCAATACCGATACCCTCAAGACCTCGGTGCAGTCGTTTGTCACGGCCTACAATGCCTTGATTGGCTCGATCAACAGCCAGACCAAGGTGACTGCCACTGGAGAGACGGCGACTACCACAGCGGGTGCTCTGACTGGTGATGCGACTATGCGTCAGTTGGTTTCGACCTTGCGTGGCGAACTGCTTAACGGCTCGGGTTCGGGCGCCCTGGCCAGCTTGTCGCAGATTGGCCTAAACACTGACCAGAAGACTGGTCTGTTGTCCCTTGACAATAAAAAGTGGGACAAGGCGGTAGCCACTGGTGGTGCGGATGTTGCGGGTTTGTTTACCGGCGATAAGGGTTTGATCACCCGCATGACTAAAGCCACTGACAGCTATGTGGGCACAACTGGCGTTCTGGCGTCGCGTACCAGTAGCCTGGACGCTAAACTAACTGATCTGGACGCTGAGCAGAAGGCTCTTGACCGTCGAATCGAGAGTCTGCAGTTGTCCCTGAGCGCAAAGTACAATGCCATGGATTCCCTGGTCGCTAAGCTTCGGGCCAGCAGCAGCAGTATCATGACTACGCTCAACTCATTGAATAACCCCAAGACGACCTAGTTCCAGCTTGGCTCTTTAGGCTTGGATCAATTGTGTTTTTTGATCTGGGCCTATGTGCTAGCGTTTTAAAGTTTTTTGTCACGTGGTCGAAATAATAGTTAGAGCAATTTTTCAGCTATTTCCGGTAGGGAGTTAGAGATATGAACCCCATGAGAGCCCTTCGTCAGTATCAGAAGGTCAATTCCCACGCGCAGATTTCCGAAGCCAGTCCGCACCGTCTTGTGCAGATGCTGATGGAGGGTGGTTTGGATCGTATGGCGCAGGCAAAAGGCGCCTTGAGTCGTGGCGATGTGGCACAGAAAGGGTTGATGCTCGGTAAGGCGATTGAAATCATTTCAGGGCTGCGCGAAGGTCTGGATCCGGAAAAGGGTGGAGATCCGGCGTCGATCAAGCGTCTGGATGAGCTTTACGCCTACATGACATCTCGTTTGGTTGAGGCCAACAGTGGCAACGACGCTCAGATGATTGATGAGGTTGCAGGCCTGCTGATCACTGTTAAAAGCGGTTGGGATGCCATTGCTGCCGAGGCAGCCAATTAAGGCCGCCGGCCTTGAGGAACACAGCATGAGCCACGCATTGCAACGCATTGACGAAACCCGCGACGCCTTGGTGGGCGCGCTGGCAGAGCGCAATTGGGATGCTATCAGCGAATTGGACATGGGCTGCCGCGTCTGGATCGACGAGGTGCTCACCGAAGCGCCGGTGGACGAGGGTGCGCTGCGCGAGAAGCTGGAGAGCCTGTTAGCGGTCTACCAACAACTGCTGGAGGTCACGACCGGCGAGCGCCAGGCGATATTTGAAGAGATGTCGCAGATCAACCAAGCGAAAAATGCGTCAAAGGTTTACCATCTGTTCGGCTGATCTGGCTCAGTTAATCCGAACATGGCGCGTCATAAATTTGACTGTTCGCATAATTTTGACTTAACTAGTGCTATTTTCAGACGTCAGGTATCCGTAGTGCAGAAAACGCCTACAGCTATCTAGATTGCCCCGATTCGAGGGCATTTGAGTTTTACTAGGGAAGTTGCTATTGCATGTGGCGTGAAACCAAAATTCTGCTGATCGATGACGATAGCGTTCGCCGCCGCGACCTGGCGGTGATTTTGAATTTTCTTGGCGAAGAAAATTTACCCTGCGGCAGCCACGATTGGCAGCAGGCCGTCAGCTCTTTGTCGTCGAGCCGTGAAGTCATCTGTGTGCTGATCGGGACGGTAAACGCTCCTGGCGCAGTTCCTGGCCTGTTAAAGACACTCTCAACCTGGGATGAGTTCCTTCCCGTGTTGCTGATGGGTGATGTTTCTTCCGTGGATTTGCCGGAAGACCAGCGCCGCCGTGTGCTTTCCACCCTGGAAATGCCCCCCAGCTACAGCAAATTGCTCGACTCCCTGCACCGTGCCCAGGTCTATCGCGAGATGTACGACCAGGCCCGCGAGCGCGGTCGTCACCGCGAACCCAACCTGTTCCGCAGCCTGGTCGGCACCAGCCGTGCGATTCAGCATGTGCGCCAGATGATGCAGCAAGTGGCCGATACCGACGCCAGCGTGCTGATCCTCGGCGAGTCCGGCACCGGCAAGGAAGTGGTTGCGCGTAACCTGCATTACCATTCCAAGCGTCGCGACGGACCTTTCGTGCCGGTCAACTGCGGGGCGATCCCGGCAGAACTGCTCGAAAGCGAACTGTTTGGCCACGAGAAGGGCGCCTTTACCGGGGCGATCACCAGCCGTGCCGGGCGTTTTGAGCTGGCCAACGGCGGCACCCTGTTCCTCGACGAAATCGGCGATATGCCGTTGCCGATGCAGGTCAAGCTGCTGCGCGTGTTGCAAGAGCGCACCTTCGAGCGCGTGGGCAGCAACAAGACCCAGAGCGTCGATGTGCGGATCATCGCCGCCACCCACAAGAACCTCGAAAGCATGATAGAGGTCGGCAGCTTCCGCGAAGACCTGTACTACCGCCTCAACGTATTCCCCATCGAGATGGCCCCGCTGCGCGAGCGTGTGGAAGACATCCCGTTGCTGATGAACGAGCTGATCTCGCGCATGGAGCACGAAAAGCGCGGCTCGATCCGTTTCAACTCCGCCGCAATCATGTCCCTGTGCCGCCACGGCTGGCCGGGCAACGTGCGCGAGCTGGCCAATCTGGTGGAGCGCATGGCGATCATGCATCCGTACGGGGTGATCGGCGTGGTCGAGTTGCCGAAGAAATTCCGCTACGTCGACGACGAAGACGAGCAACTGGTGGACAGCCTGCGCAGCGACCTCGAGGAGCGGGTGGCGATCAACGGCCATACCCCGAACTTCGGCGCCACCGCCATGTTGCCGCCCGAAGGCCTGGACCTGAAAGACTACCTCGGCAGCCTCGAACAAGGGCTGATCCAGCAAGCCCTGGACGATGCCAATGGCATCGTCGCCCGCGCCGCCGAGCGCCTGCGTATCCGCCGCACCACGTTGGTGGAGAAGATGCGCAAGTACGGCATGAGCCGTCGTGAGGGTGATGAACAGGCGGATGATTGACGCCTGTTTTTTAACTTGCTGAAAAATAAGGATATTTTTTCCGGCACGGGTATTGCTATAGCACTCGCAACGTTCCGTTTAACTGACGGTCAGCCAAGCGAGAGAGCACGATGCCCCACGCCGCCCACCTTTCTTCAGTCCCTGACACCCAGGGACTTGTCCCGTCCGTAGAGCAGATCAGCCGGCAAGGGCTTGAGCAGGCGTTTTCGCTGTTCAGCCAGATGTCCAGCCAGTTGACCGACTCCTACAGCCTGCTGGAAGCCCGGGTTTCTGAGCTCAAAGGCGAGCTGGCCGTGGTCAGTGCCCAGCGCATGCAAGAGCTGGCCGAGAAAGAACGCCTGGCCAATCGTCTGCAAAATCTCCTCGACCTGTTGCCCGGTGGCGTGATCGTCATCGATGACCAGGGCCGTGTGCGCGAAGCCAATCCCGCGGCCTGCGACCTGCTGGGCCTGCCGCTGGAAGGCGAGCTGTGGCGCCATGTCATCACGCGCTGCTTTGCCCCCCGCGAAGACGACGGCCACGAAATTTCCCTCAAGGACGGGCGCCGCCTGTCCATCGCCACCCGTTCCCTGGACGCCGAGCCCGGCCAATTGGTGTTGCTCAACGACCTGACAGAAACCCGTCACCTGCAAGACCAATTGGCGCGCCACGAGCGCTTGTCGTCCTTGGGGCGGATGGTCGCTTCTTTGGCGCATCAGATCCGCACGCCGTTGTCTGCCGCGTTGATCTACGCCAGTCATTTGACTGATGAGCAATTGCCAGCCGCCACCCACCAGCGTTTTGCCGGGCGGCTCAAGGAGCGCCTGCATGAGCTGGAGCACCAGGTGCGCGACATGCTGGTATTTGCCCGGGGCGAGCTGCCGCTGACCGACCGGGTCACGCCTGCCGCCTTGATGCAGTCGCTGCAAGCCGCCGCCGCGACCCATGTGCAGGAAGCCTCGGTGCGCTGGCAGTGCGACAGCCATTGGGGCGAGTTGCTGTGCAATCGCGACACCCTGGTGGGCGCGCTGCTCAACCTGATCGAAAACGCCAGCCAGGCCAGCGGCCCAGGGGCACGGCTCAAAGTGCACTTGTACAGCCGCGAGCAAACCCTGCGCCTGTGCATCAGCGACAGCGGCAGCGGGATTGATCCGGCAGTGTTGCAGCGCCTGGGCGAACCCTTCTTTACCACCAAGACCAATGGTACCGGCCTGGGGCTGACCGTGGTCAAGGCAGTGGCCCGTGCCCATCAGGGAGAATTGCAGTTGCGCTCCCGTGTGGGGCGCGGCACCTGTGCATTGATAACGCTGCCGCTGTTTTCCGGCGCGGCAAGCGCGGAGTAAGGATAAATGGCTATCAAGGTTTTACTGGTTGAAGACGATCGCGCCCTGCGTGAAGCACTGGCTGACACGCTGTTGTTGGCGGGCCATGACTATCGGGCGGTCGGTTCGGCCGAGGAAGCCTTGGAGGCGGTGGAGCAAGAGTCCTTCAGCCTGGTGGTGAGTGACGTCAACATGCCAGGCATGGACGGCCACCAGTTGCTTGGCCTGCTGCGCGCACGTCAGCCGCAACTGCCGGTGCTGTTGATGACCGCCCACGGCGCGGTAGAGCGGGCAGTGGATGCCATGCGCCAGGGCGCGGCAGATTATCTGGTCAAGCCATTCGAGCCCAAGGCCTTGATCGAGCTGGTGGCACGCCATGCCCTCGGCGTCGTGGGGGCGGCAGACAGCGAGGGGCCGATTGCCTGCGAGCCGGCCAGTGCGCAGTTGCTGGAGCTGGCGGCCAAAGTCGCCCGCAGCGATTCCACCGTGCTGATCTCCGGCGAGTCGGGTACCGGCAAGGAAGTGTTGGCGCGCTACATCCACCAGCAATCCCACCGGGCCAGCCAGCCGTTTATCGCGATCAACTGCGCGGCGATCCCCGACAACATGCTCGAAGCCACCCTGTTCGGCCATGAGAAAGGCTCCTTTACCGGCGCCATCGCCGCCCAGGCCGGCAAGTTTGAGCAGGCCGATGGCGGCACCATCCTGCTCGACGAAATCTCCGAAATGCCCCTCGGCCTGCAGGCCAAGCTACTGCGCGTGCTGCAAGAGCGCGAAGTGGAGCGGGTGGGCGCACGCAAGCCAATCCAGCTGGATATCCGTGTGGTCGCCACCACCAACCGTGACCTCGCCGGCGAAGTGGCGGCGGGGCGCTTTCGTGAAGACTTGTTCTACCGGCTCTCAGTCTTCCCGTTGGCCTGGCGCCCGCTGCGTGAGCGCCCGGCCGATATCGTGCCGCTGGCCGAGCGCCTGTTGAGCAAGCACGTCAATAAAATGAAACACGCCCAGGCGCGGCTGTCGGCCGAGGCCCAGGCTTGCCTGATCAGTTACCCATGGCCGGGCAACGTGCGCGAGCTGGACAACGCGATCCAGCGCGCACTGATTTTGCAGCAGGGCGGCCTGATCCAGCCCCAGGACTTCTGCCTGGCGGTCGGCACCGCTGCGGCGCCGCTGCCGAGCCTGGCCCCGGCGCCGTTGGCAAGCGCCCCGGCTGAGGCTGCCGGTGGCCTGGGCGACGACCTGCGCCGCCGCGAATTCCAGATGATTATCGACACCCTGCGTGCTGAACGTGGCCGTCGCAAAGAGGCTGCCGAGCGCCTGGGCATCAGCCCGCGCACTTTGCGCTACAAGCTGGCGCAAATGCGCGATGCGGGGATGGACGTGGAAGCGTTCCTTTTCGCTAGCTGAGATACACATCAGCCGACAAGGTTTGTCGGCTTTTCTTACGAGTTGCCATGGAGCTGGCACCCTTGTTGCTACCACCCCTACTAACCGCTGCGTAGTGTCAAAAAATTGCGGGTCGTCGGAGAGAGAAGTTCATGAGCCAAGGTGTTGAGTTCAATCGGTTGATGTTGGATATGCGATCCATGCAAATGGACGCCATGTCCCAGCCGAAATCCGTCGCGCAAGTGCCGGAATTGGGCCAAAGCAGCTTTGCCGACATGCTCGGTCAAGCCATCAACAAAGTCAGCGATACCCAGCAAGCGTCCAGCCAACTGTCGACCGCTTTCGAAATCGGCAAGAGTGGCGTCGACCTCACCGACGTGATGATCGCATCCCAGAAAGCCAGCGTTTCCTTCCAGGCCTTGACCCAAGTGCGCAACAAGCTGGTTCAGGCTTATCAAGACATCATGCAGATGCCGGTTTAAGGACGAGATTTAAGTCATGGCAGAAGCAGTCGTGGATAACGTACCCGCCAAGACAGACGGCAAGCCGCCGCTGTTTGGCCTGTCGTTCCTGGAAAACCTCTCCGAAATGACCATGTTGCGTCAGGTGGGCCTGATGGTCGGCCTGGCTGCCAGCGTGGCGATTGGTTTTGCCGTGGTGTTGTGGTCCCAGCAACCCGATTACCGGCCACTCTATGGCAGCCTGGCGGGGATGGATGCCAAGCAGGTCATGGAAACCCTGGCCGCCGCCGATATCGCCTACACCGTGGAGCCCAACTCCGGCGCCTTGCTGGTCAAGGCCGATGACGTCGCCCGTGCCCGCTTGAAGCTGGCCGCCGCCGGCGTGGCACCGACCGATGGCAACATCGGTTTTGAGATTCTCGATAAAGACCAGGGCCTGGGTACCAGCCAGTTCATGGAAGCCACCCGTTACCGCCGTGGCCTGGAAGGCGAACTGGCGCGCACCATCTCTAGCCTGAACAACGTCAAGGGTGCCCGTGTGCACCTGGCGATTCCGAAAAGCTCGGTGTTTGTGCGCGACGAGCGCAAGCCCAGCGCTTCGGTATTGGTCGAGCTGTTTGCCGGTCGCTCCCTGGAGCCGGGCCAGGTCCTGGCCATCGTCAATTTGGTGGCGACCAGCGTGCCCGAGTTGAGCAAGTCACAGATCACCGTGGTCGACCAGAAGGGCAACCTGCTCTCCGACCAGGCGGAAAACTCCGCGTTGACCATGGCCGGCAAGCAGTTCGACTACAGCCGCCGCATGGAAAGCATGCTCACCCAGCGCGTACACAACATCCTGCAACCGGTACTGGGCAACGACCGCTACAAGGCTGAAGTGTCCGCCGACGTGGACTTCAGCGCCGTCGAGTCGACTTCCGAGCAGTTCAACCCCGACCAGCCAGCCCTGCGCAGCGAGCAATCGACCAGCGAACAGCGCACTGCCGCCAATGGTCCTCCGCAAGGCGTACCCGGCGCCCTGAGCAATCAGCCGCCCGCGCCGGCCAGTGCCCCGCAAACCACCGGTGGCGCCGCCGCGACCGCCAGCGCGATCCAGCCCGGCCAGCCGCTGTTGGACGCCAATGGTCAGCAAATCATGGACCCGGCCACCGGCCAGCCGATGCTCGCGCCTTACCCGGCCGACAAGCGTCAGCAGTCCACCAAGAACTTCGAACTGGACCGCTCCATCAGCCACACCAAGCAACAGCAAGGGCGCTTGAACCGCCTGTCGGTGTCGGTGGTGGTGGATGACCAGGTCAAGATCAACGCCGCCAACGGCGAAACCACCCGCGCCCCGTGGACCGCCGATGAATTGGCGCGCTTCACTCGCCTGGTGCAGGACGCCGTGGGCTTCGATGCCAGCCGTGGCGACAGCGTCAGCGTGATCAACATGCCGTTCTCCCTGGAGCGCGGCGAGGTGATTGCCGATATTCCGTTCTACTCTCAACCCTGGTTCTGGGACATCGTCAAACAAGTGCTGGGGGTGTTGTTCATCCTGGTGCTGGTGTTCGGCGTGCTGCGCCCTGTGCTCAACAACATCACCGGCCACGGCAAGAAGCAGTTGGCGCCGTTCGGTGATGTCGAGTTGGGTGGCATGGGCGGCCTGGATGGCGAACTGGCCAACGACCGCGTCAGCCTTGGCGGGCCGCAGAGCATTCTGCTGCCAAGCCCGAGCGAAGGGTATGACGCGCAGTTGAATGCAATCAAAAGTCTGGTGGCAGAAGACCCGGGTCGTGTGGCCCAGGTCGTGAAAGAGTGGATCAACGCAGATGAGTGATAATCGAGCCTCTGTTGCCAAGCTGACCCGGGTCGACAAAGCCGCCGTGCTGTTGCTGTCCCTGGGTGAGACCGACGCGGCCCAAGTGCTGCGCCATATGGGCCCCAAGGAAGTGCAACGGGTCGGCGTCGCCATGGCGCAGATGCGCAATGTGCACCGCGAGCAAGTCGAGCAGGTGATGAGCGAGTTCGTCGAGATCGTCGGCGACCAGACCAGCCTGGGCGTTGGCTCCGACAGCTATATCCGCAAGATGCTCACCTCGGCCCTGGGCGAAGACAAGGCCAACGGCCTGATCGACCGCATCCTGCTGGGCGGCAACACCAGTGGCCTCGACAGCCTCAAGTGGATGGAACCGCGGGCGGTGGCGGACGTGATCCGTTACGAGCACCCGCAGATCCAGGCGATTGTCGTGGCTTACCTGGACCCGGACCAGGCCGGCGAAGTGCTCGGCCATTTCGACCACAAGGTGCGCCTGGATATCATCCTGCGCGTCTCGTCGTTGAATACCGTGCAGCCGGCGGCCTTGAAAGAATTGAACACGATCCTGGAGAAGCAGTTCTCCGGCAACTCCAACGCGGCACGCACCACCCTGGGTGGTATCAAGCGCGCGGCCGACATCATGAACTTCCTCGACAGCTCGGTGGAAGGCCAGTTGATGGACTCGATCCGCGAGATCGACGACACCCTGTCGGTGCAGATCGAAGACCTCATGTTCGTGTTCAACAACCTCTCCGATGTCGACGACCGTGGCATCCAGGCGTTGCTGCGCGAAGTGTCCTCCGATGTGCTGGTGCTGGCCCTCAAGGGCTCGGACGAGGGCGTCAAGGAAAAGATCTTCAAGAACATGTCCAAGCGTGCCTCGGAACTGTTGCGCGACGACCTCGAAGCCAAGGGCCCGGTGCGCGTCAGCGACGTGGAAACCGCGCAGAAAGAAATCCTCACCATTGCCCGCCGTATGGCCGAAGCCGGAGAAATCGTTCTCGGCGGGAAGGGCGGCGAAGAAATGATCTAAGGCGCAGCGCATGTCGAACAATGATGAGACGCCCAGCGACTTGATTCGCGCCCGGGACGTCGGCGGGTTCGACGTCTGGTCGCTGCCCAGCTTCGACCCGCATAAGCCCGAACCCGAGCCCGAGCCGGTCGAAGAGACGCCGATGGAAATGGAAGAAGTGCCCCTGGACGAAGTCCAGCCACTGACCCTTGAAGAGCTCGAAAGCATCCGCCAGGAGGCTTACAACGAAGGCTTTGCCACGGGCGAGAAAGAAGGTTTCCACAGCACCACCCTCAAGGTCCGCCAGGAAGCTGACGCAGCCTTGAATGTGAAGCTGGCCAGCCTGGAGCGCCTGATGGGCAACCTGTTCGCGCCGATTGCCGAGCAGGACTCGCAACTGGAAAAGGCCATGGTGGGCCTGGTGGAACACATCTCCCGCCAGGTTATCCAGCGTGAACTGGCGCTGGACTCCAGCCAGATTGAAAGCGTGATGCGCGAAGCCCTCAAGCTGTTGCCCCTGGGCGTCGGCAACGTGCGGCTGTACATCAACCCGCAGGATTTCGAGCAGGTCAAAGCCCTGCGCGAGCGGCATGAAGAAACCTGGCGCATTGTTGAAGATGCCGCGTTGCAGCCCGGTGGTTGCCGGGTCGAGACCGAGCACAGCCGGATCGATGCCACGGTCGAGACGCGTATCACGCAGATCATGGCCAAGCTGTTCGACCAGTTGCACGAACAAGCGCTGCACCCGGCTGCGCCTGATCTGAGCACTGACCTGGACGCGCCTGATGCGCCTTGATCGCACCAGCTTCGCCAAGCGCCTGGGCGGTTATATCGAAGCCACCGAGTTGCCCGGCCAGCCGATCCTTGAAGGCCGCCTGCTGCGCATGGTCGGTCTGACCCTCGAAGCCGAAGGCCTGCGCGCCGCCATGGGCAGCCGCTGCCTGGTGATCAACGATGACAGTTACCACCCGGTGCAGGTGGAAGCGGAAGTCATGGGCTTTTCCGGCAGCAAGATTTTCCTGATGCCGGTCGGCAGCCTCGCCGGTATTGCGCCAGGCGCACGCGTGGTGCCGTTGGCCGATACCGGGCGCCTGCCGATGGGCATGAGCATGCTCGGGCGCGTGCTCGACGGCGCCGGTCGTGCGCTGGACGGCAAGGGCGGGATGAAGGCCGAAGACTGGGTGCCGATGGACGGCCCGACCATCAACCCGCTCAAGCGCAACCCCATCAGCCAGCCGCTGGACGTGGGCATTCGTTGCATCAACGGTTTATTGACGGTCGGTCGCGGCCAGCGCCTGGGCCTGTTTGCCGGTACCGGCGTGGGTAAGAGTGTGCTGCTGGGCATGATGACGCGCTTTACCGAGGCCGACATCATCGTGGTCGGCCTGATCGGTGAGCGGGGCCGTGAGGTGAAGGAGTTCATCGAGCATATCCTCGGTGAAGAGGGCCTCAAGCGCTCGGTGGTGGTGGCTTCCCCGGCGGACGATGCGCCGCTGATGCGTCTGCGAGCAGCCATGTATTGCACGCGGATTGCCGAATATTTTCGCGACAAGGGCAAGAATGTCCTGTTGCTGATGGACTCCCTCACACGTTTCGCCCAGGCCCAGCGGGAAATCGCCCTGGCCATTGGCGAGCCGCCCGCCACCAAAGGCTATCCGCCGTCGGTGTTTGCCAAGCTGCCCAAACTGGTGGAGCGGGCGGGGAATGCCGAGGCCGGTGGTGGCTCGATCACTGCGTTCTACACCGTGTTGTCCGAAGGCGATGACCAGCAGGACCCGATTGCCGACTCGGCGCGGGGCGTGCTCGATGGGCACATCGTGCTGTCGCGGCGCCTGGCCGAGGAGGGGCATTACCCGGCTATCGATATCGAAGCGTCCATCAGCCGGGTGATGCCGTCGGTGGTCAGCGCCGAGCATATGACCCGCGCCCAGCAGTTCAAGCAGCTGTGGTCGCGCTATCAACAAAGCCGCGACCTGATCAGCGTCGGCGCCTATGTGGCCGGTGGCGACCGCGAGACTGACCTGGCGATTGCCCTGCAACCGCAACTGGTGACCTACCTGCGCCAGGGCCTGAACGACAACATCAGCATGGCTGAAAGCGAAGCGCACCTGGCGTCGGTGTTCGCGCCTGCGCCTGGCGGCTAACCTCCCATGGCCACTAGTCGCGCCGCACGCCTTGCCCCCGTGGTGGAAATGGCCGAAAGCGCCGAACGTACCGCCGCCCAGCGCCTGGGGCATTTCCAGGGTCAGGTGCGCCTGGCCGAGAGCAAGCTGGGCGACCTGGAGCGCTTTCGCGGCGAATACCAGCAGCAGTGGATCGATCGCGGCAGCAAGGGCGTTTCCGGGCAGTGGCTGATGAACTACCAGCACTTTCTCAACCAACTGGAAAGCGCCGTCGGCCAGCAGCGTCAGAGCCTGGTCTGGCACCAGAACAACCTCGACAAGGCCCGCGAAGGCTGGCAACAGGCCTACGCCCGGGTCGAAGGCCTGCGCAAGCTGGTACAGCGTTACATCGACGAAGCCCGCGCTCTGGAAGACAAACGCGAACAGAAGCTGCTCGACGAACTGTCCCAGCGCCTGCCGCGCCAGGATCAATACTAGCCGGACCCAAGGTGCTTTTTGTGGCAAGGGGGCTTGTCCCCCGCTGGGCTGCGTAGCAGCCCCAAGACCTGCCGGCCCGGTCTATCTGAAAAACTCAGCGGTCTTATTGGGGCTGCTACGCAGCCCAGCGGGGGACAAGCCCCCTCGCCACGACAGCGCCTTGCCCACAACAAACACCACATTTGCTGCTGCTTGTTGCCCACTCTGCGATCACCTGCTACACCTTGTTGCACATACCCACGACAAGGAACCAGTCGTATGTCAGTCGCCTCAGAAGTATCCCTGGATGGGAAGAAGTTGACGATTGCCGTCAAAGGCCGATTCGATTTCGGCAGCCACCAAGCCTTTCGTGATTCCTACGAGCGGTTCTACAAGGTCCCCCAGACCTACGTGGTGGACTTGAAAGAGGCCACCTATCTCGACAGTTCTGCCCTGGGCATGCTCCTGTTGCTGCGTGATCATGCTGGCGGCGATGACGCTGAGGTGCAGGTGATCAATAGCAGCCCCGATGTGCGCAAGATCCTCGCTATCTCCAACTTCGAAAAGCTGTTCGATATCACTTGAGCACTCAAGTGTCTGAAACCCTGACCGTGCTGATCGCCGAAGACAGCGCCACCGATCTGCTATTGCTCTCGACCATCGTGCGCCGCCAGGGCCATCAAGTGCTGACCGCCAGCAACGGCGCCGAAGCGGTGCAGGTGTTTGCCCGCGACCGCCCGCAATTGGTGTTGATGGATGCCCTGATGCCGGTGATGGACGGCTTCGAGGCGGCCCGGCAGATCAAGCAGCTGGCTGGCGAGGCGCTGGTGCCGATCATCTTCCTCACCTCCCTGCGTGAGAGTGAAGCCCTGGCGCGTTGTCTGGATGCCGGCGGCGACGACTTTCTGGCCAAGCCCTACAACCAGGTCATCCTGGCGGCGAAGATCAACGCGATGGATCGCCTGCGCCGGTTGCAGGCCACGGTGTTGCAGCAGCGCGACCAGATCGCCCGTCACCATGACTACCTGCTGCATGAGCAGCGGGTGGCCAAGGCGGTGTTCGACAAGGTCGCCCATTCCGGCTGCATCAATGCCGCGCCGAACATTCGCTATCTGCAATCACCCTATGCGCTGTTCAATGGCGACCTGCTGCTGGCGGCCTATACCCCATCGGGCGATATGCATGTGTTGCTGGGCGATTTCACCGGTCATGGCCTGCCGGCTGCCGTCGGCGCGATGCCTTTGGCCGAAGTGTTCTATGGCATGACCGCCAAGGGCTACGGCCTGACGCAGACCCTGCGGGAGATGAACGCCAAGCTCAAGCGCATCCTGCCAGTGGATATGTTCTGTTGTGCCACGCTGCTGTGCCTCAGTGTGCAGCGGCGGGTGGTGGAGGTATGGAATGGCGGCATGCCCGATGGCTATGTGCATGAAGTGGCCACGGGAAAGCGCACGCCATTGGTGTCACGGCATTTGCCGTTGGGCGTGTTGGCGCCCGAGGTGTTTGACGATGGCACTGAAGTCTGGCCCATGGCCCTGGGGGATCGGGTGTTCCTGCTGTCCGATGGGGTGATTGATACGGCGGATGCCAGCGAACAATTGTTTGGGGTAGAGCGCTTGCTTGAGGTGTTCGCCGCCAACCGTGAGCCTGAGCGCCTGTTTGAGGAAATCGAACAAGCCCTTGCCGGGTTTCGTGGCCAGGTACGCGATGATGTCAGTCTGGTGGAAATCAGCCTGTTGCCCGAGCAGGCGCTGCGGTCGTCGACCGTGCAGTACACCGACAGCGGCCAGTCGTGCCCGCTGGACTGGTCGGTGAGTTTTGAGTTTCGCGCCGAAACCCTCAAGCGTTACAACCCGTTGCCGTACCTGCTGCAGTTGCTCCTGGAAATCCACGGTCTGCGGGGCCAGAGTGGTGCGCTGTACAGTGTGATGGCTGAGTTGTATTCCAATGCCCTGGAGCATGGCGTGCTGGGCCTGGATTCCCAGCTCAAGCGCGATGTGCAGGGGTTTGCCCGCTACTATGGCCTGCGCAACGAGCGGCTCGACCAGCTAGACAGTGGCTATGTGCGCGTGCATGTGGACGTTGTGCCGACCGAGGTGGGCGGTTGTTTGAGCCTGCGAATTGAAGACAGTGGGCCGGGTTTTGATGTGGAAGCGGTGCTGGCTCGGCCGCTGGATATCGACCGTCTGTCTGGGCGCGGATTGAACCTGGTTCGGCAACTGAGCAGCAATGTACGCTGGACCGATGGCGGGCGCAGTGTGTGCGTGGAGTTTTGCTGGGCGGCTCTGGCATAATCCGCCGATTCTTGATCAAGGAGCGAACAAGTGACGCAGATACATATGGACCCTGAAGTGTTGGTGGGTTTGCAGGACGTGATGGAGGGTGAATACCCCCATTTGCTCGACACCTTTCTTGATGACTCGCAAAAGCGCGTCGAAGAACTGCGTAAGGCGCGCGGTGACGCCAAGGCGCTGGGGCGGATTGCCCATAGCTTCAAAGGCAGTAGCGGCCACCTCGGTGCGGTGCGCCTGGCGGAGCTGTGCCAGCGCCTGGAGATTGAGTCGACCAGCGCGCAGGTCGCCGATCTGGCCGATTTGGTGGATCAGATCGACCACGAGTTTGCCTTGGTCAAGCCGTTGTACGAGTCGGAGTGCCAGCGGTTCTGGGTTGGTTGAAAAACTGGCCCGACTTTTGCTCTCTATCTTCTGCCTGCGCCCTCGACCCTGCGCAGCGGAGACCAATTATGCCTCTAGCCCCCAACTCGCTCCTGCAGGCCGCCCCCACGGTCAAGCCGCAGGCTTCCCCCGCCAATGCGCAGGCAACGGCCGCGGACACGCGGGCTAGAGCGCCAGGCTTTGCTCAGGTGTTCGCCAAGGAGTCCAAGGCGGCACCCGCCAAGGCTCTGGATATGGCGCCCAAGCCGAGCCGCGACAAACCGGTCGAGACCAGTGCAAAGAAGGATGTCGGCAACGACAAGCCTGCCGCTGGCACTCCAGCAGTTGCCGATAGCGGCAAGAATTTGCCTGCCACCGCGCCCACCAAGGCGGACGCAGCAGCCAGCAGCGATGACGATAAAAGTGCGGACAAGGATCTGGCGCAAGCCCAGCCACCGACAGTCGACCCGGTGCTCGATCCGGCCTTGGCGGCGGCAGTGACACCCGTCCCGGTCGCGGCCCAGGCTGGCGTGGCAGATGACGTCAGCACGCCGCTGCTGGTGACCACGCCGCCGGTCACTGAAGAGGTCGCTCCGGCCTTCGACCCCGAAGCCGATCCATTGGACTCGTTGCCCGCCGTGCGCCTGGCGATGGAGCAGGGCGGCCATGTGTCTGCCAGCAGCCAGGCGGCGCAAAAGAACCTGCCGACCCAGGCTGAACCCACCGCCGCGCAGAACTTCACCAACGGCCTGGCGGCCATGGTTGACCAGCAGGCGGCCAAGGACAGCACTGACCAGGGTGGCGAAAAGGCCTTCAGCGGCCTGCTCGAAGATGGCCTCAAGGATTTGAAGGGGGCGAGCAGCGACACCCGCGTCGATGACTTCGCCAATCGCCTGGCCGCCTTGACCCAGGCCGCCACGCCCAAGACGGCCAACGCCTTGCCACTGAATAATCAGCCGCTGGCCATGCACCAGGGTGGCTGGACCGAGGAAGTGGTGAACCGGGTCATGTACCTGTCCAGCGCCAACCTCAAGTCTGCCGATATCCAATTGCAGCCGGCCGAACTGGGGCGCCTGGATATCCGCGTGAACATCACCGCCGACCAGCAGGCCCAAGTGAACTTCATGAGCGGCCATGCCGCCGTGCGCGAAGCTTTGGAAAGCCAATCCGGGCGCCTGCGGGAGATGTTCGCCCAGCAGGGCATGGGCCAGGTTGATGTGAACGTGTCCGACCAGTCCCGTGGCTGGCAAGGCCAGGGCCAGGACCAACAGCAGAGCCAGGCCCGTGGTGTCAGCGGTAGCGGTGGGCACAGCGATGGGCATGACACAGGCCTTGCTGGCGACGTCACCGAAGTGGCGGCACCGATAGCCCAGTCCGTTATCGGCTCCAGCGCTGTGGACTACTACGCCTAAAACCTGACCTGGCTTGCCTGCGATAGCGGTATCCACACATAAATCCAAGCAGACAAGGCCCCTGTGGCGAGCGGGCTTGCCCCGCGCTGGGCTGCGAAGCAGCCCAAAAACCAGCCGCTACGGTTCACCTGATACACCGCATTCGGCTTATTGGGGCTGCTTCGCAGCCCAGC